>DASVVJ010000813.1:0-17398 GCA_036389955.1 Myxococcaceae bacterium
GCTCGGCCGATGAGGTGTCCCCGACTGCCGTGGTGCCCGCATCCGGGGCCTGGGCGTTGAAAGCCCGAGGCCCCCACTGCGAACTCCAGAGCAACACCGCGCACGCTGCCGCTGCTACCAACGTCAGCCACGGCTTCCAGACTCGGGGACGCACAGGGAGCATGGAAGGCGCTGGACGCTCTTCCTCACCCGCTGCGGACTCCAGCGCCTGGGCCACCTGCGCCGCCGTACCTCGCGCGTCCGGCGCGTCCGACAAAAGGCGGATGATCACCTCCCGCAGCAGCGGATCCACCCGGGGGTTGCTCTCCAGCAGCGGCCTTGGATCTGGGCTCGTCGCCTGCCAGATGCCTTCTTCATCCTGCCGCGTGTCGATGCGCGCGGGGTACTGGCCCATCATGAGCCGATAGGCAGTCACTCCCAAGGCGTACAGGTCATCCGCTGGCGACGGTGGGTAATAACCGTCCGGCTGACGCAGGCTGTGGAGGTAGAACAGCACCGCCTGGGGCGACAGATACTCCGGAGTCATCGGTGGCAGCGACTGCCTCGTCAACCGCTCCACCCCAGCAAAGTGGCACGAGCCGAAATTGATGAGCACCGGCAACCGGTCCAACAGCCGGAGAAGAACGTTGTCGCCCTTCACGTCCCGGTGCACCGCTCCGGTGGCATGCACCGCCTCCAGGGCCCGCGCCAGCTGAGCCAGTACCCGGCACAGCTGCCGACACGAAGGGGAGTACTGCTCAGCCCAGGCATACAGACGCGGGCCTTGCACCCATTCCATGACAAAGAAGGGGTACTCGTTGCCCGAAGGCTGCTGTGGCCCACCCCGGTCCAGCAGGCGCGGAATGCTTGGGTGACTCAGGCGGGAGAGCAGCTCCACCTCGCGCTCCATGCGCCAGTTCCACGCAGACAGTGACACCTTGAGCGCACCAGGCTCCGAGCGCCTCCAGCCCACGCGCTCGGCACGGTACACGGCTCCGTAGCCCCCCTGCCCTTGCCAGGCTTTCACTCGCCATACTCCGAATCGGGTGCCTGGAACCAGCGGGTGCATGGGGCTCCTCGGGGCTCGCGCCAACCTCCGCACCTGCTTGGGGGAACTTCTTGGCGAAGAGCCCGGCCGAGCAGATCGAAGAAAGAGACATCACGGGGCAAGCGGGTGTCTCTACGACTTCTTTCGACTGCGAGCGGGGCGTTGGATGAGTTCGCAGAGCAGCTCGACCAACTCCTGGAAGGAAGGCAGCTTCTCCCGGATGCAATCGCGGACAGCTCTGAATTGCGGCCCCGTCAGACGGGCCAGGATGGCATCACGCTCCAGACGATCTTTCTTCTTGATGGCGAGATCCACACTCTCCTGGCGGATGCTTGGATCACACTCATGAGCCGCCTTGATGACGCTCTCCATGTTCCGGTCGAGCAGGATGACGTGGAGCCGATCCGAGGAGGTCCCCTTGCGGATCTCCTGGAGAACCTGCGCGTCGGTAGCCTTGGCCGGAAGCTTGAGAAGCCGGCGGATGCGATCATTGTCAAAGACCGCAACGACAGGCCGCCCGTCCGCGGCGATGCTGTCCACGTCCTCGCGGAACTTCTTCAATACATTGGAGTCTCCACCCAGCGGACGGCAGTCGCGGAGGGCCTGATCGATTTCGTAGCGCGGCTGAGCCTCGAGCCGATCACGGACACAAGCCTTCGCCAGTTCATGCAGGCCAAAACTCCTCTGGGGGACGCGCTCGTCCTCGTAGAGGACACAGACCTGGCGCATCAAGCCGGCTCCTTGCGCGTCAGGACGGACGCCTCATGCCCGGCACCGCGGAGATCGCCTATTCCTCGGTACCGCTCCAACCAGCGCGCGAGCGCGAGTGGATCCGGTCTGAGGAGACGAGTGGTCTGCTTCGAGTCCAGTTCGCATAGGACAACGGAGCGGGCCGGGTCCGACAGCCCATCCAACAATCGGTCCGAGTGGGTGGCTACCAGCACCGGGAAGTCGCGCGCCATGGCCTCGAACATGTCCAGCACGCGCATCAGGAGTTTGGGATGCAGGTGCACGTCGGGCTCATCGAAGCCCAGCAGAGAAGTGTCCGGACCAGAGAGGCGGAACAGCGCGACGAAGGCCAGGTACGAGAGCATCCCGTCTGAGAGCTGGGAGGCGGGAACCTGCCGATCGAGATTCTTCAGCTTGAGAGACAGCGCGATGCTGCCGCCACTCGGATCCGCCAGTGTGGCGACGTCTTCGATGTGCTCGCCGAGACCCAAACGGATGTAGCTGAGCGTCCGCTGCCACTCCTCGTGCTTGGAATTGTTCTTCAAGGCATGGAACGCGTTGGCCAGGTTCAGGCCGAGCCTCTCCAACCTGCTGGCGGGCGCCAGGGGAGTGGAGTTCCGGAGCGCGGACTTCCTATCCAACGCTCTGGCCACCCAGGAAGGAAGAGTCTCGAAGGGGAGATGGATGGTCAGCCCGCGCAGGTGGGTGGCGGCGATCCGCGCGGCGAGATCATACGTGGAACTTGAGCGGTACAGTTCAGGGCGCGAAAGGAAGGGCTCATGCTCGTGAAGCTCGAACGCAGGGTGGTGCACTCCCTCGTCATCCTCGAATTCGTCGAAGGCGAAATGCCCGTCGCGGTGCACAACCACGCGTGTCTTCGCCGGTCTAGCAGGGATGGATCGCACTCCGGGTTGATTGCGCTTCTTGCCAGGAGCTTTGGAGGCGGGACGAGCCTTGGTGGTGAAGCGGATCTTCTCCTCGAGTTGAGCGAAGGATCCGATTGGGGTCAGGACGAGGTCGTACTCCACTGACTTGATCGTGGGCCCACGGCTCGGTGGTGGGCGCATGGTCACACCGAGCTTCAGAGCGGGAGCGCCCTGCCTGAGGAGAGCGCGCAACCCTCCATGGATGCTGTGCAGCTCGTCCATGAAGTGCTCGCCCGTGGCGCGGCGCAGGATCTCGCATCCCTCGAGGATGCTGCTCTTGCCGCTCCCGTTGTCACCGATTAGCACCGTCAAGCCGTCGAGCTTGAGGCGCAGCTTCTCGATGGTGCGGAGCCCTTCGATGCGAAGTTCGGTGATCGGCATGAACGCAGGAGGGTAGGAGAAATGGCGTCAGGGTGGGGACTGTATTCCAGGAGCCCTCTATCGCCGAGTTCTGTTCCGCCGACACCTGCCAAACCTGTTACGCATCAATAGCCCTGACGCTACAACTGGCGCTCGGGCAACCCGAGCGCCTCGCGCACCTGCGCCACGGTGCGCCCGGCCCAGTGCCGGCGGTGGTTCTCGGCGGAGGTGAAGCTGCGCGGCTCCATCCGGTCGATGTAGAGCGTGCCGTTCAGGTGGTCCACCTCGTGCTGCAGGATGCGGGCGTACCAGCCCTGCGCCGAGATGCTAACCGGGGCCCCGTTCTCATCGAGCGCCTCCACGCGCACGGCGCGCGCCCGGGGCACCAGCGCCGCGAAGCCGTTCACGCTCAGGCAGCCCTCGTGGAACTCGGCGGGCGTCGGATCCTCCACCACCAGCCGCGGGTTGATGAGGACATGGAAGTCCACTGGCCGGCGATCTCGCAGGGCCAGCTCCGCGGGCTGCAGGCCCGCCTGGTACTCGGGACGATCCTCCACCACCACCAGGCGCACGCCCACGCCCACCTGTGGTGCCGCGAGCCCCACGCCGGGCGCGTCGCGCATGGTGTCGCGCATGAGCTGGATGAGGCTCTGCACCTGGGGACTGGCGATCTCCTCGGGCGTCAGCTCCCGGGCCCGCTGCCGCAACACCGGCTCTCCCGTCTGAACGATCTTCAGCACCATGTGCTCCTCCGTGAGCGCAAGCACTTGCGCCCTAATCGACCCGCTGCGCCCGTGCAATGGCGGATGCTGTGTCCGGAGGTGATCACGCCCTGCCCCTCTTGTGTCCAGGGGTGATCACGCCTTGCGCTCCTCTGTAGGGGCAGGCTGACAAGCGGGGCCATGAGGATCACCTTGCGCGCCGGGAATTGTCCCTCTGTGACAGGAGCCTGCATGCCGCCTCGTGGTCTGACGAACCCCAAGCAGAAGCGTCAGTACAAGCACATCAAGGATTCCGCCAAGGCGCGTGGCGCCAGCGAGTCGCGCGCCGAGGAGCTTGCCGCGCGCACCGTCAACAAGCAGCGCCGCAAGGCCGGTGAGACCAAGAGCCGGCCCCGCCGCGCCACCGCGGGCAAGACGTCCCGCAGCAAGAGCACCGGCACCAGCACGAGGGGCAAGAGCACCACGCGCGGCAAGAGCACCGCCAGCCGCAAGAGCACCAGCGCCAGCCGAGGCCGGAGCCGCGCCAGTTCGAGCCGCGCCAAGCGCTGAGCGCATCCCCCTCTCCCCTCGGGAGAGGGCCGGGGTCAGGGTTCCGCGCAGCCCGAGTCCAACGGCTGAGCGCCCCTACCTCTAGGCAGGGGGCAGCTTGCTGAAGATGTCCTCGCCCAGGTCCGGTGCCACCTTCACGGGGTTCATGTTGCCTGGGGTGAGAATCTCGCCCCAGTGCTTCACATGGTTCCAGAAGCCCCCTTGCCGGGGGTTGTAGCGGTCCATGTCCACGAAGGCGCCTTCGGGGCCAAAGCCGATCTGCATCGCGTACTTCTCGCGGTTCTCGCGCACGCCCCAGTCGCTCATGCCCTTGTGGAAGAACGAGGAGACCTTGTCCTCGGAGAACTTCCCCGCCTTCACCGCGTCCTGCACGCTGGCCTTGAAGCGCGCCAGGGCCTCCGGGTTCGGCTCGAAGAGCAGATCGAACCGCGTGTTGCTGCCGCGGATGCCCTCGGCTCCACCCTTGAGCTGCAGCCCGCTCAGGTCGACGCCGTTCTTCTCCAGGCGCTGCGTCAGCAGCAGGAAGACGCCCCGCTGCTTCGAGCTGAGGCCTTCGTAGAGCTGCTGGCCATTGGCGCCGAGCAGCCCCTTCTGCGCCACGCTCAGCTCCTCGTAGGCCTTCAGCCCATCCGCCGGGCGGGTGCCCGTGCCGGAGACGGCGGCGGGAGCGAACACATCCACGGGGCCCTGCTGAGCCACGGCCGTGTTGCGTGCAACGGGCGCGTTCGCGGCGGGCGCCTCGGGGGCCTGCGCGGGACGAAGCGGCGGGCGGGAAGAGATGGGCGTGGTCATGGAATCCTCGGCTGCTTTGCGGGAGATTCTACAAGCAGCCCGGAATTCTGGACACCGGGGCAAGGACGGGGCGTCTTCATGGGAACGATCTCGAAGCAGGGGCTTCGCGGCGAGGACCTCGTGGCACTGGCGAAAGAAGCGCCAGCGGAAGGGCTGGGCCTCGAAGGCCTCGAGGCGGTGACGCCCGAGCAGATTCAGCAATTGTTGGAGGCATACGCCCCCGCGCTGCGCTCGCTCCGGCTCTCCCCGAAGGAGTACGGCCAGCTTGACCTGACGGCTGTCTCCTGGAACCGGCTGAGCAAGCTGGAGGGCGTGTCCCTTCAAAGCTGCGAGGTGTCCGCCGAGCTGCTGCAACACCCGACGCTGGAGCGGATCTCGCTCGAGCGCTGCTCCGTCTCCCAGGCCGATGAAGTGGTCCTGGGCCCCAAGGTGCAGACGCTGGACATCATCGACAGCAACCCGCGCGTGGGCCGGCTGAAGATCGAGGGCAACAAGTTCTGGTTCTTCACCCTCAGCCAGGACGAGGACTACAGCGAGGCCAGCTTCGACGTCATCGAGTTCCGCTCGCCCACCCTCACCCGCGTGAGGCACAAGGCGGAGTACCCCACGGAGCTCATCTTCGCGGGCGAGTTCCCCGCCCTGAAGAGCAAGAACGTGCAGATCGAGGCAGGCAACTACAGCTGTCCCCGGGTCGATGTGTCCGGCGTCACCCCGCCGTCTCCGCTGCTGACGAAGCGCTTTCCCAAGAAGGCACGCAACCGTTAAGAAGCCGCCCATGCCCATCGCCGAGCTGAATGGTCAGGGGATTTACTTCGAGGACTCGGGTGGCTCTGGCCGCCCCATCATCCTGGGTCACGGCTTCCTGATGGACAGCCGCCTGTTCGACCCGCAGGTGGCGGCGCTCGCTCCCGAGTTCCGCGTCATCCGCTGGGACGCTCGCGGCTTCGGCCGCACCCGCTGGGATGGCAAGCCCTTCAACCTGTGGGACTCGGCGGCCGACTGCATCGCGCTGCTCGGCCACCTGGGCATCGACAAGGCCGTGGTGGGCGGCATGTCCCAGGGAGGCTACTGTGCCCTCCGCGTTGCCCTGCGCTACCCCGAGCGCGTGAAGGCCCTGGTCCTCATGAGCACCCGGGGCACCAACGATGATGAGCAGACGAAGGCCGGTTACCTGCAAGCCGCCGACGTCTGGTCCACCGTGGGTCCCGAGCCCATCATTCAGGCGCTCTCACACCCCATTCTCGGAGACCCGCGCCACTACGCCACCTGGCAGGAGCGCTGGCGGCAGATTCCAGCCGCCCACTATTCCGCCGCCGTGCGCAACCTCGTCGACCGCGATGACATCAGCGGCCGGCTGAAGGAGATCCGCTGCCCCACCATCGTCTTCCACGGGCTGGAGGACGTGGCGCTTCCTCCCTCGGATGGCGAGTTCCTCCACAAGACCCTGCCCGGCAGCGTGCGCTTCGTTCCTGTGCCGGGCGCCACCCATGCGGCGAACCTCACGCACCCGGAGGTCGTTAATCCGCCGCTGCTCGAGTTCCTGCGCGCTTATGCGTGACGCGGAACCCTCACCCCGTCCCTCTCCCGAAGGGAGAGGGGAGGTGGCTCAGTAGGCCACGCCGTGCTTGGCCGCCTGCGTCTTCACGCTCTTCATCACCCGGTCGTCGAAGCTGTCCGACTTGTCCGCCACGTTCTTCGCCCGCCACGTGTCGCGCTCGGCCGCCAGCTTCGCCGCCTGGGCCTCCAGCTGCCGGCGCTCCTCGGCCAGCTGCTTCACCTTCGCCGCCTGCGCCTCCTTGTTCAGCCCCTTGAGCTCCGCGGGCAGCTCGTCCGCGTCCACGGACGCCAGCGCCTCGGGCTTCGCCGCCAGGTCCATCGCTCCGCCCACCGCCATCGGCGCGCTGCTCTCCGCCATCGCGCCCCGGCCAGCGCTCGGCTTCGCCTTCTTCATGTAGCTGATGCGCTCGGCCGCCGCCTCGGGCGCCAGCGCCGCCATCTGCACCGCCCGGTCCCGGTTCTGCGCCTGCACCGCGCTCGAGCCCGTGTAGAGCGTCTTGCTCGCGATCTCCGCGTTCACCCGCGCCAGCTCCGCGTCATACGGCGTCGCCACCGCCAGCATGCCGCCCGACTGGTCAATCGTGTCGAACGTGCCGTCCGTCAGCTTCGCCGCGTACCGCCACGCCGTCGCCGTCGTCTCGTCCCCGCCGCAGCGCACCGTGTTCACCACGATGTGCTTCTCCTTCGCCTTCTTCGCCCAGGTCTGGAAGTCCCACTGCTGCCCACGGCTCGCCGGCGGCGCGTCACCCACCAGGAAGATCACCTTCATCGTCTCCCGGCTCTGGCTCCAGGACATCTTCGACACCGCCTCGCCCAGCCCGCGGCCCACGTGCTCCGGGTGGTCCCCTCCGCCGCCGGCGCTGAACTGGCGCAGGTTGGTGAACACCGTGTCCAGGTCCTCGCTCAGATCGAAGCGCTTCGTCACGTACTCATCGCCCTCGTCCCGGTACGCCACCAGTCCCACCTTCAGGCGCGGCGTCGGCTTGCCCGTGGCGATGCGCGAGGCGATGGAGAAGATCTTCTGCTTGGCCCCCTCGATGAGGCCGCTCATCGAGCCCGTGGTGTCCAGCACGAACACCACCTCAATCTCCGGCCGGGCGATCTGCTCCGCGTGCCCATGCTGCGCCGGCTGTTGCGACGGAGGGCTCACCTGGGCCGGCTGCGCCTGCTCCGGAGCGATGGGCTTCTTGGCCAGGGCCAGGGGACTGGTGAGCGCAGCCGTGGCGATCGCGGCGGCCATGGCCGACCGCGTGAGGAATTTCAGGGACATGGAAGGGCTCCAGGGGCGGAAAAGGGAAGAAACTCTCGCGCGCGTGTTCCCCTGTAACGGGCGAGCCCGCCGGAAGATCTATCCCTTCAACGCGGCCAACAGTCCCTGCACCATGCGGCGCACCGCATAGCCCTCGAAGTCCTCCACCGGGTCGACCGAGCTGGGGAACACCTCCAGGGTGCTCTCCAGGTAGTCCACCGCCGCCTTCAGACCCTGCGAGCGATCGGCGTTCCCCGTCGCCCGGAGCTGTTCCTCGAGCAGGAACGCCCGGGAGACGAGGTTCTGCCAGCGATCGTCGCGCGTCTGCTCACTCATGCCTCACCCTCGCTTCCCTGCTCCTGCGGCCCACCATGGGCTGCACATTCTTCCCAGGTGGTACAGCCGTGGACCTGCTGCTTCCCTAGCCTGTTGCTTCTCAAACGGGTACCTCATGCTCACCACCTCTGAGAAGAACAGAACGAAGTCTGCTCATGTTGCCGGGTGTATCGCGCTCCTCTGCGTGTGGACGGGCTGCGCTCCCGCGGACGAAACACCGGCCACGAACTGGAGCTCCTTGGACTCTAGGCTGGCGACGCTTCGTGATTTGATCCAGCCATCGGTCCCCGTCATCTTGCAGCCGCTGGACCTTTCGTCCGTGAAGACGCAAAAGCCTGTTATCCAGGGGACAGCGGCTCCCCGCAGCACGGTCTTCATTTACGAAGGCAGCACCGCGCTGTGCGCGCCTACCGCCAGCGCCTCAGGGGACTGGAGCTGCACTCCCGCTATCGACCTTCCGCCGGGTTTGCATACCATCCACGCCATCGCCAGCGATTCTGCGGGTAACACCAGTCAGTCTTCGACCGCAGTCACCTTCATCGTCGATCTGACTTCCCCGGAGTCGCCCCAGTTCCTTGCTCCCGCTCCGAACTCATCAGTGAACACGGCCCACCCCTTCTTCCAAGGCCTTGCCGAGCCCTCTAGCACCGTGCAGCTGGTCGTGAATGGAGCTCCGAGCTTCAGAGCTACCGCAGACGCCACTGGGCGTTGGGTAGGCAATGTGCCGGGGCATATGCCGCTGGCGGATGGGCCGCATACCGCCACGGCCACAGCCGAAGACCCCGCTGGCAACATCAGCTCCTCCACGACCCTGGCCTTCAACGTGGATACCGTGCCCCCCGTGGCCCCCGTGGTGAGCACTCCCGCAGAGGGTGCCAAGGTGAACACGGGCAGGCCCCACTTCACTGGCCGCGCTGAGCACGGGACCACCGTCCACATCTCGGTGAACAACGTACGACAAGGAACCGCCCCGGCGGACTCCGGCGAATGGGAACTCGCCCAACCTGATCATGAGCTGATCGACGGCCCCCATGTGCTGACGGCTTATGCCGTCGATGCCGCGGGCAACGTCAGCTTGCACTCGAGCAAGGTGACCTTCGAAGTCGACACCATCGCCCCTCCAGCTCCGGTAGTGACGAGACCGAGCCAGGGAGAGGCGCTGAGGCTGCTGAGGCCTACCTTCCAGGGAACCGCCGACTCCGAAACCACCGTCACCCTTTTCCTGGGCACCCTAGGACCGCTCAATGTGAGCATCGATGCTACCGGGCTCTGGGAATACACCCCCAACTTTGACCTCTCGCCGGGCATCCACAGTCTCAGCGCGGTGGCCTCGGATGATGCCGGCAATACAACCTCCTCGGCCGAGATCGCCTTCTCCATCGACATCACTTCGCCTGTCACCCCGGTGGTGGAGGTAGCCATGCTCGTTGGACCCACGCCCACCTTCAGAGGCACAGCCGAGGCTCACACTCTCGTCACCGTTTATGTCGACGGAGAGTCTATCGGGAGCACCATGAGCGACACCGAAATGCGCTGGGATCTCACCCAGCCGACTGCATTGGTGAGCGGTGTCCACACCGTGAAGGTCACCTCTATGGATGCCGCCGGAAACACGAGTCCCGACTCGGAGACCGTCTCCTTCACCGTGGACGCCGAGAAACCTCCGGTCCCCATGGTGACCTCGATGCTCAGCGGAGCTTTCATCCGCGACACCCAGCCTGTCCTCAGTGGCATCGCGGAGCCCGGGAGCAGTGTCACCGTGCTGTTCGACGGCAGGGACTTGAGTCCCACCGAAACCAACACCATGGGCCAGTGGAGCGTCCAAGTTCCCACCGTCCTGGCGCCAGGAGAGCACCGCTTCAGTGCCACTGCGCGGGACACGGTTGACAACGTCAGTGACGCTTCGCCCGTGCTCCTCTTCACCGTGGACACCCAGCCGCCCCCTGCCCCTGTCGTGACGTCCCCACGATCTGGTGCAGCGGTGAACTCGTTGACTCCCACCTTCACCGGCCAGGCCGAGCCGCTCAGTCTCGTGACCCTCTCATTGGACGGAGCCACCATTGGGCCCATCCCCGTGGATGCCAAGGGCACTTGGAGTCACGTTCCGGCACTGCCCTTGAGCCAGGGGGCCCGCTCTCTCACGGCCGTTGCCACTGACAGGGCTGGTAACGCCGGGCCATCCTCGGTGCCCACTGTCTTCACCGTGGACACCGTACAGCCTCAGGCCCCGGTGCTCGCCTCGCTAAAGGAGAACGACTTCATCAATGACTCCACTCCCAGGCTGTCGGGCACCGCCGAGGCGGGCAGCACCATCCTGGTCGTGGTGGATGGAACGCTCAAGCGTACCTCCACCGTGGATGCCACCGGCGCCTGGAGCCTCGACATCGACACCGCGCTGAGCGAGGGAGCCCACACCCTCACCTTCTCTGTCACGGATGCCTCGGGCAACACCGTCTCCTCCACCCTCACCTTCACCGTCGATAGCGTTGCTCCCGAGACGCTCCTCTCCGAGGACTCTCCGCGGCTGCAGTCCTCCAGCGCCACCTTCGAGTTCTCGTCGGAAGGGGGGATCACCTTCGAGTGCAGCCTCGACGAGGCGGACTTCGTCCCCTGTGCCAGCCCGCTCACCTTCGATGACCTCGAGGCAGGGCCGCACAACTTCCGGGTCCGCGCGGAGGACAGGGCCAGCAATGTGGACCCGTCCCCCGCAACCTCGAACTGGACGCAGCCTCCGAAGGATGGGGGCGGTCCCGGGGGCGAAGCGGACGAAGGCGGCTGCAGCGCCTCGGGTGGCAGCGCCTCCGCCCTGCTGGTGTGGCTGACCCTCGCCATGCTGGCGGCTCTCCGCAGTAGCCGCCAGCACACCTCGCCTACGCCATATCGAACAGCAGCGCTTCGATGGGCTCGCTGGCCGTGAGCACCAGCGTGCTTTCCTCGGACACCGCCGCGCCGTCACCCGCCTTGATCGGCGTGCCGTTCAGCGTGCCCGAGCCCCGGGCAATCTGCACCCAGGCGTGGCGGCCCGGACTCAGCGTGTACTCGGCCTTCTCGCCCTTGCCCAGCAGCGTGCTGTGCAGCGTCATGTCCTGGTGCACCGTCACCGAGCCATCCCGCCCGTCCGGCGAGGCCACCACCCGGAACCGCCCCTGGCGCTCCTGCTCGCTGAACGCCTTCTGCTCGTAGCCCGGCTGCAGGCCGCGCTTCTCCGGAAGGATCCAGATCTGCAGCATGTGCAGCTGCTCATCGAAGCGGTTCTGCTCGCTGTGCAGCACACCGGTGCCCGCGCTCATCCGCTGCACCTCACCAGGCCGGATGATGGCCGTGGTGCCCATGCTGTCCTTGTGCTCCACCTGCCCGCCCAGCACATAGGTGATGATCTCCATGTCCCGGTGCGGGTGCGTGCCGAAGCCCCGGCGCGGCGCCACGTAGTCCTCGTTGATGACGCGCAGGCTGCGGAAGCCCATGTGGTCCAGGTCGTGGTAGTCCGCGAACGAGAACGAGTGGTACGTGTCGAGCCAGCCGTGGTTGGCGTGGCCGCGCTCCTGGGAGGGTCGAAGGGTGATCATGGGTTGCTCCTTCCTGTTGCTCAACTGAGATGCGCTACCCGGGGGGGACGATGCGGGCCGCGCCAGCAGCGTTCCGCCCACCAGGCCTGTTGCGCCGGCCACCAGCCCACCAGCCACCTGCCGCCGGCTCAGCAGGTTCCCGGGCTTCTCGTGCTTCATCGCCGCCTTACGCCGCCTTCTCGACCGCGGCCGCCTTCACCGCCTGCACGTCGAGCGAGATGTCCACGCTGTCTCCCACCAGCACGCCGCCCGCCTCCACCGCCTTGTTCCACGTCAGCCCGAACTCGCGCCGGTCGATGCGCGTATGCGCGCTGAACGCCAGCCGCTCGGTGCCGAACGGATCCGTCACCCGCCCCAGCAGCTCCGTCTCCAGCACCACCTCGCGGGTGACGTCGCGGAGGGTCAGCGCTCCCACCACGCGGTAGCGGTCCTGGCCCACCTGCTCCACCCGCTGGCTGCGGAAGCGCAGCCGGGGGAAGCGCGCCACGTCGAAGAAGTCCGGCGAGCGCAGGTGGTTGTCCCGAGCCTCCACGCCCGTGTCGATGCTGCCCGTGTCGATCTCCACCTCCGCCGTGCCCGCCGTGAGCGACTCGCCGTTCAGCGTCAGCTGCCCGGAGAACTGCTTGAACTTCCCGTGCACCTTCGCCACCACCATGTGACGCACCGTGAAGCCGATAGAAGAGTGGGTCGTGTCGATCTGCCAGGTCTGCGAGGCCATGAGTGTCTCTCCTGTGGTTTGAGTCAGACGCCCATTCTCTAGAGCAAGCCCCTTGCCACTCTTTAACCCATTGAAATCAGGTGGTTTCATTCAGGCAGCCCACCAAGACCATTTCAAAATGAGAAAGCAGGACTCTCAATGAGAGGCTTCCAGGGGACCAGGGGGCGGCTCCCCTGTTGCGCTTTCAGGCCCACTGAGGAGCGGACAAGCGCTGCTCCCTCCGTCCGCAGGCTGTCCCCAAGGGCAAGCAGTTTCGCGGAGAGGGGATGGCGTATCGTCACACCCACGCCCCGGGGAGACAGCCTCCCTGCGGGTCACCCCACGGAGTTTCTGAACAATGAGTAACCCCTCGACTGCCTCGCTGTACGAGCGCCTGGGCGGTGTCTACGCCATCGCCGCCGTAGTGGACGTGTTCATCGACCGCATCATGGCCTGCCCGGTCCTGAACGCGAACCCGCTCGTGGACGAGGCACACCACCGCGTGCCCCCGGCCGGCTTCAAATACCTGGTCACCGAGATGGTGTGCATGGCCACCGGTGGCCCGCAGCGCTACACCGGCAAGGCGATGAAGGACTCGCACGACCACCTGAAGATCACCCCCGCCGAGTGGGACACCTTCGCCGGCCACTTCAAGGCCGTGCTGGACCAGTTCAAAGTCCCCGAGGGCGAGCAGAAGGAGCTGTTCGAGATCGTCGGCACCACGCGCGGCGACATCGTGATGGAGCCCGCACCGGCCACGCGCAAGGCGGGCTGAGATAGGGCTAGAGTGCTGGCCGCCATGAGCACCAACCCCACTCGACGGCAGGCCGCGTTGGCGGCGCTCGCGCTCGACGACGAGGCCCTGCTGAAGGTGTGCGAGGTGGAGTACTTCATCGCCTCGGGCCCCGGCGGCCAGCACCGCAACACCACTGCCAGCGGGGTGCGCCTGACGCACCCGCCCACCGAGCTGTCCGTCACCGCCACCGAGCGCCGCAGCCAGGTGCAGAACAAAGGCGTGGCGCTGGACCGGCTGCGCGAGGGGCTCAAGGCCCTCACCTTCGTCCCGAAAGTCCGCCGGGCCACCAAACCCTCCAAGGGCTCGCAGAAGCGCCGCCTGGAGGGCAAGAAGCGCGAGGGCGCCAAGAAGGCGCTCCGAGGCAAGAAAGACCTCTGGTGACGCCATGCCCACCCTGGAAGATGCCATCGCCCTCGCGGTAGAGGCCCACCGGGGCCAGCGTGACAAGGCGGGGCAGACCTACATCCTCCACCCCTTGAGGGTGATGATGCGCCTGGAGACGGAGGCCGAGCGGATGGCGGCCATCCTCCATGACGTGGTGGAGGACACGCCCTACACCCTGGAGCGGCTGCGGGAGCTGGGCTACCCCCAGGAGGTGCTCCAGGCTCTGGAGTGCCTGACCAAGCGCGAGGGCGAGAATTACGAGGCCTTCATCGAGCGGGTGCGCCCCCACCCGCTCGCGCGGCGGGTGAAGCTGGCGGACCTGGAGGACAACATGGACGTGCGCCGGCTGACGGCCGTGGGCCCCCGGGAGGCCGAGCGGCTGGCCCGCTACCGCGCCGCCTGGGCCCGTCTGAAGGAAGCCTGAGGCGCAACACGGCTCTTGTCCTCAGGCCCAAGCGCGGCTAACTCGCTGTCCCGGCTCGGAGCATTGGAGCAAGGGAGAGCGCCATGCAGGTCGTCAGTGTGAAGAAGGCCCTCGGGGGCTCGGTGGCCCCGGACTCGAAGGTGGAGGTCCGCGGCTGGGTGCGCACCCGCCGCGACTCGAAGGCGGGCATCAGCTTCATCAACGTCAGTGACGGGTCGACGTTCGATCCCATCCAGGTCGTCGCTCCGAGCACGCTGCCCAACTACACGAAAGAGATTCTGCACCTGACCTCGGGCGCGTCCGTCGTCTGCCGGGGCACGCTGGTGCAGTCCCAGGGCAAGGGCCAGGCCTTCGAGGTGCAGGCCGACGAGGTGCAGGTGTTGGGCCTGGTGGATGACCCGGACACCTACCCCATCCAGCCCAAGCAGCACACGCTGGAGTTCCTGCGCGAGGTGGCCCACCTGCGCGTGCGCACCAACACGTTCGGTGCCATCACCCGCGTGCGCCACTCGGCGATGCAAGCCATCCACCGCTTCTTCCATGAAGAGGGCTTCTTCTGGGTGAACACGCCCATCATCACCGCCAGCGATGCGGAAGGCGCCGGGCAGATGTTCCGCGTGTCCACCCTGGACGCCGTCAACCCGCCGCGCACGCCAGAGGGGAAGATCGACTGGCACAAGGACTTCTTCGGCAAGGAGGCCTACCTCACCGTGTCGGGCCAGTTGAACGTGGAGGCGTACTGCCTGGCGATGAGCAAGGTGTACACGTTCGGGCCCACCTTCCGCGCCGAGAACTCGAACACCACGCGCCACCTGGCCGAGTTCTGGATGATCGAGCCGGAGATCGCCTTCGCGGACCTGAACGCGGATGCGGACCTGGCCGAGCGCTTCCTCAAGTCCGTCTTCAAGGCGGTGCTCACCGAGTGCGGCCCGGACATGAAGTTCTTCGAGGAGCGGGTGCAGAAGGGCGTCACCGAGCGGCTGGAGAAGTTCATCAACTCCAGCTTCGAGCGCATCGACTACACGGCGGCGATCGACATCCTGAAGAAGGCCAACAAGAAGTTCGAGTACACGCCCGAGTGGGGCAATGACCTGCAGACCGAGCACGAGCGCTACCTCACCGAGGAGCACGTGGGCCGGCCCGTGGTGGTGATGAACTACCCGGAGAAGATCAAGGCCTTCTACATGCGCATCAACGAGGACGGCAAAACCGTCGCGGCGATGGACGTGCTGGCTCCGGGCATTGGCGAAATCATCGGCGGCAGCCAGCGCGAAGAGCGCCTGGACGTGCTGGACAAGCGCATGGTCCAGTTCGGCCTCAAGCCCGAGCACTACCAGTGGTACCGGGACCTGCGGCGCTACGGCACGGTGCCGCACGCGGGCTTCGGGCTCGGCTTCGAGCGCCTCATCGTCTACATGTGCGGCCTGCAGAACATTCGCGACGCCATCCCCTACCCGCGCGTTCCGGGCTGGGCGCAGTTCTGAGCGGAGCACCCCTTCCGTCACGGCGCTCGTGTAGTATGGCGGCTCCGGCATCGAGCGCCGTGAATGTGTGGGGGGAGAAGTGGCTCGCAACAATCGGCTCCGCTTCGAGCTTCAGGCAGGACCGTTCGCGGCCGCGGACCTCGTGGTGACGCGACTGGCTGGGGAAGAAGCGCTCTCCGAACTCTTCGAGTTCCACGTGGAGTTCTTCCCCGCGTCGATGGACGCCCTCGACACGCGCGAGCTGCTCAGCACCCAGGCCACCCTGAGCCTGAGCGATCCGGACGGCGCCGAGCGTTTTTTCCACGGCTGGGTGGACGAGGTGAGAGACCTGGGCCGGCGGCACAACCGGCCCGAGTACCGCATCCGGATGGTGCCGAGCCTCCGGCAGCTGAGCCACATCCGCCGCAGCCGCATCTTCCAGCAGCTCTCGGTGCCCGACATCGTCAAGAAGGTGCTCGCGGCGGGGCACGTGGACCACCGCCTGGCGCTCTCGGGCAGCTACCCCAAGCGCGAGTACTGCGTGCAGTACCGCGAGTCGGACCTGAGCTTCGTGCGCCGGCTGCTCGAGGCCGAGGGCATCTTCTTCTTCTTCGAGCACAGCCAGGACGCGCATGTGATGGTGCTGGGAGATTCTCCCAACGCCTGCGAGCCGCTTCCGGGCGAGGCCACTCTGCCCTTCCGCGCCGAGACGGGCCAGGAGTCCGACGTGGGCGAGTACGTGTCCCGGGTGGAGCGCACGAACCGGCTGCTGCCCGGCAAGGTGGCACTGCGGGACTTCGACTTCGAGCGCCCCACGCTGGACCTCACCACCCAGGCCACCGAGGACCAGGAGGTGTCCGGCCTGGAGATCTACGACTACCCGGGCGACTACGTGCAGCCCGGCGAGGGCAAACGGCTGAGCAAGGTGCGGCTGGAGGAGCTGCGCTTTGGCATCCAGACGCAGGCCTGCACGGGCACGAGCCACCGCCTGATGCCGGGCGCCACCTTCACGCTGGCCGAGCACCCGGATGACGGGCTCAACGGGGACCTGCTGGTGGTCCGCGTCCGGCACGAAGGGAGCAGCGCCATCATCACCGGTGAGGCCAAGGAGCTGACGGACGACTACCAGAACACCTTCCTCACGCTGCCCTCGGGAGCCTCCTACCGGCCCCGGCGCACCACGCGCGTGCCCGTCATCCCCGGCATTCAGACCGCCACCGTGGTGGGGCCCTCGGGCGAGGAGACGCAGCCGGACCCGCACCACCGCATCAAGGTCCAGTTCCACTGGGACCGCGAGGGCCAGCGCAACGAACAGAGTTCGTGCTGGGTGCGCGTGGGCCAGCCGTGGGCCGGAGGAGGCTGGGGCTCGAGCTTCGTGCCCCGCGTGGGGCAGGAGGTGGTCGTCCGCTTCCTGGAGGGCAACCCGGACCGGCCGCTGGTGGTGGGCGCCGTCTACAACGGCGGCAACCCGCCCCCGGTGGCCCTGCCGGGTGAGAAGACGAAGAGCACTCAGCGCACGGACACCAGCCCCGGCGGCGGCGGCTTCAACGAGGCGCGCATCGAGGACGCCGCGGGCCAGGAGGAGGTCTACCTCCACGCTCAGAAGGACGAGAACCTCACGGTCCTCAACGACAAGACCCAGCTTATCCACGCCAACGACAGCCTGTCGGTGGAGAAGGACCGGACGAAGGAGGTGCGCGGCAACCAGGCCCTGCAGGTGAAGCTGGACGACGCCTCCGTGATTGGCGGCAACCAGACGCTGCAGGTGACGGGCAACCGCGACACCCGCATCAAGGAGAGCCACTCCGAAGAGGTGACGGG
>DASVVJ010000814.1:0-1569 GCA_036389955.1 Myxococcaceae bacterium
CTGGAGATGAGCCGCATCCTCGGCCAGCGGCTCTCCCGGGCGCAGGGCACTCCGGTGCCGAGCAAGCGCAAGGGCCTCTTCGGACGCTAGCGATGCTCAAGCTCTACCAGTTCCACCCCTCGGGGAATTGCTACAAGGTCCGCCTGCTGCTGCACCAGCTGGGCATTCCGTTCACCGCGGAGGAGATGGACCTGGGCACCGGCGCGGCGAAGACTCCGGAGTTCAAGGCGAAGAACCCCATCGCCCGGGTGCCCCTCCTGGAGCTGGAGCCGGGCGTGTTCCTCGCCGAGTCCAACGCCATCCTCTGGTACTTCGCCGAGGGCACCGCGTTCATCCCCACGGACAAGCTCGAGCGGGCGCGCATGCTGCAGTGGATGTTCTTCGAGCAGTACAGCCACGAGCCGTACATCGCCGTGGTCCGCGCGTGGCTGTCCTTCTTTGGCATTCCCGAGGGCAAGGAGCGCGAGCTCGAGGAGCGCACCCAGAAGGGCTACGCCGCGCTGGACGTGATGGAAGGCGAGCTGACGAAGCGCCCGTTCTTCGCGGGAGAGCGCTACAGCCTCGCGGACATCGCGCTGTATGCCTACACCCACGTGGCGCAGGAGGGCCGGTTCGACTTGAGCCGCTATCCGGCCATCCACGCCTGGTTCGCCCGGGTGCAGGCCCAGCCCCGGCACCTGCGCATCACCGACCCGGTGCCCGCCTGAAATCAGCGAGCCAGCCCCAGCAGGCCTTTCCGTAAGCGGAGGCATCGAGGCTCACCCCCACTGCCAGGCTTGAGAAGCGTCCGGTAGCGGAACTGCCGGGTTCTTCTGCGCTTCGGCAAGCCGCGTCTACCGTGGGCGGATGGAGAAACAAGTCCATGGGAGCCGCTCCCGCTGCAGCCGACACGGGGCAGGAGGAGGCGGCACCTGGGTCTCCGCGCTGGTGCTTGGCGCGCTGCTCAGTGGCTGCGCGGCAGGTGCATGGAGCAAGGACCCATGTGGCTTTATGGCCGGGTGTGGGGAGCTGCGGCAGGCGGCGCGCCAAGGAAGTGCACAGCAGCAGAACCAGTTGCGCCAGCAGGCCACCCGGGCGGACGAGCGTGGCACCGGAGCAGAGGGAGCATTCGGGACCGGAGCGCTCACGCCTTACCTGGAGTTCCTCCGGGACAGAGAGGAGCGGCTGGAGGCGGCCGAGCCGCAGCAGAGGCAGTTGGAGCAGCGGGTGCTATGGGACTTGCACCTGTGGGCGCTCAGGCAGAACGAAGCGGGGCTGCGGCGGCGAACCCCGCTCGAGGTGTACGCGGAGCTGAAGGCACAGCGCCAGGAACAGGAGTGGCGGGAGACTGAGCGCCAGGCTGCGGTGGAGGCGCGGCTGGAGGAGTACTGGAAGTGGGCCCAGGTGCGCTGGGAGCAGACGAGCCGGGAGCGGGTGCGCAGCGTGGCCCCACGGCACCTGCTCACCGAGCACCCGCTGCGCACCCAGTCATTGGATGCGCTCACCGGGGCGGTGCTGGACTGGGCCTTCACGCATACGCAGGACGAGGCGTTGCTGCGCAAGAGCCCCAGCGAGGTGGCGCTCTACCTG
>DASVVJ010000815.1:0-3326 GCA_036389955.1 Myxococcaceae bacterium
CGGATGCGTCCCGGGTACTCGCCCACGATGGTGCGGTAGTGCTCCGCGTCCTCCTGCCCACTGTCTCCAATCAGGATGAAGGGCAGGTGCTGCAGCGTGCTCAGCACCCCGCGGATCTTCTCCAGCTTGTGCCCGTGCCCACCCCCCGGCGCGAAGCCGTGGCGGCTCAGCCCCCAGTCGCGCAGCAGCAGCGGCCCCGCCGGAATGCGGTGCACCGCGAGAAACTCGTCCAGGTGCTCGTACAGGTTCCACGGGCTGCTGGAGACGTAGAAGATGGGGTTCTCCGCTCCTCCGCCGTGCCCATCCCTCAACGCCGAGTAGAAGGCGTCCACCCCCGCGAAGGGCAGCCGCGTGCGGTGCTCGGTGAGGAACAGCGCCCACGCGCGCTTGAGCGGGTTGGTCACTCCGGTGACGATGACGGTGTCGTCGATGTCGCTGATCACCCCCAGCTCCGCGCGCGGCCCCGCCACCAGCACCGGCGCCGACACCCGCGCCGCCCCCTGGGGCTCGGGCGACAGCAGCTCCAGCTCCACCCTGTTCCACCCGGGCGCGATGTTCGCGGGCGGCGGCACCCACAGCTCCAGGAAGCCCTCATCGTCCGTGGTGCCCTCCCACCGTTTGTCCCCCCAGTACACCGCCACCTGCGCCCCGGCGATCTCCCGCGTCGCGTAGCGCTTGTACGAGGCCACCGCGCTGCTCATCAGCGTGTGCCGCAGATGCGCGGGCTTCACGTGCCGATCCTCCAGCACCCGGGCTTTGATCAGCACGCGTTCCAAGGTGCCATACCCTCGGTACGGCAGGATGCGCAGCGGCCCGGCAACCCCCAGCCGGCGCCGCACACGGCGGCTCCAGCGATCCCACATCGCATCCGTGCGCACAGCGAGCTCAAAGAGGGAGGGCTTGAACGCGGACATGGCCGTATACCTATACCGTTGCTCGCCTCCTGGCTCCGGGCAGGTGTGTGCCAGGCCAGCGCCTCCTGTGGCCGCCCGCCTTCCAGGGCTCCAGCCTTACCCTTCTGACGCGCAGCGTCAGCCTGACTAGGACTTTGGATCAGGCTCTCCCGTGCGCCCGCTGGGTGCAGCCACGTGGTAGAAATACGACTTCAAGCATCATTTTTCGTTGTGGGGTCTCCCCTGGTCGTCGGGCGGTGGGTGGCCTCTCTTCGTCAGGCCGTGGGAGGGGACGGCCCGGCAATGCTCGGCTTCGCACTCGGCAGGAGGGTGTGATGGGTCACAACGCAGGGCCCCTTCCCCCGGGGCAAAGCGGCGCTCCTCCGGAGAGTCCGCGCACCGAGGCTTCTCGTCCGCCGCTGCGGCCCAGCCCCGGCCTGGTGCCCGCGCTGCGCCCGTGGAACGAGAAAGCGCGCCTGGAGGCGCTGCGAAGCTACGAGGTGCTCGACACGCTGCCCGAGCAGTCCTTCGATGACATCACCCTGCTGGCGTCCCAGCTGTGCGACGCACCCATCGCGCTCATCGCCCTGGCCGACGACACCCGCGTGTGGTTCAAGTCCCGGGTGGGCGTGGAGGTGCCCGAGGTGGTGCGTGACACCTCGTTCTGCGCCCACGCCATTCTCCAGTCCTCGCTGTTCGTCGTGCCGGATGTGCTGGCCGATGCGCGCTTCGCCAGCTCGCGGCTGGAGGAGGCCGCGCCGCCAGTGCGCTTCTACATGGGCGCGCCGCTCATGACGACCGAGGGCTTCACGCTGGGCACCGTGTGCGTGATGGACCAGGTGCCCCGCGAGCCCGAGCCTCAGCAGGCCCGCGCGCTGGAGGCGCTGGCCCGGCAGGTGGTGAGCCAGCTGGAGCTGCGGCGGCTCAACCGCTCGCAGACGCGGTTCATCGACGAGCTGCGCGCCACCAATGAGCGCTTCGAGGTGATTCTGCGCGCCACCAACGACATCATCTGGGACTGGGACATCCAGGGCAACAAGGTGTCGTGGAACGAGCGCGTGCAGGACATCCTCGGCCACCCGGTGGAGAAGAGCACCCAGGATTCCTCGTGGTGGTACAACCTGGTGCACCCGGATGACCGGGACCGGGTGGCCGACGGGTTCCGCAAGGCGGTGGCGGGCGGCGCGGTGCACTGGACGGACGAGTACCGGGTGCGCAGGGCCAACGGCACCTACGCGCGGGTGCTGGACCGGGGCAGCATCCTGCGCAACGCGCAGGGCGCGCCGCTGCGCATCCTGGGCGCGGTGATGAACATCAGCGAGCGCGAGGAGATGCGCGCACGGCTGGCGCTGGCCGACCGCATGGCCTCGGTGGGCACGCTGGCGGCCGGGGTGGCGCATGAAATCAACAACCCGCTGGCCTACGTCATCGCCAACCTGGACTACGCGCGGCGCGAGGTGGAGGCGGTAGCCGCCGGCGCGCCGCCCAAGGCGCTGGACATGCCCGATGCGCTCAAGGAGGCGCGCGAGGGCGCCGAGCGGATGCGGCTCATCGTCCAGGACCTGAAGATGTTCTCCCGTCCGGACGACGAGCGGCTGGAGGCGGTGGACCTGCGGCGGGCGATCGACTCGGCGGCGACGATGGCGTGGAACGAGATCCGCCACCGGGCGCGGCTGGTGAAGGACTACGCGCCGGTGCCGGTGGTGTACGCCAACGAGGCCCGGCTGGGGCAGGTGTTCCTCAACCTGCTGGTGAACGCGGCGCACGCCATTCCCGAAGGCGCGGCGGACCGCAACGAAATCAAAGTCTCCACGCGGGTGGACGCGCAGGGGCGCATCGTCGCCGAGGTGCGCGACACGGGCGGCGGCATTCCAGAGGAGATCCGCCCGCGCATCCTGGAGCCGTTCTTCACCACCAAGCCGCAGGGGCTGGGCACGGGGCTGGGGCTGTCCATCTGCCACGGCATCGTCACCAGCCTGGGCGGAGAGCTGCAGTTCGAGTCCGAGCTGGGCAAGGGCACGGTATTCCGGGTGGTGCTCACCCCGCAGACGGAGCTGGAGCTGGAGGAGGAGGCCGAGAAGCTGGCGGTGGAGATGGTGCCGCGCGGCCGGGTGCTGGTGGTGGATGACGAGCCGCTGGTGCTCAACGCGATGAAGCGCACGCTGAGCATGGAGCACGAGGTGGTGGGCTTCCACCGCGCCCGCCTGGCGCTGGAGTGGCTCGAGAAGGGCCAGCCGTGGGACCTGCTGCTGTGCGACCTGATGATGCCGGAGATGACGGGCGTGGAGTTCTTCGACGAGCTGAGCCGGCGGTGGCCCGAGCGCGTGAAGGACGTCATCTTCGTCACCGGCGGGGCGTTCACCTCGGGGGCGCGCGAGTTCCTCGGCCGGGTGGAGAACCAGCGGCTGGAGAAGCCGTTTGACCCGCAGACGC
>DASVVJ010000816.1:0-4809 GCA_036389955.1 Myxococcaceae bacterium
CAGCTCCGCGCGCGCCACGCCGCTCCACACCAGCACAGCCACCGCGATGACACTCAGCGTCGTCTTCATCTCGTTCCTCACTTCCCTGTCGCGGCCTGCTTCGCGGCTGCCTGCGGCGTGGGCCGCCCGCGGATGGCCTGCAGCGTGGACTCGTTTACCCAGATCTTCGCCTTGGCCTGCAACTCTTTCTCGAAGCTCTCCTGCGCCTCGGCCTGCTTGGCCTTGACGATGCGGGCCTCCACCTGGTTGCGCACCTCGGTGAAGTCCCGCTTGCGCGCCGGCTTGAACTCGATGACCCGGAACAGGTGGAAGCCGTAGTCCGTGGACACCACGTCCGACACCTGGCCGGGGCGCAGGTTGAACACCACCTCGTCGAACGCGGGCGGCATCTGCCCCCGGGGGAAGAAGCCCAGGTCCCCGCCCACCTTGGCATCCGCGCTCAGCGAGTAGCGGCGCGCCAGGTCCGCGAACTTCTTGCCCGACTTGAGCTGCGCCTGCACCCGCTTGGCCTCGTCCAGCCCCTTCACGACAATCTGGGCGGCGTGCACCTGCTCGGGCTCGTTGAACTCCGCCTCGTGGCCCGCGTAGTAGGCGCGCAGCTCCTCCTCTGTCACCGCCACACGCGAGTACACATGGTGGGTGAACAGCTTCTCGATGAGCAGCCGCTGGGCCTCGCGCGCGCGCAGCTCCGCCAGCGACAGCTGCCCCTGCGCCAGCGCGTCGCTGAAGTTGTCGGTGGGGTAGTCGCCCGACAGCCGCAGCATCTGCCGGTCCACCTCCTCCGGAGTGACAACCAGGTTGTGCTGCTTGGCCTCCTGCAGCAGCAGCATGCGCTTCACCAGCGTGTCCAGCAGGGCGCGCTTGAAGGGCTCCACCTCCTCGGGGGTGCGCTCCGGGGCCTCGGCCGAGGCCAGCTCGCGCCACAGCTCATGCTCGAACTCGGCCCGGCCCAGCACTTCGCCATTCACCGTGGCCACCACATTGGCGTCCGGCGTCTCCAGGGGAGGCTTGGTACAGCCCACCGGGGCCAGGGCGCCCAGCGCCACGGCCAGCAGGGACAGGAGGGTGCGAGTCGGAAAGAGGCGCATGTAACCTCTCCTGTACGAAGGAGGCGGAAGAAGGGCAATGGGGACGTGGGCCCTTCTCATAGGCGAGCGGACACTCAAGGCCCACCTCCCTCGGAGGTGTAGGGGGCGGGCACCGTTCCAGGCAGCGGCCCCGAGGGCGCACGCATGGGCGCCTGCAGGTCCAGCGGCACCCGTCCCAGCGCCGCCTCGTCCACGGTGAGCCCCTGACGGCGAGCCACCTCTTCCAGGAAGTCCGCCCAGGCCCGCGTCTGCTTCTCGTTGCGCAGCCGTTGGGTGAGCTGCTCGCGCATGTCCTCCAGCGAGAAGCTCATCGCAGGCTGGCGCCCCTGAAGCTTGAGCACATGAAAGCCCGCCGCCGTCTGCACCGGGCCCACCACCGCACCGGACTCCGTCAACGGGCGCACCGCCTCGAGCACCTCGGGGCCATGG
The DNA here is from genome assembly GCA_036389955.1 of Myxococcaceae bacterium. Lineage (GTDB taxonomy): Bacteria > Myxococcota > Myxococcia > Myxococcales > Myxococcaceae > DATHBR01. Next base: position 1,518 of record DASVVJ010000816.1, read on the forward strand.
GCGCGGGCCAGCGCCTCGTCGGAGAGGAAGCGCATGTCTCCATCCAGCGGCTGGGTGCGTGGCTCCTCGCTGTGCTCACGCGCCAGCTTGCCGAACGCGCCAAAGTCCTGCGCGGGAAGCCCGCGGGCCCGGCTCAGCAGCTCCTCAGCCCGGGCCCGGGCGGCGGCCACCTGCGCGGCGTCGTCCCGGGGCGCGGCGAGGAAGATGTGCGAGAGGCGAACCTGGGCAGGCCGCACGAAGTCCCCGCGCTGGCGCTCATAGGCTGCGGCCACCTCGGCCTCGGTGACGGTGACGGAGAGCTGCTCCAGCTTGCGCTGCGTCAGCCGGCCCACCAGCGCCCGCTTGAAGCTGGCCACCACCTCGGGATCATTCTGCAGCCCCTGCGCCACGGCCTCGCGCACCAGCATCTCGAAGCGCGCCACGCTCTCCACGTACTCGCGCCGGGCCTGGGGCGTCTGGTAGCGCTCGCGCAGGGCGGGGCTCATCTCCAGGAAGCGCTGCTCCAGGGCCTCGGTGGTGAGCAGGTCCTCCTGCCAGCGGGCCACGGGGGTGCCTCCCTCCTGCACGGTGTGGCGCACGTCCACCACGGTACGCCCCGGCGCGGGAGCGCGCTCACACGCAGCGAGCAGGAGCGGAAGCAGCAGGAACGGACAGAGGCGGGCAGCAGGCATGGAGGCGGGCGCTCGGGGTAGCACGGCGAGCGGGCCTGGACAACCGGGCGGCCGGCTCAGCCCCGTGTCGCGTGCGCGGAGAGGAACGTCTCCACCAGCGGGAAGATTTCGTGCGGGGCACGCCGGCCCAGCACCAGGTCCGCATGGCCATAGTCCTCGTCGAAGCCATGGGCCTTGCCGGCGATGACGAGTTTGACCGGGCCGCCCAGGTGCTCCTTCGCCCGGGCCACCGACATGGGCGGGGCCAGCAGGTCCCGGCTGCCGGCCAGCAGCAGGAAGGGCGCCCGCACTCCGGACAGCGGCGCCCGGTAGTCGAAGCTCCCGTCATAAGAGGTGAAGGTGTTGGTGGTGATCCACCGGGCGAACTGGCGCCCCACGCCCCCGGCCACGTCCGCTGGCACGTTGGCCATCGCCCGCTTCACCACCTCCGTGTCCATGTTGGAGGCCAACATCATGTAGCGCGTCATCGGCCCCGGAGGGGCGCCGAGGAAGGCGATGTTGGTGACGCGCCGGGTGGGAATCGACTTGAGCTTCAGCAGCGGCTCCACGCGCTTGATGAAGTGGCGCAGCCCCGGCTGCACCGCGAAGGTGAACGGACTGCCCAGCGCCACCGCCGCGCGCACCGGCGCCTGGGGGTTGCGCGCCAGGTGCGCGTACAGTGCCAGCCCGCCCTTGGAGTGGCCCACCCAGAGCACCTCTTTAGAGCCGGTGGACAGCACGGTGCGCAGCGCCGCGCGCACGTCGTGCTCGGCCTGATCATCGAAGGTGAAGTCCCCGCACTCGCCCGCCAGGCCCCGGCCGCGCAGCTCCAGCACCCACGCCTCGAAGCCCATGCGCGCCAGGTACCGCGCCAGGCTGTAGCGCTCGTCAAAGTCCAGATGGAAACGGTTGGCACCCAGTCCGTGGCACAGGATGACCGGCTGCGCGTACCGGCGCTCGCCGCGCGGGTGGTAGCGCCCCAGCGCGATGGCCGCCCCATCGTCCGTGGGCACCCGGTACACCTCGTCCGGCCGGAACGTCAGCGTCAGCGAACTCTCCCCTCCGCGGTTCACCGCACGGGAAAAAAGATCCGCCATCCTCAAAAGCCTCGGTGCCCGAGTCGCGCTCACACACAGGACTCTACGCCCTGGCACGTGGGGTGACGTGTTGAAAAATGAGCAACCCGATCCGTCGGCAGGCGGGTTGCAATACCCCCCGGTATCAAGGGCGAGGAGGCCGAGGGATGGGGCTGCAGGGGACGAACAGGGAAATGACATCAACCTTCACTGTCACCGTTTTACCCACAGATACGCTTGTGCGTGCGCTCAAGGTCATGGAGCGCCACGGGGTGCAACTTCTTCCGGTCACGGAGAAGAAAACGGGGCGGATGCTGGGGCTCATCAGTGAGGCGCACATTCTCCAGGCGTGGACGGAGGATCCGCTGCAGCCGGTGGCGGGGGTGATGGCGGCATGCGGAATGCCCGGGGGTGAAGAGGAGGAGGACTCGGAGGACGAGGGGCTGCTGGAGGCGGCGGAGCTCCGGGAGTGGACATGGAACGTGCGGTGGGAGCGGGCCAGCGGCACCTGAGTGAGCGGCGTCCCATTGCGGTACAGTCGCGCGCGTGCCGGATGCTGCTGGCGGTTGGACCGTCTACATGCTGCGCTGCCGTGATGGGACGCTGTACACGGGGGCCACCAATAACCTGGAGCGCCGGGTGGCGGTGCACGGCCGGGGACGCGGAGCCGCGTACACCCGGGCCCGCCTGCCGGTGAGCCTGGTGTGGAGCGAGCCCGCCGCGGACAGGAGCGCCGCGCTGAGGCGGGAGGCCGCGCTCAAGCGCCTGACCCGGGCCGAGAAGCTGCTGCTGATCCGCCCCGCGCCCAAGCGCCGCAAGGCCGCGCCTCGCCAGAAGGCCCCGGGCGCCAGGCCGTGACACCCTGCCAGGCAGGCCCCCGGAACCGGCCGGGCCCTACGTGCCAAGGGGACACGTGGGGCCGCCCGGCTGCTGGGCTTTCAGCTGTGTTTTCAGGCGCTTGACGCACCTGACTCTCCGTGAGATTGGAATTTGACCGTATCTCTGAAATAGACGGGAAGTTCGAGTTCTCCTGCCCCGAGCCGCCTGGAATGGCCCGGGGATGACCTATGTCTCAGCGCGCCCCTGTCCCCACGAGCGAGCCCCTGTTCCGCCACAAGCAGCGGATGATGGTGGCGTCGTTCCTGATGATCGTGCCCTTCTGGGTGCTGGATGTGCTGACGGTCTGGCCGCAGGTGCCGTGGGACACGCTGGCCATCCGGGTGTTCTGGGCGGTGCTGTCGGTGCTGTGTGCGCTGGCCCTGGAGTTCTTCCAGGTGCGGCGGCGGGGAGTGAGCTGGTTCATCACGGCGCTGCTGCTGCCCAACCTGTGCCTGTGCACGATCATCTGGCGGCTGGGAGGCAGCCACTCGCCGGTGTTCGCCTGGTTCTGCGCGATGCCGCTGCTGGGCATCACCCTGTCGCTGGGCAGCGTGCGGCGTTCGGTGGTGAGCGCGGGGGTCAGCCTGGTGGTGGGGTTGGGCATGCTGGTGGCGGAGGGACAGCCGGTGGAGCGGCTGGGGGTGTGGGCCCTGCTGATTGGCGGGGCGGGGGTGCTGGCGGTGCAGG
>DASVVJ010000817.1:0-13711 GCA_036389955.1 Myxococcaceae bacterium
GTGGGCGGCGCGGGTGCCTCCGCCGTCGTCTCGGCCGCGGCCGAGGCCAAGGTCAACGCCGGCCCGTTCGCGGTCAAGGGCAACATCTACGGCAGCGCCGGCGCCGAGGCCACCGCCAAGGGCTCCATCGGCTACGAGAACGGCAAGGTCAAGATCAACGGCAGCCTGGGCGCGGCCGTGGGCCTGGGCGCTGGCGGCGGCGTGGCCGTCGAGGTGGACGTCAAGCAGATCGGCAACATGGCCAAGAACACGGCCAAGCCCATCGTGGACAAGGCCGTGAAGGCCGCGAAGCCCCACCTCGACAATGCCAAGAAGGCCGCCGACATCAACGGAGACGGCAAGCTGGACGGGAAGGACGCCCAGGCGGCCGCGAAGAAGGTCAAGAGCACCGTCACCAACACGGTCACCGCCGCGCAGACCCAGGTGCAGAACCGCGTCAACAAGGCGCGCACCACCGCGACGCGCACCGCGCAGAACGTGCAGCGCAACTTCAACAACGCGGTCAACACCGCGCGGACCAACGCCCAGCGCACGGTCAGCAACGTGCAGCGCAACGCCCAGCGCACCGTCCAGAACGTGCAGCGCAATGTGAGCAACACCGCGCAGAACGTGCAGCGCAACGCCCAGCGCACCGTCCAGAACGTGCAGCGTAATGTCAGCAACACCGCGCAGAACGTGCAGCGCAACGCCCAGCGCACGGTCCAGAACGTGCAGCGCAACGCCCAGCGCACGGTCCAGAACGTCCAGCGCAACGCCCAGCGCACGGTCCAGAACGTCCAGCGCAACACCCAGCGCACGGTCCAGAACGTTCAGCGCAACGTCGCTCGCACCGCCAGCAGCGTGCAGCAGAACGTCAACCGAGCCGTCAACACCGCCCAGAACAACGTCAACCACGCGGTGAACAACGCCCGGAACACCGTCAACAACGCGGCCAACAACGTCAAGCGCTTCCTCGGCTGGTAGCCGAGGTCACGGGCCCCGCTGATTCGTCATCCCCTCTATTTCGGAAGAGAATGTCATTCCATGACTCAGACTGAGCTGTCCCAACGCGGTTTTGAGCAGCTGAAGGCAGGCAATTACGAAGAGGCCCGGCGTCTCTTCCAGCAGAACGAAGAGAAGGCGGGCTCCTCCGCCGAGACGAAGTCCCTGCTGAAGCAGGCGGCGGAGGCCCTGGCCAAGAACGAGCCGGACGTGGCCGCCGAGCTGTACGAGAAGGTCCTCGAGCGCAACCCCACCCTGGTGGAGGCCTACCTGGGCCTGTCCCGCATCAGCCTCGCCACCGGCGAGCTGGAGGCGGCGCAGGTCCACGCCATCGCAGCCACGAGCGTGGCGCCCGAGGTGGGGCTGGGCTGGACGCTGCTGGGCCTGGTGGATGAGAGCAACGAGGACCTGGACGCCGCCCTCGAGAAGGTGAGCAAGGGCGTGAAGTTGTCGCCGTCGGAGTACCTGTGCCAGTTCAACTACGGCCGGGTGCTGGCCGTGGCGGAGCAGCCGGAAGAAGGCGTGCCGGCGCTGCAGAAGGCCACCGAGCTGCAGCCCTCCAATCCGGATGCCTTCTACATGCTCGGCATGGTCGCCGCGGAGGCCGGACAGGATGATCTGGCGATCAAGTCCTTCCGCAAGGTGACGCAGCTGGCCCCGGACAACGTGGACGGCTGGGCCACCCTGGGGGATGTCCTCTTCGGCAAGCGGCTCTTCGACGAGGCGCGCCAGGTGCTCGATCAGGGCCTGGAGGCCTGCGGCGATAACCCTGCCCTGCTGGAGAAGGCGATCGCCACCGCGATCACCATGGGCGATGTGCAGGGCGCCATCGACTACGTGCAGCGGGAGCTCGAGGTGGTCCCCGACCACGAGCAGGGCTGGTTCAACCTGGCCCAGTTCTACCTGCTCACCGAGGACTACGAGAAGAGCGAGCAGACGGCGCAGCAGCTGCTGAAGGTCAACCCGAAGAGCTGGGAGGCCTGGTTCCACCTGGGCAACCTCTACGAGGCCATGCCCCTGGAGCAGAAGTCCGAGGAGGCCTACCGCAAGGCCATCGAGCTTGGCCCGGACGAGTGGAAGCCCCTGGCCAACCTGGGCGCGCTCCTGGTGCAGATGCAGGATCGGTCCAAGAACTCCGAGGCCGTGCCCCTGCTGGAGCAGGCGCAGATGATCGCGCCCAAGGATGAGTACCTGGTGCCGTACAACCTGGCGCTCGCCCACACCCGGCTGGGCAAGAAGGATCGCGCCCTCGAGCTCACCCGCAAGCTCCTGCGGGAGGTGCCCGAGGACGACGAGCTCTTCCCCGAGGTGAAGAAGCTCGAGTCCAACCTTCTGGAGGCCGGGGCCCGCTAAGGCCCCAGCACCCGAGGTTCTCCGGGGGTCGGCGGCGTCCGGCCCCCGCGGGTTGCTTCGGCTTGGGAACGGCGGGAGATGAAGGAGCCCTTGCCGTGCAACGTGGAGCCTGGTGCTGATGAAGGTGACCAGTCGTGAGAGGACGCGGAAACGATCCGAGGTCAGTTCGGTTGGGGCTGCGCGTGCTGCTGACTCGTGGACGCGGGCCGGGGTTGCTCTCCCACCAGTCTCCAGGCCAGGAAGCCACCTCCGGCCAGGAGCAGCCCCACGCAAGCCAGCGCCCACCACAACCCCGTTCGCGGGTGCGCCTTGAAGGCGACCGGTGCTGGCAGCGGCTTCGCCTGGGACTCGGGCCGGGAGGTGCTCGGGACGTGAGCCTTCTTCGGTAGGAAGGACTGAGGAGGCGGTGTGGCACGGGGCGCACGGCTCGGGGGGGCTTCCGCCGCGGCCGGAGCAGGTGGCAGCGCGAGCACGTTCGCCACGCACTGCGCGATGCGATGGCTGCCGAGCTTCTGCCCCGACGCGAGGATGAAGTCCTCCAGATCCGACTGGAACTCCAGGCAGTCCCGGTAGCGTTGGTCTCGGTCCTTCGCCAGCGCCCGCTCGAGGATTCGGACCACCGCCTCCGGTAGATCCGGGCGGCGCTCCACCGCGGGCACGGGCGCCTCGTTGAGGATCGCCTTCACCATGGTGGACTGGGTGGTGGCGTTGAACAGCTTGCGGCCCGTGAGCAACTCGTAGAAGACCACCCCCAGCGCGTAGACATCTACCCGCCGATCCAGCGTCTTGCCCTGGAGCTGCTCGGGCGACATGTACGAGAGCTTGCCCTTGACGATCCCGGCCCGTGTGCTGTGGGCCTGGTTCGCCGCCTTGGCGATGCCGAAGTCCACGACCTTCAGCGCTCCCTGGCGCGACAGCAGGATGTTGTCCAGGCTTACATCCCGGTGGATGAGCCCCAGGGGCATGCCCGTGGCCGGATCACGAGCCTCGTGAGCGAAGGCCAGCCCCTCACAGGCCCTGGCGATCAGCCAGGCGCAGAACACGGGCGACAGCGTCAGCGTGTGTGCGGTCACCCGCTTCATCATCGAGCGCAGATCCAGCCCGTCGATGTACTCCATGGCCAGGTAGTAGGTGCCGTCGGCCTGGCCGAAGTCGAAGATCTGGACGATGTTCGGATGGTTCAGTCGCGCGGCGAGCCGGGCTTCGGTGAAGAGCATCTCCACGAAGCCGTCCTCCTCCACCATCTCTGGGAGGATGCGCTTGACGACCACTTCCTTCTCGAAGCCCATGGGGCCGTCGAGCTTGGCGAGGAAGACCTCGGCCATACCGCCGGTGGCGAGCTTGCGGACGAGCTTGTACTTGCCGACTTGCATCCATGAGAAAATGAGTCTGGCTGTCTCAATCCGCGACCCCCTCTCACCGATGAATCGCTCTCAATGTGTATGTGTCCACAAGGCGAGTGATCACGTGCTGACGGATGCCGGGTAGCACTTGGGACTACACCCCAAGCAGGCCGCGCTGTGACCGTGCAAGGGACGAGGGGGGTTGTCCCTCCTGCAACGCGAAGCGAGCGCCACGCTCATCCCGCTTTGCGACGGAAGTGGAGCGCCTGCACGCCGGACTTGAACCGCTGCGTCGATAGGAGTTCGAGATGCCGCGCACTCGACAGGCCATGAAACAACGTCGGCCCGCGGCCACTGATGATGGGATGAACGACGATGCGGTACTCGTCGATGAGCCCCAACTCCTCGAGCGCAGCCGCGAGCTTGGGCGCTCCGACGAGGACCCCCCGCTCGGTCTTCGCTTTCAGCGCCGAGATCGCCTCGCGAAGGTCACCCTCCACCTTGATCGTGTTCTGCCACGGAAAGTCGCTCCGCGAGCCCGACACGACGTACTTCGCCTTCGCCTCGAGCTTCTGTGCCCACTCGCGCATCGCGCGCGGCGCCTTTTCGTCGCGTGCCACCGCGGGCCAGGCACCCTCCATCAGCTCGTAGGTGTTGCGCCCGAAGAGCATCGCCCCGCTCTGCTCCATGAGCTGCGTCCAATAGTCGTGCAGCTCGTCGTCCGCGATCCCCTGGGTGTGATCGATGCACCCGTCCAAAGTCACGTTGAGACCGAATGTGAGGAGGCCCATGGCGTGGGATTCTACGAAAAGCGCGCCCAGCGCGCAGAGCGATTCTGGGGCTGGAGCGGCTGGAGTTCTACGAGTTCGACTTCGAGGACACGACGCTGAAGGTGGCCCCCGCCTCGGGCGTCTCCGTCGTCGAGGTGCGGCAGGTGCAGGAGGAGCACTACGAGCGCACCTACCGCATCCGCTACCGCTGCGAGGCCGGCGGCGCGCCCAAGCGCGAGCTGCGCGTGCGGGTGCTGGATGACGACGGGGACGAGCGCTACGCGGACGCCTTCGACGTCTCGTGCGCGAAGGCCACCGGCCTCGCCGTCTCGCTGGTGGGCGCCCCGGGCGACGGCCAGCCGGAGGGGCTGCCCGCGCGCTACATCGTGGGCTCGAAGATGTGGGCGACCTTCGACCTCACCGACGCGACGGGGGCGAAGCTCGAGGGCACGGGCTCCATGGAGCTGGTGGACCCGCAGGGACTGGTGCGCCTGCTCCCACGCAAGCAGACTTACACGCACAGCGTCTTGTTCGAGCCGCTCAAGCCGGGCACGGGGCTGAAGGTGCGCTACCTCGGCCTGGAGGTAGCGGTGCCCTTCGAGGTGGTACCGGACGCCTCCATCGCCATCACGGTGCGGACCCCCTACGACGCCAACAACAAGCTGTGGTTCGCCCGGGCCGAGGCCCGCTACGAGCCCACCGGGGGCCTGCTGGGCGGCTTCAACGACTGCACCTGGGAGCTGCGTCCCACCGGCGGCACCCCCAGCACCGAGCAACGCGAGTGCTGGAAGACGTTCGGCGTCGAAGCCTCCACGAGCGGCATGGTGTGCGTGAGCGCCCGCGGCAAGACGGGCTGCACCGAGTACAAGCAGTAGGCACCTCCCCGTGCGCTCGGGCGTCCTCCTCTTCGTGCCCGGGCTGACGGGCTCGCTGGACCATCCTCATGGCCAACGCCTACCCGGCGAGGACCTAGATGATGGAGGCGAGCCGGTCCGCGAGGGCCTGCCGCCCCCAGCAGCCCCGTGAAGCCCCGGACGCGGCGGTCCACCTCCACGAGCACCTCCACCCCGTCGCGCTCGACGACGAAGACTGTCGATGTCCAGGCCCGTCTTCAGCCACACCGGCACGCGCCCGAACGTCACCGGCGTGTTCAGCGGCACCTCGAAGGAGAAGGGCACCTGCTCCTGCTGCCCGGGGCGCAGCGTGCGCGGCTCGGAGAGCTTCCACTTCCTCACCGCGATGTTGATGCGGGCCGTGGTGTCGGTTCGCCTGCTCTCGGAGGCTCGGAGGCGCGAGGCACGGCGGCGCAGGTGGTCGAGGCGCTGGAGGCCGGGGCGGGTAGAGCTGAGCACCCATCGCCTTCCAAACCACCTGTGCGTGCGCGGGCCTGGAAGCCCTGGCTGGCGCTGACGGCTGCGCCTGGCGCGCTAATCGGCCGAGAGCTTCATCCGGGAGAAACGCAGTACCCGCGCATGAGGCTGGTGCCGACTGGTCGGTACCAGCACGTAGAGCTGCTGCCGACCGGTCGGTACCGGCGCGCGGGAGTCAGCGCTACACCGTCCACGTTCGAGGACGGGCCACGAAGAGCGGCCGGACGCAAAAGCCCACGAATTCAGTGGCTTACGAGGCCGTGGTTCCGCCGCTTGGGCGGAGTGTCCCACGGGGAAGACAATTTGAGTCCTCCCCAAAGGCGCTCACGCTGGCATGTGGAGTGCTCCAGGCACGAGCGGCCGCGACGTCAAGCGGCCGGGACGCATGGTGCGTCTCCAGGGGGAAACCTTACATGTTCAAGCTGTTCACGAGCAAGGAAGAGAAGACTGAAACCTGAGCGGGCCGCGTTTGAGCCTTGGGCTTCGCACGCTCGCGGGATGTGTTCCGTTGATAAGCATCAATCCCTTCGTGGATGGCGGCGGCCACCACCACCGCGCCAACAACAATCACTGCACCGACGATGATCTCGGGTGCCGCAAAGACGCAGAGGGCCACGACCCAGCCCCTGCCCACGCCGAAGCGCCGTCCCATCTAAAACCCGATGGACAAACCATATCGGTTTCCTTCTGACGGCAAAGACACGTGTTCGCGTGCGGCAGGTGTGGAGGCACGCGACGGGTGCAGGCGTATTTGACGGCAGCAGGTTACTGGCGGGCGTTCAGCAGCATAAAGCTGAACTCCGTCGTTTTATTGGCAACATTCTTGGCACCGGCATGGCAACTAAAACAGCCGTCCAGCACGTGGCCGTCTTTTGTGTGTTGCGGAACAAAGGTTTCCTGCACGCTAGCAGCCATGTACTGCGGCACGACTCCGGTGGCCCCGCTGCTCCACTGCGTGCTGATCAACTTGTAGTTCGCCCAAGGCGTCCCTGCCAGAAGTGCCTGGAACGCCTTCCCATAGTCCGGGTTTGTGATGGTGATGTACGGCTTTTGAACGATCTGCGTCGGAAACTGGGTCTCCCCGTGCGGACCAAACTCTACTGCGTTCTTATCCGCTGTTGGCTGATTGGGGATGCAGTGGTTATTCGGATTGGGCGAAGGAGCCTGGCAGTTTGCATTGAAGAAAGACGTGGTGTCGTTGTCGACCTGCTCGAAGGTGGACCAAACCCAGTTGGGCTGTCCCTGTGACTTGTGCAGAATGTGCAGGCCGATCAGCCCCACAGTGACAATGCTCCCGCTCTTCCCCGAGGTGTCCTCCTCGTTGTACACGAGGGCCTGTTGCGTGAAAAAGCGAGTCGGGTCATCGCCCTTCCCCATGACCTTCCATGCAGCTTTCAGTTCCAATGCTCCCATCACCCCCTGGGACTGATCGCTCACCGGGAAGATCACGTTGCCGTACTTCTCTTGGCCCGCCTTCGTGTAGAGCATGTTGTTATTGATCAGGTCGTACTCGTCGCGATTCATGCTGACGGAGTACCGCGCAAACCGGCCATTCTGGTCCACGATGGGAAGACCGGTTGATTGCAGGATTTCGGTCAACCGCGGAGGTGCGTTCTGCATGAGCAGGGGATTTCCTCGCACAAGTTCGGAACTCTTCGCGCTATGCGAAAGGAAAAGGCCGATCTCGGGATGCGCGAGGGCTTGGGACCGAACTGCGGCGGGAAGGAGCGCAAGTCGTGCCTGCCGCATTGCGTTCGGTGCATGAGGAGCTGCAACCTGTTGCCCGCCACACCAGGGATTCGGAGCACCGGCCGCCTTGAACACCTCGTCAGAGGTCAAGTAGGACATCCAAGTCGGACTATTGGGATTCTGAAGGATGTTCTGTGAAGCATCGGGTGTACAGGTGGCTGGGTTCACTGGCCAGTTCAGCGCAACAAACGAAAGCCAGGAATACAGGTCGGCAGCCTGCTGGTTGGTCACCATTCCACCTTCCGCGCTCTTGCCCATTGCTGGCGCATACGGGATCTGTGCGCAGGTGGAGTCGAGTGAGGTGGGCAGGACGACCGGCTTCGCGGACGATCCCGCCTGTGCGCAAGTAACCGGCGGTTGCTGATGAGTGGATTGGGCGGCCGTGGGGGGCCCGGCTGCCGTCATCTCCGGTGTACGCACCGATTTCGTACAAGCAAAGGCGAAGATGACCAGTGAGGCACAGATAGAGGCATGGCTCCAGAGCTTCTTCATGTCAGGCACCTCTCTTGAAAAGTTGAACTTGGGAAGGCGGGTTTGAAAGATATAGAGCAATTGGATGGAAATAAAAACCCAGCAACCCTTCAAGATTGTTGGGCTTCTCGGGATGGAGGCGGCAGGAATCGAACCCGCAGCTGGGACGCGGCCTTTCGTGACGTCCTATCCCAGGGCATGATGGAGGCGCAGCCTCTTCCCCCTTCGTGCTGGGCTGAGAGAAGGCTTGAGCCCCCGAGGAGTCCTTGAAACCGCTGGCCCCAGGTACCCGAGTCGGAGCGTGGCGTGTGAAGGCCTGGCAGGGGCAGGGCGCTTACGGTGCGGTGTACCGGGTCGAGCGCACGGGCTTCAGGCGCGCGGAGCCCGGGGCCCTCAAGGTGTCTCTGCTGCTGTGGGGTTGGCGCATGGAGCGCGAGGTGGAGCTGCTGTCGCGGCTGAGCCACCCGGGTATTCCGCGCCTGCTGGACCGGGGCGGGTCGCAGCCGCCTGGCAGCAACGAGTACCCCTTTTTCGTCATGGAGTGGGTGCAGGGCACGCCCCTGTATGCCTGGGCCGAGCAGCACTCGCCCTCGGGAAAGCAGGTGTGCCGGGCTGTGGCGCGGTTGGCTCGGGCGCTGGAGGCGGTGCACGCCGCCGGAGCGGTGCACCGGGACGTGAAGGGAGACAACATCCTGGTCCGGCTGTCGGACAGGTTGCCGGTGCTGATCGACTTCGGCTCGTGCCACTTTGAGGGGGCACAGCGGCTGACGTGGCAATCATTGCCACCGGTCACTCCGGATTATCTGTCCCCACAGGCGAGGCTGTTCTACATCCACTTGCAGCACCAGCCGGACGTCTATTACCCACCCGCTGCGGCGGATGACCTGTATGCGCTGGGAGTGACGGCCTATCGGCTGGTGATGGGCCAGTACCCACCGCCCATGGAGGTGCGTCAGGATGAGCAAGGCGCCTGGCAGGTGACGCGCCCCGACGTCAGGCCGCTGCTGGAGAGCAACCTCCGGGTAGAGCCGGTGCTGCGGGAGGTGATGGTCCGCCTGCTCTCGGACGAGCCAGAGGCGCGAGGCACGGCGGGTCAGGTGGCCGAGGCGCTGGAAGCCGGGGCGGGTGGCGCTGAGCATCCGGTGCCTTCCAATCCACCTGTGCGTGCACGGGCCTGGAAGCCCTGGCTGGCGCTGGCGACCGCAGGAGCCTGCGCGGTGCTCCTGTGGCACGCGCAGTCGCTGCTCATACCGCCTGGCTCCAACTCGCGGACTCCACACGCGGGGACGGTGGCAGTAGGAGACACCTCACCCACCGAGCCTCAGACGTCCACGGCTCCTGGTACGGAGAAGAAGCCCCTGGCCCAAGAGCCGCTTCCCGAGCCGCGCCCGGGGCAGCTACGGCCCGACAAGAGAGGCCAGTGTCCGGGCCGCCAGCAGGTTGCTATCAATGGAGGCTGCTGGCTCGATGTGCGCTCCTCAACCGACGCCCAGTCCTGCGCGGAGAGCGGCTACGTCTTCTTCCAGGGCAAGTGCTTTTTCCCCGCCCTCGAGCCTCCCCGGAAGCCACAGCCCACCTCGAGCCCACCGGAAGCGCGCTAGCCGGCCGATGGCTACTGCCGACCGGTCGGTACCAGCTCACTGACTTCCGGAGTCGCGGTGAGCGTTGAGACTCGGGGCATTCTGGTTCTGGCCGTAGCTGAGAGGGACGCTGCCCTGAAATGGGGGGCTGCGCATGCAAGGCACTGTGGAGGCTGGAAAGAGCCCGTGGGGACACCGGGGCTTGTGGCTGGTGGTATGCGTGGTACTGGCGGGCTGCCGCACGGCCAGCGGGCCACCGCTGGGGGGCATGGCCCACTTCAACGCCCTGCGCTATCGCCAGGCCACGCCTCAGCCAGGACCCCGCCCCGCTCAGGCCCAGAGGGAAGCCGCTCAGGCGCGCTCCACCTCCTCGGAGCGCACAGGCCCCAGGGCCCTGGTGGCCCGCGCCACCCTGGGCGCCCTGCGGCAGGTAGACCCTTTCGAAGAGGTGTTGCTGCTGGCTGGAGTGGACACCGTGGGCGAGAAGCCGCCGCGCGAGGCCCCACTCACGCCCGAGGATGCGGCGGCCCTCTACGACATGCTGCTGGACAAGCCCGTCACTCTGGGCAACTTCGGCTCGAGGCTGGTGGCCTCCTACCTGTTGCGCGAGGCGATGGAGGAGGAGCAGGAGCTGCCTCGCGAAGTGCTTGTCCGGCGAGTGGAGCGCTTCCAGAACCTAGCGGTGCTGCGGCCGGATGGCTACCTGGCCTGGGCGCTGAGCGGCAGGACGCAGCAGCGCGTGGCACCGGTGGAATGGAAGGACGGAGCGTTTCGCGCACGTGCCTTCGAACTGGGACGCTTCTACTCGGGCCGCACAGGGGCCTTCTTCCCGGTGGATGAGCACCTGCGGCCCCTGTGGGACCAGGGCCCTCTGGCCGAGGTGTACAACGACGCGGACGTCATCAGCCGGGTGTTGGATGGGGCCGAAGAGTCCTTGGTTGAGCTGGGGCTGGCCATGGGCCACCTGGTGGCCCACCCCATCGACAGCGCAGCCCAGCTACGGCAACTCCCGCAGATCCTGGCCACCCTGGTGGCCAACTCTCCTGAGTACCTGGAGCGCTTGAGGTGGATGACGCGAGGGGAGCAGATTGAAGCGCTCTCGAAGCTGACCACCACGCTGTACTCGCTGTACGGGGCGGGAACGGGAGCCACGCGCACGGTGGCGGGAGTGGGACGGGGAGCCGAAGTCCTCACCGTGCCCGCGTTGTCGCTATCGGCCGAGGGATCGCTGGTCATGGAGCGTGTGGCGGTGCCAGTGGGGCGCGCCGCCGCGGCCGTGAGCGGAGGGCCCGGAGCCGTCATCATTCTCCAGCGCGCCAACACCGCCGCGAGAGGCGGCCAGCCACCCGCCCAGGGCCCGGGACAATGGGGGCCGGCCCAGGAGTCCATGAGCAAGCGCGCCGCGCGCTACCAGGAGCAGATCAGCGGACAACCCGTGAGCGAGGCCTACTGGGTGGGAGGCGTGGGCAGGAAGAGCGGAGGCGTGAAGTTCGACGGCTTCGAGGATGGGGTGCTGCTGGAAGCCAAAGGCCCAGGCTACGCCAACAAGTTCAATGATGATCTCAGCCCCAAGAAGTGGTTCGAACTGTCTGGGGCCGAGCAGCTCATCGAGCAGGCCAAGCGGCAGTTCACTGCGGCCAAAGGGGCTTCCATCCGGTGGCATGTGGCCGAGAAGAAAGCTGCGGATGCTCTCCGCAAGTTATTGAAGGGCGCGGGTGTCAAGGGAATTGAGGTCGTCCACACACCCGCACTCCAGTAAGAAGAACCTCATGCGTGAGACGTATCACCTGGGGGCGTATTGGGGACCACGGCCGGAAGATGCCGCAGCGTGCGCACAGCGCCTGCTCCTCATGGTCCAATTGCTCCAGCCCGTGGATCCACTCTTCGCACGGTGGTTCAAAAAAGCGAAATCGTTCAAGGAGGCCCTGAAGCGCCCCCTGGATTCGGATCGCGAAGGCCTCCGCAAGTACATACAGAGCAAGATGATGAAGGATGACCGGCGCGAGCCCATGCCCGAGCTTGGCTTCAGCGTAGGGCTGTGGAACGGCGGTAGTGGGGGAGACGACGCGTGGCTCAGAATGGGTTTCGGCGGCTATTCCGAGTGGGTGCCCAACTCTTGCGTCTTGAGGACCCCAGAGGAGGGGGCCATCGGCGAGCGGGCGTTATCTACCGCCTTCCAGACGGAAGTGCTCCGTGCCATCGCCACGGCGTGGGACCCGGACTGGGGCGTGGCCATGTCCCAGGATCACCGGGACATCATTGAGAAGAAGAGTCCGGACGTGCTGGTCGGCTGGGTCACGTACCTGTCTCACCGTCTGGGCCGTGTGCCCCCATTGCCTGCCCCCGCGCGCATCGAACCCGTGGGGGAGTTGGGCTCCCTGATCATCCTTACGCCCGAGCGCTTCACCGCTTCCAACCCCGAGCATGTGGAGTTGGCCGAGCGGGTGCGCGAACGGTTGGAACGCGCCGGATTGCTTCAGCGCCCAGTTGGAAGTGAGCGCTGACCGGTACCAGCGCGCTACCGCGGCTGCTGCCGCTGGCGCTTGAGGCGCTGGTACTCCTGCCAGTTCGTCTCCGCCCGGGTGAGCAGGCGCGACAGCTCCTCCTCCTCGGCGGTGAGCGGCGGCTCCTCCATCGAATCGCCCTCGCCCGAGGCGCCCACCGAGCCGCCCTCGGCCGCCGCGTGCGCCAGCCGCACCGCGGCCGACTGCGTCGCCAAACCGGGCCACGTGGTGCGCCCGCGCTCGATGCTCACCTCGGCCCAGGGCTCGGCCGCCGTGCCGTCGCGCGGATCAAACACCAGCCGCGCCCGCAGGTCCCCGTGGAAGCGCACCATCAGCGCCCCCAGCACCTTGTGGAAGAAGGCGCCCTTGGTGTCCTGCGCGACGAAGATCTCCACCAGCTCCGCGGCGTCTCCCTCCAGGTGGAAGCGCAGGAAGCTCTCCTGGCCCTCCTGCTCGAGCAGCAGCGTTCCGTCATCCTCTCGGTCGAGCCGTACCGGCAGGGCCGGGCCCAGCTCGGACGACAGCCGCTCCAGCGCGAGCCGGGGCAGCTCCAACCGGAAGGACAGCACCTCTACTGCTTCGATCCGCGAGCCCATCTTGTTCTTCACTCCGGCCCCTCTAGGCAGCCTAGAGGTCGACCTTCTTCTCCGAGTGGTTCTGGCCGTCGTAGCGTAGCATGACGCCCTTGCCGTCGTACCTCGTAACGATGTTCACAGGGCGCCGCCACAGAGATTGCAGGTTTCTCAGGGTTTCGCGGGCGTAGTCACCCTTGAGATC
The DNA here is from genome assembly GCA_036389955.1 of Myxococcaceae bacterium. GTDB lineage: Bacteria > Myxococcota > Myxococcia > Myxococcales > Myxococcaceae > DATHBR01. The sequence goes on from DASVVJ010000817.1 coordinate 12,899, forward strand.
CTGCCCGTCGTGCTTGTGCGCCAGGAGCAGCTCGCTGCGGTTCTCGAAGTTGCCGTCGATCACCTCGATGATCGGCTGGCCGAAGTTCGTCAGCCCCTGGAGCAGCTTCGTCTTCACCTTGCGGAACTCGCGGTCCAGGATCTCCCATGAGTTGCGCTTATCGTTGAAGCCATAAACGAAGAGCTTCTGCTCGATGGCGAACTCAGCGGTGAGGAAGGTGTCGATGAAGGTGATGTCGTTGTAGTGCTTGCGCACCTCGAAGATCTTCTCGCGGCCGGCGCCCAGCTTCTTGTCCCAGGAGCCGCGGGCGCGCAGGTCATCGCACTCGTCCCACTCCTTGCCGAAGCGGCCCTTGTTCCAGCGCTCTTCGATGTCGCGCCACAGCTCGATGCCCAGCTTGTACGGGTTGAGCGCGCCGGGGCGGGTGCCCATGGTGCCCGAGTGCCGGTCCGCGTAGTCGATGATCTCGTCATCCTTGAGGGCCCGGCGCGTCATGATGGTGGAGTGCCAGTAGCTGGCCCACCCCTCGTTCATGATCTTCGTCTGGCCCTGGGGCGCGAAGTAGTAGGCCTCGTCGCGCAGGATGCTGAGGATGTCGGCCTCCCACGTCTCCAGGGGCGCGTGCTCCAGCAGGAAGTAGAGCACGTCACGCTGAGGCCGCTCGGGGAACTTCTTGGCCCGCTGCTTCTCGTCCTCGACCTTCTTGCGCTGCGAGTCGAGGAACTCGGACGGGTTGATGAAGCCGCGCATGTACTCGCGGCCGACCTTGAAGCCCTCCACGCGCTCGTTGGCCTTGTCCTCGTCCTCGGCCCG
>DASVVJ010000818.1:0-7137 GCA_036389955.1 Myxococcaceae bacterium
CGCGCTTCAGGGCAAGGTCCCCCCGGGTCTGCAGGCAATGCCCCAGATTGCGTAACTCGCCTACCTCGGAGAAGGTCTTGGACGCGTCGCGGAGAGCATCATCATTCTCATCCAGTGTCCCCAGATGCCGCAGGCTGTAAGCCTCCCCAAGGAGGTCATCCTGGTCACGAAACATCCGGAGTGTCTTTCTGAAGAGACGGCGAGCCTCTTCGGGATTGTTCTGAAAGCTCATGACCCGGGCGAGACCATGGAGGCCATAGGCTTCGCCGATGGGATCCTGGAAGTGCTGCTGTAAGGCGAGTGCCTCCCGGAAATAGTCTTCCGCTTGTTTCAGCTGAGCGTCGTCTATCTGCTCCAGCTCGTACTCATTGATGGCGGCATGCCCTAGCTCCCGCAGGCAATCCTCCTCGGAGTGTTGCTCACCTAGCTGTTTGAAGAGTCGCAACGCCCACTGCAGGTATTGCCGGGCCAGGCCGTACTGAGGTCGGCGGAGCAGGTGGAATCTGCCCAGAGCCAACAGGCACTCAGCTTGTTTCAGGGTATTGCCTGTTTCCTCTGCCAGCTTGAGCGCCCTTTTCAGAGGCCGGGCGGAGCCACGTCCAGAGAAGCGGACGGGCTCGCTCATCTGAAGGGCTGTCTCGATGATGACGGCAGCGTGGTTCTTCTCGTCTGCTGCCAGGAGAAGATCCTCGATGTTGTCGATCTCTTTTGAAAGCCGGGTGAGTGCTTCACGCCCGTGCTTTTTCAGTATCTGCGGGCCCAATCGCTGAGCCAGCGAGAAATAGAAGTCGCGGGTCTGCCCTCTGTCTTCCTCACGCGCAGGATGTTTCTGGCGGACATGCTCGCGGATGACGGAGAGCAATCTCCAGCGGCGCTTTTCATGCTCGACCAGCGCGGCCTTTTGCAGGCGGGCGATAGCCATATCACTCTTGGGGAGGAGCGAGCTTCGATCACCCTCCGACATTCCTGCTGGGAGCAGGGCCAGGATTGAGAGAAGCGTCAGGGCACTCTCATTCAAGGCCCTGCTCGTGAGCGAGAACTCGATGGAAGCAGCGAGGCTGGAACTCTGATCGGAGCCCGATTGGAGCATCGCCATTCGCTCATTCCCCCAGCGGCGGTAGGTGACCTTCAGTTCCACTCCTTCCGCTTGTTTCGCCAGGAGCTTCACGGCGAGAGGCACCCCACTCATCTCCTTGAGCAGCGCGGAGAGGTGGGGGTGTCTCGGAGGAACATGGTCAGCAATGGAGCAGAACAGCTCGCGCGATTCCTCCAGGGTCAACGGGGGGACCGGGATCGCAAGCTTTGAAACGCTGCCGAAGTCTGGCCGCTCATTGCCACGAAGGGTGGTGATGAGGGCCAGGGTTGGCGTGCTTGCCAGTGACTGGAGCAGACTCTCCGTCGCCTCCCGGTCGCTCTGCCAGGCAGCATCAATGTTGTCGAGGACGAGCAGGGTGGGGTTTCTGGCCAGCTCAGCCTGAATTCCTACCGTCAGGTCCGAGACGCTGGTGACTCCGAGCTCCTGGGCGATTCTGGCGGATACGGCATCTACCGTTTCCGCGCCCTCCAGCAGGGCGATGAAGCGGTGTTTTCCATAGTGTCTCTCGACCCGTGGATCCCCCATCGCGGCGCGAGCGATCGCGCTCTTTCCCATGGCGAGGGGCCCATGGACGACCACAGGGGATGGCATGGACTTGAGCACGGCTTCGACGATCTGTTGAACCTCCTGCTTGCGGCCAATGATCGGTTCCGTCTTGGGGAGCGGCTTCCGGGAGGGGGCTTTCGAAGGTGCCTTGGCTTGTTCCTGCCCTGGTGTGGATGCCTGCTGCGAGGCCTGCACACTGAGAAACTCGAGGAGAAAAGCCGCGGAGGCCTTGCAGGCGAACTCGCGGAACGTGTCGTCTTTCTCGTGGTCCGCATAGTCAGAGACGGCCTTCACAACGATGAAGTCCTTCTTGAACCGGTGCGCCAGGGCACCGATGACCACTGCCTCCATCTCGACGCCCAGTGTCTTCCGGACCACACGCGTCAACGTGGCAAACAGTTCCGGGTCTTCACGGACGGTCTTGCCTGAAGCGATAGAGCCGATACGTACGCGAAATGCAGGATCGTGCTGAGGCCTGTCTGGATGATCAATCCGGTCGTTCGCAATCCAGTCGATGCCTTTTTTCGTGAGCTTCAGCGATCCAGGGCTCCGTTCAATCAGCCCTTCGCCGACAAGCTCGGGGACAATCTCCGTCCAGTCAGGACAACGTGTCTGCCGCTCCTGCTGGTCGACGGGAGGCTGCGCTTTTCCTTGCTCATATTGGCTCTGCGCATGGAGCAGCCAGTGCCGCTGCGACTGTCTGGAAGGGGGCCTGCTCTGGAGTCCCTCCCAGGTTCGCTCGAACTTCTTCGCGAAGTCGTCTACCTCCATCAACCACTGCTTCTGGAGGTTGTAGGTTTCAATGTCGCGGAAGAGTTCGGACTTGCTCCCCTGGCCGGCAACGAACTTGCCGCTGTCGTAGCTGTACACCCTGTCCGCGACGATGACGTCGCCCAGGAAGGTGGCCTTTGGCTTACCGGCGCAGAGGCCACACATGGCGATGCGCACTGGAGACAGCTCTTTGATCAGCGCAGTGGCTCGGGTGGCGGCACTGCTCTCACCCATCTCACTGGATGAAGCGGCAGCCAGACGTATCGGCTTTCCATTCCCGTAGCTGAGTTCGCGAACATGGAAGGGAAACCCTTCTTGATCAAGCCTGCGCTCCCAGCCGCTCTCGGCTTGCCCCCTGGGCGTATACGCCAGGACCGCCTGTAACTCTTCCGGGAGCGCCGTGATGATGAGCACTTCGACATGGGGCACTTCCATGCGAGTTCCTCCCCCACGGTGGCTCACTTCCACTGCGCCCCGCGCCCTCTTCCTGAGCTTCCAGAGGGCGGGGGCCTACAACGTTACTGCATCAGGCGCTGGCCTGGGTCACGGCCTGCTCGACGTACTTGATGCCCTTGGCGGTGATGGCGCGGCCCTTCTTGGTCTCCGAGGCGTAGCCGGTGTGCGTGCGCAGGGCCTTGGCGGCGTTGGGCGCCGCGTAGGTCACGCCCAGCTCCTCCCAGAACTTGGACGTCGTGCCGGACGTCACTTCCAGGTCCAGCGAGCGAGCCAGGTACAGGGGAATGAGCGAGCGCAGCAGCTGATCCTTCTGTTGCCCCGCCGTCACGATGCCCTTCTGGTTGGGGTGCGCACGCAGCGCCTCGACCAGCTTGTTCACGGCCTCGGGGGCGGCCCGGCTGCCGCCGCGGCCTTGGCTCGACTTCGCGCTGCGCTTGGCAGCCGCCTTCCGCGCCGCAGGAGCGGCCGTCTTGGTGGCGCGCGCCTTCGAGGCGCTCTTCGCGCGAGTCGAACGGGCCGGGGTCGTCTTCTTGCTCTTGGCTTCGGGCTTCTTGGGCATGTTGGGCTCGGTTGCAGGTGACAGCGGAGTCTCACGACTTACGGCAGTTGTCCTCTCCGGAGACGCAGCGGAGTTCTTCCGGTCCGGCTTTTGCCACAGCAGCGCGCGTAGCTCCACCCACAACTCGGTGAGTCCTAAGCGCTTGATCAAAGAATCCAACCAACTGGGACCGGAGAACACCGGTGATTCCTCCTGAAAGACGGGCGCGAAAGGTACTACAGCTGACCTGGGATCGCGCCAGGGGGGTGTTACTTCCTGGGCTGATCAGCGCTGATCAGCGGCCCCAGGGCAGCGGCCCCTCCTTAGATCCGGCTGAAGGACCAGTTCACCGCCCGTCCATGTGCGTAGGGCATCACCCCATGGAAGGCGCGCGGATCCGCGTCGAACACCAGCGGCAGGAAGTACCGATCCCCGTCCCACAGCGGAAGACTCATGATGTCCTTCACCGGCACCCAGGACAGCTCTCCCTCCGGGTTGCGCTCCAGCGGCGTGCCCGAGAAGCGGTCAATGCGGAACACGAACCCCAGCCAGTCCTCGCCCTGCGAGCCGAAGCCCGGCCAGCTGATCGTCCCGCGCAGCACCATCGCGTCGCACTCGATCCCCGCCTCCTCGCGGATCTCCCGGCGCATGCAGGCCACCACGTCCTCGTCCGGCTGCATCTTGCCTCCCAGGCCGTTGTATTTGCCCAGGTGCGCGTCGTCCGGGCGCGCGTTGCGGTGGATGAGCAGCACGCGCGTTCCGTCCGGGGACATCACATAGCCGAGCGTTCCGATGATGGGGGTATAGGGCATGGCGCCCGCTGCATAGCTCAAGCGGGCCCGGAGACGCTCGATTAGATACGGGGCCTCTTACGAAAACAGGAGAGCCGCGCCATGCCCCCCTCGCCGCGCTTCGCCAACAAGCTCGCCGTCGTCACCGGTGCCTCCACGGGCATCGGCTTCGCCAGCGCCAAGGCCCTCATCGCGGAGGGCGCCCGGGTGATCATCACCGGCCAGAACGAGCAGCGGCTAGCCACCGCCGCCCAGCAGCTGGGTGCCAACGCCATCCCCGTGATCGCCGACGTGCGCAAGCTGGAGGATCTCGACCGGCTGGCCCAGCGCACCCGGGAACTCTCGGAGCGCGTGGACGTGCTGTTCGCCAACGCGGGGCTGGGCAGGTTCGCCCCCCTGGAGCACGTGAGCGAGGCCTTCTTCGACGAGGTGTTCGACACCAACGTGAAGGGGCTCTTCTTCACGATTCAGAAGCTGGCGGGGCTGCTCAAGCAGGGCTCCAGCGTCATCCTCAACGCCTCGGCCGTGCATGCCAAGGGCGCGCCCAGCTCCAGCCTCTACTTCGCCACCAAGGCGGCGGTGCGCTCGCTGGCGCGCACCCTGGCGGCGGAGTTCGGCTCCCGGGGCGTGCGCGTCAACGCCCTCAGCCCCGGCTACATCATCACCGAGTTCCAGAACCGCACGGGGCTGCCCCCGGAGGCCCTCGACGGCTTCATCGCGGCGGTCGAGAAGAACACTCCGCTGGGGCGGGTCGGTACCGTGGACGACGTCATCAAGGCCGTGCTCTTCCTGGCCAGCGACGACTCGGCCTACATGACCGCCGCCGATCTCGTCATCGACGGCGGCTACATGAACGTCTGAGCCTCCGCGCTCAGGCGCTCTGGGCGTGCGCGTAGGAGGACTCGCTGGTGAACAGCGCCCGCTCCTCGTGCTCCATGTCGAGCCGGATCGCCACCACCATCGCCTGAACCACTTCGCCCAGCCGCTTCGACGCGTGGATGCTCTCCACGCGCTCGAGGAAGTGGGACAGCAGCGAGCGCTGGTGGAGGTGCTGCTGCTTGAACTCCGCGAGGTGCTGGGCCCAGTGCGGACTGCTACCGCGGCTGAGCGCGGCCAGGTGGTGCTCCTCGGACTCCATGTGATCGATCAGGGTCTGGGCGAGCAGCTGGGCTCCGGAGCGCAGCACGGGCATGAGCGCGGCCTCTCCCGTGGCCACCTTCTTGGCCAGCCGTCTGACGGCATCCAGCAGGCATCGCAGTTGATGGTGCTCCCCCTGCATCTCCTTCTTGATGTGCTCTATCTTCATCAGAGCCCTCCCGCCCTTGGACTTCGGCCCAGGCGATGGGCCCGTTTGCAAGGCAGGGGCCACGCAAAACCCCTCGGGAACTGGGCTCAGGGAGCCCTCGACCTGGAGGAGGGGCGAAAATTTTGCGGTGCTCCGGCGCCTCCTGCGTATCTTGCGCGCGCTTCCCGTCACCCGAGGCCGTTTGCCCCGGGCCGCGCGGGCTGAAACGGAGGCAATGTGGGCCGTGTCCTGGGATTGATGCTCGCTGTGGCGGGGGCTGTGTTGCTGTGGACCGGGATGAAGGCGAGGGACTCAGTCGCCGAGAAGGCCACCGAGCTGTTCACCGGCCGCAACACCGATCGCACCACCCTGTACATCGCCGGCGGGGGCGCGGCGCTGGCCGGTGGCGTGCTGCTGATGCTGTTCGGAGGCGGGGGCAGACGCCGGTAACACTCCTGGCCCCCGTCAAAGTCCGTTGAGCCACCGGGGGCGGCAGTGCCATGGTCGTGCGGCATGAAGCACTGCCTGCCTCTGTTGATTCTGCTGTGCTCCTGCGCCTCCGCCGTGGATCGCGTGGCGCAGGACGTGGCCTTTCTCGCCGCTCCTGGGACGGAAGGGCGCGGTATCGGTACCCGGGGCCTCGAGACGGCTGGGGCCTATATCGAGGCCCGGTTCGAGGGCTTTCGCCTGAAGCCCGCGGGGGACTCGGGCACTTTCCGCCAGGCGTTCCCGGTGACCACCGCGGTGAAGATTGGCCCGGGGACCCGGGTGACGCTTGGGGGCACTGCGCTTCCGGGTGACGCGTACACCGTGTTGGGCTTCTCCGCGCGCGGCGCGGCGCAGGGGCCCCTGGTGCTCGCGGGCTACGGCATCGCCGAGCCGTCGCTGGGCGTGGATGACTACGCGAAGCTGGACGTGAAGGAGAAGCTCGTCGTGGTGCGGCGCTTCGTGCCCGACACGCCCGCCTTCTCCGAGACCGAGAAGCAGCGCCGCTCTGGCGATCTGCGCCACAAGGCGTGGACAGCGCGGGAGCGGGGCGCTCGGGCGCTCATCGTCGTCGACTGGCCGGAAGCGCCGTCTCCTCCGGTGAAGGACTGGCAGATGCCGTCCGAGGCCTCGCTGCCGGCCCCCATCTCCGAGGGGCCTGGGGACGTGGGCATCCCCGTGGTGATGGTCAAGCGCGCCGCGCTCGAGCCCCACATGGCCGCGCTGGCTGAGGGCCGAAGCGTGGACGCGCGCCTCGAGGTGCAGCTGGAGTCCGAACAGAGCCAGGCGTTCAACGTCGTGGGCGTGCTCGAAGCGGGGGAGGGCAAGCTGCCAGGAGCGATCGTGATTGGCGCCCACTATGATCACCTGGGCTACGGCGGGCGCTACTCGCTGACGCCGGACAAGCGGGAGCCACACCTGGGCGCGGATGACAATGCCTCCGGAGTCGCCGCGCTGCTCGAGAGCATCCGCTACCTGTCCGAGCACCGTGAGCAGCTCCGGCGCGATGTGATCTTCATCGCCTTCTCGGCCGAGGAGCACGGCGTGCTCGGCTCGACGCATTTCACGCGCCAGCGGGGCGACGCGGGCATGAAGCAGATCGCCGCCATGCTCAACATGGACATGGTGGGGCGGCTGCGCGCCAACAAGCTGTCGGTGCTCGGCTCGG
>DASVVJ010000819.1:0-9215 GCA_036389955.1 Myxococcaceae bacterium
AACGTTAGCCACTACCGGATGGGGCAGTTGTACGCTCAGCGCGCTTCCCCAGGGCTCGAGGTGGGCGCAGGCTTCCTGAGCGGCGCGGGAGCAGGAATGTAGCACTTGCCCTGGAAGTGCACGTAGCCGCTCTCCACGCACTCCTTGGCGCTCCTCGGGAACTGCTCCTCCCAGCAGCCTCCGTTGATAGGCACCTGCCTGGGGCCCACGCATCGGCCTTTCTCATCGGGCCGGGCCTGCCATGGACGGGGCTGCGGAAGGGGCTGCTGAGCGAAGGGCTTCTCCTCTTCCGGAGATGGCGTGGCGACCTGAGGTCCGGTGGATGAGGTGTCACCGACCCCCACGCTGCCCGCGTCCGGAACCTGGGCGTTGAAAGCCCGAGGCTCCCACTTCGCACTCCACAGCCACACCGCGCACGCTCCCGCTGCCGCCACCGTCAGCCAGGGCTTCCAGGCCCGTGTCCTCACAGAGGGCCTGGAGCACGCAGGGCGCTCTTCTCCACCTGCCGCAGCCTCCAGCGCCTGTGCCACCTGCGCCGCCGTTCCTCTCTGCTCCGGTGCGTCCGACAGCAGGCGGACCATCACCTCCCTCAGCGGCGGGGCCACCCGGGGGTTGCTCTCCAGCAACGGCCGGATGTCCGGGCCCGTCACCTGCCAGATGCCTTGCTCATCCTGCTGCACCTCGAAGCGCGGGGGGTACTGGCCCATCACCAGGCGATACGCCGTCACTCCCAGCGCGTACAGGTCATCCTCTGGCGACGGCGCGTAATAGTCCTCCTCATGGTGCTGCGAGCGCAGGTACACCCGCCACGCTTGCGGCGACAGGTACGCCAGCGTCACCGGCGGCAGCGCCTGCCACGTCAGCTGCTGTGCTCCCTGGAAGTGACACGAGCCAAAGTCGATGAGCACCGCTCGCCTGTCCGACAGTTGTACCAGAACGTTGTCACCCTTCACGTCACGGTGCACCGCTCCGGCCGCATGCACCGCCTCCAGGGCCCGCGCCACCTGCGCCAGCACCCGGTACACCTGCTCTCCCGTGGGTGACTGCTGCTCGGCCCACAGATACAGCGGCGTGCCCTGCACCCATTCCATGACGAAGAACGGGTACTCCTTCACCGAGGGCAGCAGCGTCCCACCCCGGTCCAGCAATCGCGGAACACTCGGGTGGTTCAGCCGCGACAGCAGCTCCACCTCTCGCTCCATCCGCGCGTTCCACAGCAGCAGCGACACCTTGAGCGCTCCGGGCTCCGAGCGCCTCAACCCCACGCGCTCGGCCTGGTACACCGCTCCGTAGGCCCCCTGGCCTTGATACGCCTTCGCTCGCCATGCTCCGACTCGGGTGCCTGGGGCCAGTGGGTGCACACGCTCCTCGGCTCTGCTCAGTGAACGCTACTCTACGGCGACTTATACCCGGCGATGGGGAGGTCAGCCTCAAGGTTGCGCCGGGGTGCCCGCCGCGCCCGCACCGCCTGACGCAGATCCTCCGGCGTGCAGTCCGCGAAGGGCTTGGTGAGCGTCAGGCCTCCACGCCGGGGAATCTCGATGGCCATGTTGCCTGGCTCTCCGGGGACGTACATGACTGAACCGTAGCGGAGCCGCTCGTACTCCAGCAGCGCGCCCAGGTTGGCCATGCCGTACTTCTCGCAGACCGCCTGGTCGAACTTCCGCGCGACGGCGCCGTACATCGTCAGGCTCAGATGCGAGAGCACTCGCACATGCCGCCGGAAGTACTCGCGCGTGGTGGGGTAGCCCGCGTACACCGCGCGCCGGTTCTTCACGATGTGGTTGTAGATCTTGCCCACACGGTAGTGCCCCGCGGGGCCCTCGAGCATGCACTGGATGACGGCGTCGCGCAGCTCGTCGAGCGTCATCTTGTGGAGGCTCGGCAACGGCGGCGGCAACACCGAGAGGGGACGGAGTTCCTGCATCATGACTGGATCCTTGCGTCGAGAGTGGAGGACAGCGAGGCGCGCCCAGAGCAGGAACCAGGCCAGGCAGGCGTGGCCCTCGGTGGCCTCGCCCCAGCGGGCACCCGGAGTCTCCCGGCGTGGACGGGGCCGTCCGGACATGTGGACACGGGGCAGGGTATTGTTGCGCCCCTCCATGCGTGCCCTGCTCCTTGCCCTCGTCCTCTGCGCCAGCCTGCCCGCGCGAGCCCAGGACGGCTCCCCTCCCGGGGCGTACGTGCTGCCGCCGCGCATCCTGGTGAACGAGATTCACGCCTACGCGGGCGTGCTCACCGGCGGCTACACCTTCCACGGCGGCAGCTACACCGATGCCTTCCTCGCCAAGGGCACCGGCGGCCACTACCTCTTCGGCGGCTTCACCGCCGAGGCGGCCATCTTCTCCCTGCTGCCGTTTCGTGGCGGCGGCCCCCGCCCCAGCCTCACCGCTACCGCCCGCCTGGGCTACAGCGGCGAGCGCTGGAGCCTGCTCGGCGGGCCCGTGATTCAGGCCACCTACCCCTCCACTCCCATCGTCACGGTGCTGCCGTCACTCCGCGCCCTCTATAAGGTGGGGCCCGTGGTGCTGAACGCCGGCCTGCTGGACCTACACGGCATGGTGCCCGCGCACGTGGGCGCCTCCTATGGCCCGGTGGGCCTGGCCTATGTGCTGCCCCTGGGCGCCCGCGCCCACGCCCGCATCCCCCTCTCCCGCCGGGTGAGCATCCACCTGGAGGGCTTCGCCTTCCGCTTCGGCGCCGCCCAGAGCGCCATGCTCACCGTGGGTCTGGTGGGCGCTCCTCCCTCTTCCCGCCCTGGAGATGCCTCGTGAGCCGCCGCTTCCTCCTGGCCCTGCCCCTGCTCCTGGCCGCGTGCAGTGACCGGCCCAGCTTTGATCCGGACGTCGTGCGCGCCACCCGCCTGGGCGCCGGGCTGCCCGAGGGCTTCATGCTCGGCACCTCCACCGCCGCGCATCAAATCGAAGGCGGCAACGAGAACGACTGGGCCCACTGGGAGCGCAGCACCTGGTCCGATGGCCGCCCGCATATCAAGGACGGCTCGGTGTCCGGCGAGGCCACCGACTCGTGGAACCGCTTCGACGAGGACGTGGTGCTGATGGAGAAGCTGGGCGCCAACGCCTACCGCTTCAGCATCGAGTGGAGCCGCCTGCAGCCCACCCCCGACACCTGGAACGCCGAGGCCATGGCCCGCTACCAGCAATGGGCCCGCTCGCTGCGCCAGAGGGGCATCACCCCCCTGGTGACGCTCTACCACTTCACCCTGCCCACCTGGATCTCCGAGGAAGGTGGCTGGGAGAACCCTGCCACCATCGATGCCTTCGAGGCCTATGCCTCGCGCGTCGCGAAGGAGCTGGGCGGTGAGGTGGACTGGTGGTGCACCATCAACGAGCCCAACGTGTACGCCGTGCTGGGTTACCTGGATGGCGTGTGGCCTCCGGGCAAGCAGGACACCCAGGCCATGGCCACGGTGCTCAACCACCTCATCGAGGCCCATGCCCGCGCCGCGCGCCAACTGCGCACCCACGACACCACCGATGTGGACGGTGATGGCCACGCCACCCGCGTGGGCCTGGCTCACCACGTGCGCGTCTTCCAGCCGGCCACCGGCTCCACCGCCGACACCACCGTGGCCGGCCTCACCGATGCCTTCTTCAACGAGAGCGTGCCCAACGCCGTGCGCACCGGCCGCGTTCAGCTTTCCGTCCCCGGCCAGGTCAGCATCGACCGCGAGGTGGAGGGCTTGAAGGGCTCCATCGACTACTTCGGCATCAACTATTACACCCGTGACTACGTGCGTCAGTACTTTGGGGAACCCTCGCTCTCCCGCCAGTACGTGCCCCGCGGCCGCCAGACGAATGATCTCGGCTGGGAGCTCTACCCCGAGGGTCTCTACCTGTTTTTCATGCGTTACTCGGTATTCGGCTTACCGTTGATCGTCACCGAGAACGGCATGGCGGACCATACAGGTGAGCGGCGGCCCTACTACCTGCAGAGTCACATTTACGCCGTGGAACAGGCCCGGGCCCAGGGCGCGGACGTGCGCGGCTACTTCCACTGGAGCCTGCTGGATAACTTCGAGTGGGCGGAGGGCTACGAGCCGAAGTTCGGCTTGTTCTCCGTGGACCTGGCCAGCCCGGAGAAAACGCGCATGGAAACGCCCGCCGTGGGAACATTCCAGGAGATCGCCCGCAACCTGGGCCTCACTCCCAGCCCCTAGCTTCCGGGGCGCTGTCGTGGTGGTGTTGCACTGACGACGAGCTTTTCCCCCGCATGTCCGAGCCTCCCGCCAAAAAGCGCTCCCGGCGCACCGTCCCGGAAAACTCCCCCGCTCCGGGCAAGTCCGCCACCCACAAGCCCGACACCGCCGCGCCCGCGGACGGTGCCAAGCCGTCGCGGCGTGGCGCCAAGGCGCGCGAGGCCTCCCCCGCCCAGCCGGCCCCGGAACCCGCGTCCGAGCCTGCTTCCGAGCCCGCTTCCGAGCCCGCTTCCGAGCCCGCTTCCGAGGTGCGCACGGTGCCCCTGGCGATGATCGTCGAGAGCATGCCGGACGCGTTCTTCTGCGTGGACTCCCGGTGGAACTTCTCCTACGTGAGCCCGCGGATGTGCGATCTGCTGGGCCAGCAGGCCATGAGCCTGTTGGGCAAGAACGTGCGCTCGCACTGCCCGGAGCTGGCGGAGCTGCGCCAACACCTGGCGATGGACCTGCCCGCCTCCGCGCAGCCGCCCACCCGCTTCCGGTACTCCTGGCCCACGCGCGAGGCGACGTTCGACGTGCGGGTGCGGCAGGTGGACAGCGGGGTGCTCATCCACCTGCGCGACATCACCTCCGAGCGCCGCTCGCAGGAGGAGCTGCGCAAGGCGCACGAGCTGCTGCGCTCCGTCATCGAGGGCTCCACGGACGCCGTCTTCACCAAGGATCTGCAGGGCCGCTACCTGCTCATCAACGCGGTGGGGGCGCGCGCCATCGGCGTGCCCGCCTCGTACGTGGTGGGAAAAACGGACGCGGAGCTGTTCCCCGAGCAGGCCGCCCAGTCCACCACCGGCCATGACCAGCAGGTGCTCACCACCGGGCAGACGGTGACGTACGAGGACGTGGAGCAGACCCCCACCGGTCCCCGCGTGTGGCTGTCCACCAAGGGCCCGCTCAAGGACGCGGACGGCAAGGTGATGGGCCTGTTCGGCATCTCCCGTGACATCACCCGCCACCAGCGTGTGGACACCGCGCCGCGCCCGGACAGCACGCTGCCGTCCTCGACGAACGATGAGCAGCTGCTGCTGGCGCTGGAGACGGCGCAGGTGGGGCTTTGGGACTTCGATCTCCAGGCCGGGCGCATCCGCTGGTCGGACAACATCGCCTCCATCCTCGGGGGAGTACCGGGCGACACGTACGAGGCCTTCCTGCAGCGAATTCTGGCCGAGGACCGGTCGCACTTCGCGCAGAAGGTGGCCGCGGCGATGCAGGCCCCCCGGGGCTTCCAGGCCGAGTTCCGCATCTACGTGGCCGGGGGCGCGCCGCGCTGGATGCGCGCCAAGGTGCGCGTGCTGTGCGAGGGCATTCAGCCCCGGCGGATGCTGGGCACCCTGAAGGACATCTCCCGCGAGCAGCAGGTGGAGGAGGAGTCGCGCCGCGCGGCGGACTTCCAGGAGCAGCTCATCGACATCGTCAGCCATGACATCCGCAGCCCGCTGGGCGCCATCATCTCCTGGGCGCGCATCATGGCGCTGGGCGGCCCGCCTCCCGAGGAGCAGCAGCGCACCTTCCGCCGCATCACCTCGGCGGCGCTGCGCATCGAGCGGCTCACCCGGCTGCTGTTGGACTTCGCCCGCGCCCGGTTGGGCGGCGGCATCACCCTGGAGCCGCGGCGGTGCGACATGCACGAGCTGCTCCAGAAGGTGTCTCACGAGTTCCGCATCGCCTACCCGGACCGCACCATGCTGGCGGACCAGGAGGGCGAGCCCACCGTGGGCACGTGGGACCCGGACCGGCTGGCCCAGGTGCTCTCCAACCTGGTGGAGAACGCGCTCAAGTACAGCCCGCCGGACACCCCGGTGCGGCTGACGGCCAAGGGGCTGAAGGAGCACGTGGCCCTCGAGGTGCACAACCAGGGCAAGCCCATTCCCACCGAGCTGATGCCCCACATCTTCGAGCCGTTCCGCCGCGGGCCCCAGTCCTCGCGCACCGCGAAGACGAGCTACGGGTTGGGGCTCTACATCGTCCAGCAGATCGTCCTGGCACACGGGGGCACCATCGAGGTGCGCTCGGACATCGAAGAGGGCACCACCTTCACCGTGACGCTGCCCCGGGTGCCGCCCTCGGCCATGGCGATGATGCGCCGGCCCTCGCCGGCCGCGCCCCGCTAGCGCACGAAGCGCTCGAGCAGCGCGGGCAGCTCGCTCAGCGCGGCGCTGCGGTTGGACAGGCCCGCCTCGTCCACCACGCGCGGCATGCCGTACACCACGCAGGACTCGGCGGACTCCGTCAGCACGCGGCCTCGCGCGGCGCGGATGGCGCGGGAGCCCTGCAGCCCGTCATCCCCCATGCCGGTAAGCACCACGCCCACCGCGTTCTCTCCCCAGCCGGCCGCCGCGCTCTCGAAGAGCACATCCACCGAGGGGTGGTGCGGGGTGCTCGCGGGCAGCCGGTCCAGCCGGGTCCAGGACCGCTCCCCTTCGCGCTCCAGCTTCAGGTGCATGCCCGCGCGCGCGAGCACCGCCCTCCCGGGGCGCAGCTCCATCCCGTCCTCCGCCTCCACCACCTCCAGGGAGCTCTGCCCGTCGAGCCGCCGCGCCAGCGCCTCCGTGTAACCGGCGGGAATGTGCAGCGCGAGCGCCAGCGCCGCGGGGAAGTCCCCAGGCAGTGACGAGAGCAGCCGCGAGAGCGCCGCCGGGCCTCCCGTGGAGGTGCCCACCACCACCAGCCGGCGCCAGGGGGCCGGGGCCGGTCCGAGCGCTGGCTTGGTGATGAGCTCGGCTTCCACGCCCGGACGCACGGTCGCGCGCGCGGCCGTGGTCACCTTGGTCACCAGCTCCGCCCCCAGCTCGTAGAGCCGGTCGGTGGCCAGCGCCGTGGGCTTGTGCACCAGGTCCACCGCCCCAGCCTGGAGCGCGGACACTGCCAGCTCGCTCTCCTCGCCTGCGCTGCTCACCACCACCACCCGCGGCGACGGCGCTCCGGCCAGCGAGCGCAGCACGCCCAGCCCGTCCAGGTGCGGCATCACCAGGTCCAGTGTCACCACGTCCGGCTGAAGCTGGGAAATCTTCTCCAACGCGTCCAGCCCGTCGCGCGCCGTGTCCACCACGGTGATGCCCGGCGCGCCGGTGAGCACCTGGCGTAGCACCTTGCGCGCGAAGGCGGAGTCGTCCACCACCAGCACCCGGATGGGAGGGGGCGTCATGGAATTCCCTTCGGCTTGCTGTAGAAGAAGGCGCCGCGCCGCTCCTCGCACACCAGCGCGGTGCCAAAGCGCAGCAGGGACTCGGAGGTGCCCACCAGCAGGTGGCCCCCGGGCACCAGCGCCTGGGAGAGCAAGTCCACCACGCGCCGCGCTGTCTCATCCTTGAAATAGATGAGCACGTTGCGGCAGAGAATCGCATCGAAGACGCCCAGCGCGGCCACCGCCTGCGCGTCCACCAGGTTCACCCGGCGCCAGTCCACCGCGGCGAGGAGGTCCGCGCGCACCTGCGGCCGGCCCTCCACCACGTTCAGGTAGCGGCCTTCGATGCCCGAAGGCAGCGCACGCAACGAGCGCAGGTTGTGCTCGCCCCGCTGGGCCCGCTCCAGCGCCCGCTGGCTGATGTCGGTGGCCAACAGGGACACCCCGTTCAGCACCCCGCGCTCGTGCAGCATCATCGCCAGCGTGAGCGGCTCCTCACCGGTGGAGCATGCCGCGCACCACAGCCGCATCCGCCTGCCCTCGCTCACCTCGCGCGCCACCTCGTCGGCGAGCACCTCGAGCGCCAGGGTGTCCCGGAAGAAGTACGTCTCGTGCACCACCAGCGAGTCAATGAGCGCATCCAGCTCGGCGTCGCCTCGCGGGTCGTATTTGAGGAAGCACCAATAGTCGTACAGCGAGTCGAACCCGGCCTCCACCGCGCGCGAGGAGACCTTGTCCTCCAGCAGCTCGCGATCCATCGGATCATAGTGGAGCCCCGCGCGCTCCTCGATGCGCCCAGCGAGGAGCGAGAAGATGGGCGGCAACAGCGGCAGCGAGGGCATTAGCGGCCTAGCGCGAGCAGGCAGGCTCGACGCACCTCGGGGTCCACATCATGCGCGGCGGAATGATCCAGCGCCTGCCGCGCCTCGACCGTGCCCAACGCTGCCACGGCCGCTGCCGCGGCACGGCGGCCCGCGGGACTGCTGGCACTCAGCGCGGTGAGCAGCGCCGCCCGGGCGTCCGCCCGCTGCATCCTCGCCAGCGCCGCCACCAGCAGCGGCGCCACCTTCTCGTCCGCCGCCTCCAGCGCGGCGAGCAGGCCGGGAATGCGCCCCTCGGCCGGCAGCGCCAGGGCGCTCACCACCCGCTCGCGCAGGGCCGGGTCTCCCAACAGCGAGACCAGGGCCTGGGTGGCGGGGGTGCCGGAGCGGGTGGCCAGAAAGCCCACCGCCGCGCTGCGCACGCTCTCGTCCGGGTCCGCCGCCGCGCGCAGCAGCACCTGCACCGTCTCGGGCACGTCGTACTCGGCCACCGCGGACAGGGCCACCAGCCGCGTGGCCGGATCCCCCGAGCTGGCCGCCTCCATCAGCACCGGCAGCGCGTCCGGGCGCTTGGAGACCCCCAGGCCCAGCAGCGCCGCGCGGCGCACGTCCGAGTCATCCGAGGTGGCCGCGCGCCTGAGGGCGCTCAGCGCGCTCTCGGTGTGCAGGTGCGCCAGCGCGTCCACCACCGCCACGCGTACCTGGCCCGCGTCGTCGTTGGCCAGCGCGACGATGGCGTCCGCGGCGGCCTCCTCGTTCAGCTTCCCCAGCGACTGGCACGCGTAGTAGCGCACCCATGCGTCCTTGTCGTTGAGGCCGCCCAGCAGGCACGAGGTGACGCGGGCGTCCTTCTCCGTCTGCCCCAGGGCGCGCATGGCCGCCGCGCGCGTGCGCTCGGACTCGTGGCGCGCGGCCTCCAGCAGCGCGTCCACCGCGCGCGGATCATCGATGAAGGGCAGGCCATAGATGGCCGCATCCCTCAGCCGCTCGTCCTGCTCGCGCATGGCGTACAGCAGCACATCGAGGCCGCGGGGATAACCGAAGTAGGAGATGATGC
>DASVVJ010000820.1:0-3120 GCA_036389955.1 Myxococcaceae bacterium
AAAAGGGGTACTCGTTGCTGCCAGGCGGCTGCGACCCGCCCCGGTCCAGCAGGCGCGCAATCCCGGGGTGGCTCAGCCGCGAGAGCAACTCCACCTCGCGCTCCATTCGCCAGTTCCACAGCCAGAGCGACACCTTGAGAGCCCCGGGCTCCGCGCGCCTGAAGCCCGCGCGCTCGGCTTGGTACACCGCTCCATGAGCGCCCTGCCCCTGCAAGGCCTTCACGCGCCACGCTCCGACTCGGGTACCTGGGGCCAGCGGGTTCAAGGGCTCCTCAGGGGCTCGAGCCTACTCTCAGCCCAGCGCGAAGGGGCAATCATGCCCGGCGAGAGAGCCTCACGAAAAGCCGCGTCCCAGCCGCGGGTTCGATTCTCGCCACCAGTGGGGCGCCCGGCAGCCCGAAGACTCCTGCCGCATTCGTTCCACTTGCTCATGCCATCACTTAGCTCCGGCTTGGCGCAGAATCCGGATGACATTCTCAAGCCGCTCGTCGGGAGCACGCGCGTTCTTGAGCAGAACGGCCTGGAGAGCCGTCTCGTCATACGCATCCCGCTGGTGAACATCGCCCCCTTTTTCGAGAAGCAGCTGCACTACCTCGGCATGCCCTGATTCTGCTGCAGCACCCAATGCCGTCATACCGCCGATACCGCCTACACCCCTTGGGTCAGCCCCTGCCTCCAGCAAGAGTCGAACCATCTCACGATTCCCCTGCTCTGCGGCCACCTTGAGCGGCATATCCCCTTCGCTGCCGCGGGCATTCACGTGAGCCCCACGCTCCACTAATAGCTGCGCGATGGCCGCGTGGCCGCGAAACGCGGCGACCAGGAGAGCAGGATCTCCCTGCATCTGAGAGTTCGAGTCGACCCCATGCTCCAGCAGTGCACGAACTACCCCTGGCCTTCCCTCGTCTATAGCCAGAAACAATGCTGGCCAGCCATCTTCCGTTTGGCAATTCGGATCGGCTCCTTGCGCAAGAAGTTTCTCGACCTCAACCTCGTCCCCTCTTTCAATCGCAGCAAGCAACGCTTTCTCGGACATGGTCCCACTCAAGGTTGCCGACACTTCTCACCAACTGCTTGCCTGCAATTCTCTACCCCGCGCGCGTGTTCCTCAAGCGGCACGAGATGACGCGCATCAATCGATCCAAAGCACTCTCTCTGTATAGCCAATCGAGCATTGAGACAGGCGTTTTGCCTGGCGAGCCGCTCCAACGCTTCAGGACATTGAAGTTCAGTATATTGCTTTCTTCCAAGGCTGCTCCTGCTGCAAGACATTTGGCCAGATTCCTTGCACAAGCGCTTGTACTGCTGACTCAGCGCATCATATTTCTCATCGTCACAAATCTTATCCCTTGGTCGAGCAGAAGGTGTTTCTGCAGTATCTGGTATCGGCTGGGGAACAGAGACGGGCCTTCGGTTCGCCGAGGGTCCCTTCTCCGAAGAGGGCTGCGTTGTCGGCCCGGGTCGCTCAGCCTGACGAGAGGCTTCTGCCTCGCGGTCTGCCCTCCGCTGACGCGCATGCTCATCCAACTCTGCTTTGATGGCGGCGGCCACTACCACCGTACCGATGACGATCACCGTTCCCACCACCACGGGCTGCGCCAACATGCAGGCGGCGACCATGACGGGCGCGGCGACCGCGCCCACAGCGGCCACCGCGCATTTCCTCTCGGGGTCCTGGAATTGAACCTTCCGTCTATCGAGCGCGTAAATGCACCTCGCCGCCACCTCCTCCCATGGCTGGGAGGCTTCTTGGACCACGCATTGCCCCTCGTCCGTCCAGGGTAGCGCCGCTGCTCTCTCCAGGTTGGCGATCCTTGGGTTGTCGGCCACCGGCTCTCTCGGGTTCGGCTCCGTCGTAGCGCAGGCGGTGACGAAGACCAGGAGCACGCTGCCAGTTCGCACGTTCATGGGCACGTCCTTCCTTCAATCAATGGGGGCTGCGGGTCACGCGGTGCGTGTTGCGCACACGGATCCCTTTCTCTCACAGCGAGTTTTCCTATGCGTTGCTCCGAGAATTGGGTCGGACCAGGCCAACCACGCGGCGGGATAACGACTCCGAATCATTCCGGGCGGTTATGAGGCAAGGGCGCGATTCCGCTGGGAGTTTCGCACCGCCCGGCGCGGGTTCGATTCCCGCTGCCTTCATCGGGAGGAACACCACGGCCCTCCTCCAGTACAGGAAGAGGGCCGCCACTTCATTCAGGCTTCGGGGTTCACGCCAGGGGGACCACCTTCTCCACCGGCCTAACCTCGCGCAACGGGGGCAACTGCGCCGCCCGCGCCTCCAGCATCTGGCCAGAAGGCCTTGTTCACCACCTGCCCGCTTGCCTGCGGCACCTCGATCAGCGTGCCGCCCGGCTCCTCGTGGTTCACCTCCAGGTCCGCCGCCTCCTTGTACGTCAGCAGCAGCGACAAGCACGTGACGCCGAAGCGCTGGGCCACCGGCTCGCTGAAGGCCTTGGCCACCGCCCCGTACACCGTCAGCGTTGTCTGCGACAGGTCCACCAGGTGCTCGCGGAACCACGCGCGCGCGTCCTCGTAGCCGGCCTTCTCCGGTAGCTTGTTGTCCACCACGTGGTTGTACAGCGGCCCCATCTGGTGGTGGTTGATGTGCTCCTGGGCCATCAGCCCGAGGAACACCACGCGCGCCTGCTTGAGGTTCATGCCCTGGAAAACGACACCCCGGGTTTCAGCCTTCTCTTCCTTGCTCGTGAACAGCTTGAACATGTGAGGTTTCCCCCTGGAGACGCACCATGCGTCCCGGCCGCTTGACGTCGTGGCCGCTCGTGCCTGGAGCACTCCATCGGTGAGCGTCCTCCGCAGAGGACGATGGGAGTCCTCCGCGGAGGACGCTCCGCCCCAGCGGCGGAACCCGGGTCTCGTAAGCCACTGAGTTCGTGGGCTTTTGCGTCCAGCCTCTCTTCGTGGACCGTCCTCGAACGTGGACGGTGTAGCGCTGACTCCCGCGCGCCGGTACCGACCGGTCGGCAGTAGCCACTGGCCGGTACCGACCGGTCGGCAGCAGCCATCGGCTGGTTTGCGCCCTTTGGCGTCAGGTTCACTCGCTGGTACCGACTGGTCGGCACCAGCCTCATGCGCGGGTACTGCCTGAGCCGGTGA
>DASVVJ010000821.1:0-2890 GCA_036389955.1 Myxococcaceae bacterium
CTGTGGCTGAACGAGGCGTTCGCCACGTGGATGGCCTACAAGATTGTGGACTCGTGGCGGCCGGACTGGCGGGTGTGGCTGGACTTCGACACGGGCAAGGCAGCGGCGCTGCACCTGGACGCGCTGAGCTCCACGCACCCCATCCGGGGTGAGGTGCGCAACGCGGGCGAGGCGGGTGAGAGCTTCGACCTGATTACGTATGAGAAGGGCGGCGCGGTGCTGCGGATGATCGAGGGCTTCCTCGGGGCGGACGCGTTCCGCGAAGGCATCCGCCAGTACATGCGCACGCACGCGCGGGGCAACGCGGTGGCGGACGACCTGTGGCGGGCGCTGGGAGCGGCCTCGTCGCAACCGGTGGTGGAGCTGGCCAACGCGTGGATTGGGCAGAGCGGCTTCCCGCTGGTGGCGGTGAAGGTGGAAGGGCGCCAGGTAACGGTGAGCCAGCGGCGCTTCTACTCGGAGCCGGGGGCAAGCAGCGGCGAGCGCTGGCCGGTGCCGATGGTGCTGCGCTTCGAGGACGGGGGCGGGGTGCGCGAGCACCGCTTCGTGCTGAGGGACGAACGGGCCACGGTGACGCTGGAGGGCAGCGGCGAGGTGAAGTGGCTGTTCGCCAACGCGGGCTCCACGGGCTTCTACCGGGTGGCGTACGACGGGCCGGCGCTGCAGAAGCTGGCAACGAACATCAAGGCGCTGGCGCCCTCGGAGCGTATTTCACTGCTGGCGGACCGGTGGGCGCTGGTGCGCTCGGGGCAGGCGTCGGCGGCGGACTTCCTGGACCTGGCGAGCCGCTACGGGGACGAGGAAGACGACGCGGTGCTGGACGAGTTGGTGGGGCGGCTGGCGTACGTGGAGGCGCGGCTGGTGGACGGAGAGGACCAGGAGCGCTTCCGCCGCTGGGTGGAGAAGCTGCTGGGGCCGGGGCTGACGAAGCTGGGCTGGGAGCCGGCGGCGGGCGAGAACGACCGGGTGAGGCTGCGGCGGGCGGCGCTGGTGCGGGCGGTGGGCTCGCTGGCGCGCGGAAACCAGGCACTGGCGGACGCGCGGCAGCGGGTGACGAAGCTGCTGGCGGGAGACAAGGCGGCGCTGGAGCCGAACCTGCTGGACAGCGCGGTGTACATGGTGGCGCGGGCGGGAGACCCGGCGCTGTTCGACACGCTGCTGGAGAAGATGAAGACGGATCCGGATCCGGCAACGCAGCGGCGCTACCTGACGGCGCTGGCCTCTTTCGAGGACCCGGCGCTCACCAAGCGTGGGCAGGAACTGTTCTTCACGGATGCAGTGAAGATGCAGGACGTGACCATCTACCTGGGCGGACTGCTGAGCAACCGCACGGGCCGGGACGCGTGGTGGGGAGAGATGCAGAAGCGCTGGAAGGACGTGGTAGCGCGCACGGGCGGAGCGCCCATGCTGCTGCGCCGGGTGGTAGAGGCGCTGGGCGCGCTGCGCGACCGCAAGCAGTTCGAAGAGGCGAAAGCGCTGCTGCAGACCAACCCGGTGAACGAGGCGCAGCAGGCGATGGCGCAGACGCTGGAGCGGCTCAGCCAGGACGTCTCGCTGCGCGAGCGCGCGGGCCCAGAGGTCGTCACCTGGCTCAAGCGCCAGCCGTAAGGTGCGAGGGTCATGAGCCCGCCTTTCTCCTCGAGCTGGGGGGCACCCCATGGCAACTCGTCTGACTGCAGCGGTCCTGCTCAATGCGTGCGCCACCCAGTGGGTGGTACGCCTCGACACGGGGCAGCCAGACTGGCGCACTTGGACCGAGGGGGCCCCATGAGTCAGCTTGAACATCTGGCCAAGCGAGTTCTGGAGACTGGCGGAGCGGAGGTGGAGCGGGCTCTCCGCGAGGAACTCCGTCGCGTTTCCGAGCCTGCGGAGCTCCGGAAACTTGCGGAGGGCTTCTACGCGGAGCCCGAAGTATCAGTACCCACGTTCGAGAGACTCCTTGAGCTGACTCCTGAGGACCTTGGTGTGCGCGTGGAGCTTGGCCTCGTCTACTTCCTCATGGGCGAGGATGAAGAGGCGAGCCGCCAGCTCGAGAAGGCTTGGGCACTGGACCCGGAGCATGTACAAGTGCTCTCTCTCGAAGCGGCCCTGGCGCGTGACCCGGCAAAGAAGATCCGGCTCTACCGGTGCATCCTCCAGAAGGATCCTCAGCATGAGGTTGCTCGCAGCAAACTCCACGAGCTAGGAGCGCTGCCCAGCGGCAATGGAACCATTCCCTGAGGTTCCCATCGACAGGCTCCATGCCGCATGAAGGACTCGGAACCCAGCGAACTCTCAAAGGCGCGAGTCTCTCGCCCCACTGTATGGAAGGCTTAGAGTCATCAGGCACTGGTCTGCTAGGGTCAACCCAGGAGGTTACCCTGCAGTGTCCCTACCTGACCGCCGCCGCCTGCTCGTTCTGACGCTTCTCTTCGGAGGGCCAGCAGCAGCCCAACTGCCGGTCCCTTCTCGTCAACGACAAGACCGGCGTGTCTCTCTCCCGAGTCTCCCAGATGAGCCCGTGCCCGAACTGCGCGTGGCCGCGGGCAACCTGACCACCCTCGTCTTCAACGCGCTCCTGGACCGGGACTCGCTCGAACTCGACAGGACCCGCTTCAAGCTGGTGGATGTGGGCGAGCGCAGTATCAACCTGCTTCCCTCCACGGAGCTCGGCTCGGGGGAACGGCTCGTGCTGAAGGTCCGCTTCAAGGACCGAGTCCTTCCCTCCCAGGCGGTGTTCGCGCTTGTCTCTCATCCCTCCGAGGTGGATGGCTCGGTCGAAGTGGATCGCCGCTCGGACACCCCCGAGGCACTTCAGGCGGCACTGGCTCAAAAGGACGCGGAGTTGGGAGCACTGAAGGTCCGCTGCATGGCCAATGGACCCGCCGGGCTCGTGCTCTCAGGCGTGATC
>DASVVJ010000822.1:0-4351 GCA_036389955.1 Myxococcaceae bacterium
CTTCGACATGGCGGACTTCTTCGGCGAGGTGGAGCGGGGCGCCGAGATCGACATCGAGGCGCTGGACATGCACGCCGATTACCTCTGGGTGATGGGCAGCCACAGCAGCAAGCGCAAGCGGCCCAAGGGCAAGAAGATGGAGCGGGACCTGGAGCGCCTGGCCACCGTGGCGCACGAGCCCCAGCGCTTCCTGCTCGCGCGCATCCCCTTCGTGAAGGGCGAACTCGTCGCGGAGCTGAAGACGCCGGGTACCGCCACGCCCCCGCGAGCGGCGGCCCGGGTGAAGCCCGCGAAGAGAAAGACGGCCACCCCCCGGGCCCCGAGCGGTAGCGCCGAGCCGGCAGCGCACCCTGAAGGCCCGCTGTCCGGAGAGAACTTCCTGGTGGAGCTGCTGCGCCGCGACCGGCACTTCGCCCCGTTCCTGGCACGGCCCGACATGCAAGGGGGGCCGATGCTCCCCATCCCCAGCAAGGACAACGGCCTGGACATCGAGGGCCTGGTGGTCAGCGACACGGACCGGGTGTTCCTGGGGCTGCGCGGGCCGGTGCTGCGCGGCTATGCGGCGCTGCTGGACATGCGGCTGACAGCCATCGGCCAGGGCCTGCTGGAGCCGAAGTTGAGCAAGAAGGGCAGCCGCTACGCCAAGCACTTCCTCAACCTGGACGGGCTGGGCATCCGCGAGCTGTGCGTGCACGGGGACGACCTGCTCGTGCTCGCGGGACCGACATTGCCGGTGGAAGCGCCCATCCGGCTCTTCCGGCTGAGGAACTTCCTGGACCTGGCGGGCGACAGCCTGCTGGACCAGGCGCCGGGAGTCCTGGAGCCGCTGTTCGACATTCCCCATGTGGGGAAGTGCGACCACGCCGAGGGCGTGGCCAACTTCAGCTACTTCGACGAGAACGACAGTGTGCTCGTTGTCTACGACGACCCCTCGCCCCAGCGGCACTACGGCCCCGGGGGCGTGTTCGCGGACATCTTCCGGCTCAACCTCTGAATCAAGCCGGGTGGACGATGACCGGCAGCGACGTCGCTCCGCGTACGGAGATGGAGCGGCGCCACTCCACCGGCCCCGCGGCGGAGAGGCCCTTGATGCGAGGCAGCAGGGCCTCCAGCCCCAGCTTCCCTTCGAGCCGGGCCAGTGGCGCGCCCAGGCAGAAGTGGACGCCGTGGCCGAAGGGCAGCTGATTCACCCCGCCGCCGCGGTCGAGGTCGAGGCGGTCCGCATCCGGGTAGTGCGTCTCGTCCCGGTTGGCCGAGCCGATCATCACCAGCACCCTCGAGCCCTTGGGAATGGTCACGCCGCTGAGCTCGGTGTCGGCGGTGGTCAGCCGGTACACCGCGCGCACGGGCGGCTCGAGCCGCAGCACCTCGTCGAGCAGCTTGGGAATGAGCGAGTGGTCGGCGCGCACGCGCTCGAACACCTCGGGGTGCGCGATGAGGTAGCGCGCGGTGTGGCTGAGCAGGTGCACGGTGGTCTCCAGGCCCGCCACCAGCAGCAGGAACAGGAAGGCCATCAGCTCCGCGTCCGTCAGCGCCTCGCCGTCCACCTGGACGCGCAGCAGGTCCGTCACCATGTCATCCGCCGGCTTCTGGCGGCGCTGGGCCAGCACCTCCTTCAGGTATTGCTCCGCCTCGCGCACCGTGCCGCGGATCTCCTCCATCCGCTGCGTCATGTCCGGGGTGACGGGGGTGATGCTCGTCAGGTCATCCGCCCAGCGCTTGAAGCGCGAGCGCAGCGACGCATCCAGGCCCAGCAGCTCGCCAATGACGCTGGCTGGCAGCGGCAGGGCGAAGGACTCGACCCAGTCCACCGGGCGGCCCAGCGGGAGTGCGTCCACCACCTGCCCCGCGAAGGTGCGCACGCGCTGCTCGAGCCGGGCCATGGCCGAGGGCACGAAGGCGCGGTTGACCAGGGTGCGCAGCCGGGTGTGGTTCGGCGGGTCCAGGACGATCATCGAGTCCCCGAAGGGGTTGTGGCCCAGCCACGCCGGCTTGGTGGCGGCGCGGAAGCCCTCCGAGGAGAAGAGCTGGGGATTCTTGAAGACAGCCATCACATCGTCGTAGCGGGTGACGGCGTAGAAGCCCCCCGGATCCACCTGGCTCACGGGCGCGTTGCGCCGCAGCTCGGCATAGATGGGGTACGGGTTGGCGAGTGCCTCGGGCGTCATCAGGTTCAGCCGGCCGCTCATGGACGAAGACCTCTGGGGTGAAGAAGAGGCCGGAGGTATCGCCCAGAGCGTGCTTCCCGGGAAGCGGCCTGTGGTGAAGTACCGCGGCTCCCGCACACCCGGGCACCTCGTCTTACCTGGGCTTCTTCTGGTGACTCCGCGCATGCCGGCCCAGCTCCTGGCCGGGCTTGCGCTGGGACTGCCCGTGGTCTTTCTGCGGGGGGCCCGGATCCCGCTGTGAGGCGAGCAGGCGCTCCCACTCCTGTTGGAAGACAGGGTCCTCGCGCGGCACGGAGACGCGGGGAATCTTCGCGCGCATGAGGCGCTCGGCCTGGACGAGCACCGCCGAGTCCTTCGAGGTGGCGAAGGTGGAAGCCAGCCCGCTGGCCTCGGCGCGCGCGGTGCGGCCGATGCGGTGCACGTAGTCCTCGGGCGCGTGCGGCAAGTCATAGTTGATGACGTGCCCCACGTCCTCGATGTCCAGCCCCCGCGCGGCGATGTCCGTGGCCACCAGGCAGCGGTAGGTGCCCTGGCGGAAGCCTTCCATCGCCTGCTTGCGCTGGTTCTGCGTGCGGTCCGCGTGCAGCACCGCGCACCGGTAGCCCGCGCGCTGCACATGTTTGTGGACCTTGTCCGCGCGCTCCTTGGTGCGGGTGAAGATGAGGGCGGTGGCCTCGTCCCGGGCCAGCAGGGTGAGCAGCAGCGGCGTCTTCTCCTCGGGCTTCACGAGGTAGAGGCGCTGCTCGGCGCGCTCGGCCGGCGTGCCGCTGCGGGTGACCTCCACGCGCACGGGCCGGTACAGCCGCTCGCGGGCGAAGCGGCTCACGTCCGGGCCCAGCGTCGCGGAGAACAGGAGCGTCTGCCGCTTGCGGGGAAGCGCCGAGAGGATGCGCTCAATCTGGGGCAGGAAGCCCATGTCGAGCATGCGGTCCGCCTCATCGAGCACCAGCGCCTCCAGCTTCGGGAAGGCCGCGGCGCCCGCTTCCAGCAGGTCTACCAGGCGGCCCGGCGTGGCGAGCACGAAGGTGGGGTGCTGCTTCAGCGCCTCCACCTGGGCCGCCATGTCCTCGCCGCCGATGACCACCGCGTGGGTGAGGCCGCGAGGCTCCGCGAAGAAGCGCACCGGCTCGGCGATCTGCAGCACCAGCTCTCGGGTGGGGGCGAGCACCAGCCCCAGCGTTCCCTTCTTCCCGGCGAAGCGCTCCACCAGGGGCAGCACGTAGGCGGCCGTCTTGCCGGTGCCGGTGGCGGCGCAGCCGATGACGTCCTTGCCCTCCAGCGCGGGCGGAATGGCCTGGGCCTGAATGGGCGTGGGGCGGGTGAAGCGCGCGCGGCGCAGGGCGTCGAGCGCCTCGTCAGAGAGGCGGAGCTGGGCGAAGGTGTCGCTCACACGGCAGGGTTACCACGCCCAGCAGCCGCTGGCGCCCTGCTCTTCATGGAGCCGCTCACAGGTGGATGATTTCCACGTTGCCCCACTGGCGCTTCAGCCCCTCGGCCACGAGGCGGCGGTGGCAGTGCTCGGGGCTCGCCTCGCTGCACAGCAGGCAGCAGGGCTCCTCGAAGAATGAGCGGTCCAGTTGCTTGAGTGCCTTTCGCTCCTTCATCAGGGCCTGGAAGCGGGGCTCGTAGTCCTCCCACCGGCCCCGGCGCTTCTTCAGGTCATCGAGCAGCTCCTGGGTCGGCGCCAGGCTGGGGAACTCGTGGTAGCCGATGCCGCAGATGGCCTGGGCGAAGTAGCGCAGGTCGTCCCGCTTCGCGAACCCCGCGAGCTGGGAGGTGTTGTTGAGCCGGGTGTCCACGAGCTTCTTCACTCCGGCGCGCCTCAGGGCCTCGAAGAACTGCTCGGCGCTCTTCTGGGTGAACCCGATGGTGTAGAGCTTCATGGCCGCCTGCCTACCTCACGGCTCCGTTCCCTGGGGAGCCCGGAGCGCTAGACTGCCAGGCCATGCAACATTTCCCACGGGTGGTACTGGGGCTTCTCTTCCTTCTGGCGGCACTGTCTCCCGTCAGCGCAGCACCGAAGCGGCGGGCTCCCTACGTCTCGGAGATTCGCGACGCGGCCACCTTCTCCGCCTATGCGCTCCCGGTCGAGACCGATGAGGTGGGCAAGTTCCTCATCGACGTGAAGTCGGGCGGCATCTACTACTTCGACGTCAACCTCTACCGGCTGCACCAGGACTTCG
>DASVVJ010000823.1:0-10702 GCA_036389955.1 Myxococcaceae bacterium
CCGCCGTCGCCCATGAGGCCGGCCATGTGCACGAGTCCAAGTGGCCCGGCCGCATCGCCTCGTCGCTGGGGCTCCTGGCCTTTCTCTTCCTCATCCACGCGTCCCTGCGGCTGGCCGCGAACCGGGGCTGGTTCGGCACCCACGAGTTCGCGGACATCCGCACGGTGCCCATGCTCATGCTGCTGCTGCTCGTGGTGATGACGGTGTTCGCGCCCATCTCCGCATGGTTCTCCCGGGAGCGGGAGCGCGAGGCCGACCGCTATGCGCTGCGTCTCACGGGCGACCCCACCACGTTCCGGCAGATGCTGGTGAAGGCGGCCCGGGTGAACAAGATGGACCCCGAGCCTCCAGAGTGGCTCGTCTTCAAGGGCATGAGCCACCCGCCCATCGGCGAGCGCATCGCCTCGATTCCCAAGCCGTGAAAACCGCCGTCAGCGGGTGGGCCCCTCCCACGCCCTGCCCTTCCACCCGGGCCCACCCACCGACAGGCACTACGCCTTCTTCGCCTCCTTCATCTTCTCCACCGCCACCAGGCTGATGGCCTTCACCAGCGCCTGAGCGCGGCGCCCCGCCACCGTCTCGCCGCGCGGGTCCGCCTCCACCGCGTTGGCGATGTCGGTGAAGCCCTGCGGGTGGCCCTGCTTCAGGTACAGCTCGCCGCGGTTGGCCAGCGCCACGGGGTTGCGCGGGTCGCGCTCCAGCGCCGCGTTGTACTCGGCCAGCGCCTCCTGCACCCGGCCCAGCTTCTGGTACACGGTGCCCAGCGCCGCCCGGCTCGCCGCGTCCTTCGGGTTGCCCTCCACCAGCCCCTCGAAGAGCACGCGCGCCTCCTCGTAGCGCCCCGCCGCCGCCAGCTCACAGCCCACCTGGGCAATCGAACGGGCCTGCTCGAAGGTCATCCCCTCCACCTCCGCCCACGTCACCTCGCCCCGGGCAAACGCCTTGAGCTTGCCCACCGTCTCGCTGCGGATCTCCATCGTCGTCTCTCCCTGGTACTTGATGATGCGTCCCATGGCGGCTCAGGCCCTGCCCATGTTCTGGATGGCCACCTTCGCCATCTCGTTGAACTTCGAAGACAGCGTGCTCATCAGGTCGAACATCTGCTTGCGCTTCTCCATCAGCTTCTGAAGCCGCAGGTTGAGCTCCTGAAACGTCGTCTCCAGCTTCGCGTCCTTGGTCCGGCTCTTCTCATCCGTGCCCAGGCCGGCGCGCTCCTCGCGGATGCTCGACATCTCCTTCATCACGTCGAGGATCTCGTCGTCCGTGTCGCGGGTAATAAGCATCAGGATGGCCTGGATCTTCTCCTCCAGGCTCATGTGCGGGTTGTTGATGATGTCGTTCACGCCCGAGCGCTCCGGCGCCGGGGACGGGGACGGCTTCGGTGCCGGGGCCGGAGTGCACTCCCCCGGAGTGCCCGGCTTGCCCGGCGGCGGCGAGCCAGACACGGGCGGCGTGGACGGCGCGGGCGCAGGAGCGGGCGCCGGAGTGGACGGCGCGGGCGAAGCCGTGTCGCGGACCCCATACTTCGCGATGTCGTCATTCACCTGCTTCAGCGCCTTCTGCACGTCCTTCTGGCTGATGGTGCCATCCACGCGGCCGCCCTCGCCCGCCGTGTCCAACATGTTGCGGAACTCGGGGTGAGCGACCAGGAAGCGGGCCGCCTCCTTCAACTCGGACGGCAGGTTCGGCCAGGTCACGGCCATCTCCAGCGTCCGCACATTGATCTTCTCGTTCCTCGAGCCGTTCAGCGTGTCGAGCAGCGCGTAGTTGGCGGCGATCGTCTTCAGCGCATCCCGGTACTCGAGGTAGCTGGGATCCAGCTGCCCCTTGTTGCTGTCCCGGGCGGGGGTGCTGCCCGTGGTGGCGGCGCTCCCAGACGCCGGAGCAGCCGGAGCGGCCGTGTGCGTGGGCTTCGCGTAGCCCTCCTGGGCCTTGGCCGGGTCGGGGCTTGGGCAGAACTCCGTCTGGGCCGGCGGGTTCTTCTGCAGCTCCGACATGACGCCCATGGCGCCGCTGGCCGCCATCATCACATTGCCGGTCGCTACCCCAGCTACCGCCTTGATGGAGTTGGTCAGCAGCGGGGGTAGCCCCAGCTTATCCCCGGCGAAATCGACGACGGAGGCCATCGGGCCGGCCAGGGTGTTCAACGTGTTCTTGATGAAATCGAGCATGTTGCCTCCCGCGCGGCGGGTTAGAGGTTGGCACTGCGAAGCGCCGCGCATCGGACGGGCGCCTCGGATTGCAGCCGGAATGCCGCCTCCCTCCTCTCGGCCGATCTCCAGCGAATTCAGCCGGTTAGCCTGCTCCCCGGCCGAGTACCGTCCCGGGCCGCGGACGGTGCGGTCCACAACCGGAGATTGCGACTAGAGTCCCCAGGCCATGCGGACCATGGGCCTGGACGTAGGCACCAAGACCATCGGGGTGGCCGTCTCGGACGGGCTCGGGCTGACGGCCCAGGCCATCACCACCGTGCGGCGAACCAACATCAAGGCGGACCTGGCCGCACTGGCTGACCTGGTGCGCGAGCACGAGGTGACGCGCCTGGTGGTGGGGTTGCCCCTCAATATGGACGGCTCCGAGGGCCCTCGCGCCGAGGCCTCGCGGAAGTTCGCCGACACGGCCTCGCAGTCGCTCGGGGTGCCGGTGGAGTTCTGGGACGAGCGGCTGTCCACCGTGGCCGCCGAGCGCACCCTGCTCGAGGCGGACCTCACCCGCGCCAAGCGCCGCCAGGTCATCGATCAGGTGGCCGCGCAGTTCATCCTCCAGGGCTGGCTCGACGCGCACCGCCCCGTGGGAGACATCCACGCCGATGACTTTGATCCGGAGTCCTGAGTGAAGAGGGCCCTCCTTGCCCTGCTCGTGCTCGGAGTGCTCGCGGGTGCGGGCGTGGGCGTGTGGTACGTGCTGCGCGAGCAACGCATCACCGCCTTCGCCGCCACGGCCGTCACCCTGCCCGCTCCGGCCACCGTCGACATTCCTCCAGGCACCGGTCCCAAGGGGCTGGCCCGGCTGCTCGCCGAGGTGGGAGCCGTCTCGGACGCGGACCTGCTCTACCTCTACATCCGCCGGCAGGGGCTGGGGCCGAAGCTCCGGGCCGGTGAGTACGAGTTCTCCGGCACCCTGCTACCGGATCAGGTGCTGGAGAAGCTCGTCCAGGGCCAGGTGAAGACGTACCGCTTCACCGTGCCCGAGGGGCTGCGCGCCGAGGAAATCCTCCCGATCATCGCGGGCTCGGAGTTGAAGCTGGACCTGCGCCGGCTGGAGCAGGTGGCCACGGACAAGAGCTTCCTGGCGAGGATTGGCGTTCCTGCGGGCTCTATCGAGGGCTTCCTCTTCCCGGACACCTATACCTTTACCCGAGCGGCCACCGAGGAGTCGGTGCTGGCCAAGATGGTGTCCAGCGCCATGGAGGCGTACGGGCGCGCCGACGCCCAGCGCAAAGAGGGGGTGCGGCTGAACGTGCTGCAGACCTTCACGCTCGCCTCCATCGTGGAGAAAGAGACGGGAGTCCCCGAGGAGCGCCCACGCATCTCCTGCGTTTTCCACAACCGGCTCAAGCGCGGGATGATGTTGCAGACCGACCCCACGGTCATCTACGCGATGCGGATGCTACGCGGGGTGTACTCGAAGAACATCACCAAGAAGGACCTCGAGACGCCGCACCCGTACAACACGTACACGCGGACAGGGCTGCCGCCGGGCCCCATCGCCAGTCCGGGTGCCGCCGCGCTGGAGGCGGCCCTGCGCCCCCTGGAGTGTGAGGACCTGTTCTTCGTGTCGCGCAACGACGGCACACACATCTTCTGCCCGACCCTGGAGTGCCACGAAGCCGCCGTGGATGAGTGGCAGAAGCGGTTCTTCCTCAAGAAACGCCAGCAGGAGGGCGGCGCGAACTGAGCCCCCGCGAAGGGCCAGGGCGTGTCATGCTGCCACCGCGATGAGCGAGAAGAGCGATCAGCCGGCCACCAAGCCGATGATTGTGGTGAAGGACCTCCACAAGGCCTTCGGCGGGCACGAGGTGCTGCGCGGAGTGAACCTCGAGGTGGCCGAGGGCACCACGTGCGTGCTGATGGGGGTGTCCGGCTCGGGGAAGACGGTGCTGATGAAGCACCTGGTCGGGCTGCTGAAGGCGGACCGGGGCACCGTGCACGTGGACGGCCAGGACGTCGCTCAGCTGGATGAGGCCGGGCTGGACGCGCTGCGCCGCAAGCTGGGCATCCTCTTCCAGGCCAACGCGTTGTTCGACTCGCTCACGGTGTTCGACAACGTGGCCTTCCCGCTGCGCGAGCGCACCCGCATGAAAGAGGCGGAGATCCGCGAGGCGGTGAACAAGGCGCTGGGCGTGGTGGGGCTGACGCACGCGACGCACAAGTACCCAGGCGAGCTGTCCGGCGGCATGCAAAAGCGCGTGGGCTTCGCGCGAGCGGCCATCCTCCAGCCGAAGATCCTCCTCTACGACGACCCGACGGCGGGCCTGGACCCGCTCACCACGGCGTCGGTCAACGAGGTCATCTTCACGGGCAAGCAGCAGTTGGGAGCCACCTCGTTCGTCATCTCGCCGGACGTGGCGTCCGCCTTCAAGGTGGGCGACACCCTGGCCCTCATGCACGAGGGCCGCATCATCGAATACGGGCGGCCCGAGGAGTTCCGCCGCTCCGAGCACCCGGCGGTGAAGTCCTTCCTCCGCAACTGGCTGAGGCGCCAGACGCAGGGCAATCGGACCGCCTGAGCCCCGCCTCAGGCCTGAGCGGAGGCCTTTTGGCGGGCCCGCTCGCGGATGGCGAAGTCCTCCTCGGGAGAGCGGACGAGCTTCTTGCGCCCGATGAGCGCGAAATAGGTCAGCCACACCGTGTACCAGATGGCGGCTCCGATGACGCCCTGGCGGTAGGTCGCGTCGGAGAACTGGAAGTAGAGTGTCAGCAGCGCGATCAGCAGCGTCAGCGCCGCACCGGGAACGCCGAACGGGCTGCGGAAGGGCCGATCGATGTGCGGCAGCCGCACCCGCAGGAAGATGAAGGCCAGGGCCTGCATCGCATACGAGATCATCGCGCCGAACACCGACATGTTCAGCAGCGTGCCGCCCACGAAGCCCTCCGCCTTCTCGGCGCCCACTCCGAAAAAGACGATCAGCATGACGGCGTAGCCCATCACCGCTCCGGTGATGAGTGCCACGTGCGGCACCTGGCGCGTGCCATGGGTGACGGACAGCACGGTGGGGAAGTACCCCGCGCGCGACAGCGAGTAGATCTGCCGCCCATAGGCGAAGATGATCGTGTGGAAGCTGGCGATCAGCCCGGCCACCGCCAGCAGCGAGAGCGTCTTGGCCAGCCAGGCCCAGGGCCCGGAGAAGATCGCCTTGAGCCCGTCGAGCAGCGGGCTGCCGCTGGTGCCAATCACCACCGCGCCGCCCGCCACTCCGGAGTTGAGGAACAACATCAGAAAGGCGCTGATGATCAGCGTGAGGAGGCCGAAGAGCAGCCCCCGGGGCATGTCGCGCTTGGGGTCATGGGACTCCTCGGCCGCCAGCGGAAGCTGCTCGATGGCCAGGAAGAACCACACGGCGAACGGCAGACACGCGAACGCCCCGGCCCAGCCGAAGGGCAACCAGGGCTGTGTTCCCGCCGGCGCCGGGATCAGCTTGCCGTCGGCGGCCTTGCCGCCAATGCTGAGCGCCTGCTCCAGTGAGAAATGAGGAATGGCGAAGATGTAGAAAATCGCCAGGATCGCCAGCGCCAGCAGGGTGATGAACACCGAGAACCGGAACGACACCTCGACGCCGATCAGGTTCAACCCCACGAACAGCGCATAGCCCAGCAGCCACCAGACGGGAGCGAACGTGGGAGATGTACCGAAGATGTTGCCCAGGTACGCGCCGATGAAGAACACGATGACGGCGGGAGTGAGCACGAACTCGATGTTCTCGGCCAGCCCCGTGACGAAGCCACCCCACGGCCCCATCGCCGTGCGCGAGAACGAGTAAGCGCCTCCCGTGTGCGGCAGCGCCGGCGACATCTCGGCGATGCTGAGGCACAGGCCCAGGTACATGAACATGATGATGACGGTGGCGAAGAGCATCCCGCCGAACCCGCCCTGCCCCAGCCCCAGGTTCCACCCGGAGAAGTGGCCGGAAACGACGGCACCCACGCCCAGCGCCCAGAGCGACCAGACGCGCGCATGCTTTCGCAGCGTCCGCTTCTCGAAGTAGCCGCTGTCGACGTCGCGGTAGGCAATACCGCCCTCGCCCTGCTCTTCGCTCATGAGTCCCCTCCAGTTCAGAGCCTGATGGCCATCCCACCATAGTGGTACAGCCTCGCCTACCGCGCCCACGTAAACCCGCCCTCAGTAGAGCAACGGTCTCCACCTCGCGACAGGGTGCTGAAAGCACCCTGTGCCCACGGCTGAGGACCTTACCAAGAGGGAAACAATGAAGAGAGGCTTTGGCTGGAGGGTCCTGGGACTATCACTGTCGATCTCGACAATGGCGGGGGTGGGCTGCGCGGACGCGGACTCGCAAGAGACGGAGGCCTTCAGCGGACTGTCGCTCATTCCACCGAACCGCACGGTCGAGGAAGGTGATTCCTTCCAGCTCGCCGTCACGCGGCTGGAGCGTGGGCAGTCCGACAATGTCACCCAGAGCACGAACTGGACCCTGTCGGATCCCACCATCGCGACGGTGAGCCCCGAGGGCCAGGTGACCGCCACCAGACCTGGCGTTTCGCTCATCACCGCCCAGGTTGACGGCCTTACCGTCAGCACCTCCGTGTATGTCCTCGGACGGATCGACGACATCCAGATCTCGCCCACGATCGTTCGGGTCGCGAAGAACACCACCACCAGCCTGGCGGCGACCGTCATCGCCAAGGACAACACCAAGCGCGCGGTGTCCAGCGATGAAGTCTGGGCGAGCGATTCACCACGGCGCGTCACGATGTCCGGGAGAACGGCACAGGCCGGAGAGCCGGGCCTGGCCACCATCACGCTGTCCACCCGGGGGCGGACCTTCACCAAGAAGGTCGAGACCCTGAACGTGGAGCTCGCCTCCATCACCCCGGGCCCCTCGGCGGCGTTGCAGCTCGTGGTCGGCCAGAGCAGAACTCTCTCCGCCAGCGGCCAGTTCACCGGGCGCACCAGCTCGAACGAGCCGGTGGAGCACACGCAGGACGTGAGCAACTACGTCGGGTTCGCGCCGGCGGACGAGGCGGACGAGGCGTTCATCAAGGTGTCCGGCAACACCGTGAGCGCCGTGAAGCCGGGCCGGGCCGTCATCAAGGTCACGGGCCAGGCGAACACGGTCGCCCAGGGCAAAGAGGCCCAGCTGACCGTGGACGTGCTGGAGGCGCCCTCGAGCATCGCGTTGGCAGGCCCCGACAAGCTGGCCCTGAAGGGCGAGCCTGTCACCATGCGCGTGAATGGAACCGTCGGCACGGCGACCGTGAACGTGTCCAGCCTGGCCACCCTCAAGGCAGAGCCCGCGGGGATCGTGTACATCTCGGGTACCACCCTCACCCCGATGAAGGCGGGTGAGGTGACGCTCACGGCCACCGTCGGCTCGAAGGAGTCCGCCAAGAAGGCCACGATGACGTTGAGCGTGCAGGACGTGCCCTCGACCAGCGTGGCCATCGGGGAGAACGCCGGGACTGTTGCCGTGGGCCAGACGCTGAAGCTCACGAGCACGGAGACCTTCCAGTCGGACATCACCCAAGACGTGACACGGCAGACGTTGTGGCTGTCCGACAACCCGGCCGTGGCTGCCGTGGACAACGCGGGCGGTGCCTCGGGGACCGTGACGGGCTTGAGCACGGGTAGCGCCACCATCACGGCCTACTACCGTGGCCAGTACGTGGGCTCGACGCAGATCAGGGTCCCCTAGCAGTGACCTGAAGCGGGCCCGTGAGCAGCACGGTGGAAACCGGCGGCCTCAAGGCTGAGGCGCCGGCCAAACCCCGAGTTCCATCTGCCGCTTGCGCCACAGCAGGAAGAACGCCACGGCGCCCGCGCCCAGCACTCCGCAGAGCACACAGACACCCCACAGCTCCCAGGCCGTGGCGCTCTGCACATCCGCCGGGTTCGAGGGAGCGTACCGGATAGGGAGCACCTCCCCCACTACCAGACGGTCATAGAACGGCTCCTCCGCGGTGACGAGGAACGGCTGGCCCGTGGGGCTCTGGAAGCGCAGCGTCGGCCAGTACATGACGATGTCGCCCTCGCTGCTCGGGATCCGCTCGATCCTCACGGCGGT
Source organism: Myxococcaceae bacterium (assembly GCA_036389955.1). Lineage (GTDB taxonomy): Bacteria > Myxococcota > Myxococcia > Myxococcales > Myxococcaceae > DATHBR01. Next base: position 8,240 of record DASVVJ010000823.1, read on the forward strand.
GACCTTCGCCTCGGCGCCCTCCGAGAAGAGCAGCAGCACGCCCGTCTTCACGCCTTGCACCAGCGAGACGATGAGAAGGCCCAGGCCCACCAGCCCAGCGATCGCGATCTTCGCCTCCCGTGAGACTTCCCGGGGCGCGTCCTCCTCTTCATCGAACAAGGGCATGCGTGCCCCCTATCCTGCCTCAGGGCTCAGCGGCGGCGATAGAGGTGGACTGGCGGCTCGAACCCCTCCAGCTCCTCATACGTCAGGCCGCCCACCGTCAGCATGCGGCCCTCCAGCGTCACCCCGGGCTCACGCACGAGCGCCCCCTCGTCGAAGCGCACGAGGTATTCAGGCCGCTTCTGCTCCAGCCGCTCCCGGAAGTCCGGCCACCGCAGCCGCACCAGGCGCTCATCCGGCAGCCCGGTGAAGAAGCCCAACTGCAGATCCTGGTACCCCGCATCCGCGTCGAGCGCCAACGCCCCACCCTTCGCCGTCACCTCTTCCTCGATGAAGCGGACCGCCCGCATCACCGGCTGCAGGTTGGTGGAGGTGGGGCTCACCGGCCGGAACAGCTCCCGCGCGCCCCCATCCTCCCGAAAGGTGTAGAGCCCCATCGCCACGGGCACCGCGAGCGCCAGCGCGATGATTCCTCCCAGCGCCACCTTTCGCGAGCGCTCGCTCCAGGCCCCCGTCCAGGCAGAGAAGCCCAGCGCGACGAACGGCAGCAGCAACACCAGCTGCGTCACCGTGAAGCGCCCCAACGGCACGAAGTTGGCCAGCACCGCCGCCCGGAACGTGTAGTACGCCGTGGGCACAAGCGCCGCGAGCACCACCCAGCGCGTCTCCGGCCGCTCGCGCCACGCCTTCACCATGCCCACCATGCCCAGCACGGCCACTCCGGGAGTGAGCGTCAGCACCGCCGTGCCCGGCCAGAAGAACAGGCTCTGCACGCGGAACCACCACTGCCGCCAGCCCGTCAGCGAGCCCTGCACCCAGTCCCGGTGGAACGCGTCAATGTACTGAATGGGGTAGAACGGATCCCCGTGCGCCAGCTCGTTCCCCTGCATCCACAGCAGCGGAAAGGGCAAGCACAGCAGCCCGAAGGCCACCGCCAGGGTGATGGCGGCCACCCGGTCCTTCGCCCACAGCAGCGGCAGCAGGGCGAGCAGCGGAATGTACAACCAGGCGTCGTAGCGCAGCGCGCACGCCAGGTTGAGCACCACCGCCGCCGCGAACACCGGCCCGAAGCGCCGCTCCTCGAACGCCTGCGCGTACAGCGCGAACACGCACAGCATGAAGAACAGGGCCACCGCCTCGCTGGCCGCCGTGGTCGAGAACTGCACGTGCATGCCCCACACCGCGAACGCCAGCCCCGCCCACACTCCCGCGCGCCAGCCGAAGAGCCGCCGCGTCAGCAAGAACAGCGGCACCACGGACAGCACGCCGAACAGCAGGCTGACCGCACGGCCCGCGTGCTCCCGGTCCAGCACCGTCAGCGCCGCGCCCACCAGGTACACGTGCAGCGGCCCGAACTGCAGCGCCCCGTCCTGGAACGACTCGATCAGGTGCGGCTGCTGCAGCCACCGCTCCGCCAGCTCCGTGCGCACCACCGCGTCACCGAAGCGGTTCTCATTGACGGGAAACACCCCCAACCGGGGCACCAGGGCCGCCACGAGCAGCAGGCCGATGAGCAGTCGCGTGCTTGGCTCACGCTCGAGAGGGACGGACACCATGTCGGCGCGGAGGATACGCAGGTAGGCGCCAATTCCAAGGGAACCCTTGCCCCCGCACCTCCCCCCGCGCCCCCCTTCCCCGGGCTTGTACCTTCGTCCGGGTGCTCACCACCCAACACCCCGCCCGCTGCCCACCTCGAATCTCCAGGCACGACGCGGGGTTGCACGCCTCTCCCACCCGCCGTTATGTCAACCCTTGGGACAGTTTTGCCCACGGCGGAGCACCGTGCCCCGCTGAGTTAGCGGCCTTGGGACGTTCACTGATGACGTACCAACCCGCAGGACCCTACCCGCCGGGGCTGGGGTCCTTATAATCAGGTTGCCTTTTCACCCCGTGGAGGGTGTGCCGCCGTTGGCACCCCCGACACGTTGTGACCACGCGGTCCCACTCCGCGGCGGGGTCCCGAAGGGGCACCAGGACAGTCGTGCGCCTGGGTCCCACTGTCGGGGTGAAAAGGAATGGCTCGGTAGCCCCCCAGGTTCAAATTCTGGCCCCCCGTCCGCGCGACTCCCGCGCCCTCGGGTGGCCCTCGAGGGAGTGACATGAAGGACGCTGAGAAAAACTCGTGGGTCTCGAAGATCGCTGCCCTGCAGGACACGAAGACCTACGCCGAACTCACCTGGGAAGGTTCTTTCGAGGACTACCTCGAGATCGTTCGCAAGAACCCGAAGGTCACCCGCACCGCCTACCAGAGGATCCACGACATGATCCTCAGTCACGGCAAGACGGAGTACATCGACAACA
>DASVVJ010000824.1:0-10656 GCA_036389955.1 Myxococcaceae bacterium
TACCGGGTGAAGAACTCGCTGACGTTCATGGACCTGCAGGACGTGCAGGAGCTCACGAACTTCTTCGAGCGGCGCGTGAGCGCGTACCAGGTGGCGGTGGGCGTGGGCGCGGCAACGGACGTGGTACTCGACGCCGCGTTCTGAGCAGTGCGCTATCGCTCGTTGCTGAAGTAGCCTTTGAGCTGCTTCAGCAGCGAGGCTGTTCCCGGCTCGCGGATCGTGTCCGCCGCGAGCCGGTGAACGAGCGAGATGAATGCGTGTTGCAGGGGTGACTTGCCTGGCTGAGGGCTCCAGGCGGAGAACCTATGCACCGCTCCCCGCTCGTTCTGGACGCTGCAGGTGAAGAAGCACCCATCAATGCCGCCCTGCCAGCCGTTCGGAATGCTGTCGGGCGCGAGTGGGTCCATCGCCTCCAGAAAGGCCAGCCCTTGCTCGATGGAGAGCCACGCCCGCTCGGTGCAGCCCGCGCCCTGCACCCGGACGAACTCCCCTTCGTCCCCCAACACAACCTCGATCTCCGTCTCCGGGTGGAACGAGGGCTGGAAGTGAACCCTGTACCGGGTTGCCAGCCTATCGCCCTTTAAGCCGGTCCAACTCGGCCTGCAGCTCCGCCACGCGCTGTTCCGCTTCCTGGCGACGACGCACCTCTTCCTCGGCTCGCCGCGCCTCTTCTTCAGCTCGCCGCGCCTCTTCTTCAGCTCGCTGCTGGAGCCCTTCCACCATGTGCTCCAACCTGGAAATGAGTTCCTCGGATTCCAGCAACAGGGCCGAGCCCGCGTAGAAGCGCAGCCGATCGTCTTCGAGCCGGAGTTCCAGCCTCAGCCGCTCCGAGGAATACCCCCCATGCTGCGGCACCACCGGCACGTACACACGCGCCTCGAGCGATGGGAGCCGGTATCCCAGGAGGCGCTGCCGGCCCCTGTCGTAGATGAAGTACTCCGGAATGCCGAACCGGGCGTAGCGCGCCACGTTCTCTTCGGCATCCTTCTTCCGGTCTCCGCCCACGTGCACTTCGAGAACGAAGTCCAGCCCCTTCCCCTCGGCGTTGACCACCCACTTGTCCCGCTCGTGAGGGTCGACATCCAGCACGGCCAACAGGTCCGGAGCGAAGCGACGGGCGCCCGGGTAATAGACCGGAAGTTCCGCAGCCAGGTACACTCGCCGCCGCTGACGTACGAAGTACCCTCGCAGCGTGTCCAGCGCCCTGACCTTCGCCTGGAAGTGCCGGTCTCCCTCGGGTGGAGACATCTCGGCTTCAGTCACTTCCCCAGGCAGCGAAGCAACCACGCGCTTGCGTGCCTCGTCGCTCAGCGCGTCCCACTCTTCTTGAGTCGGGGCCTGAGGAAAGCCTCCTCCGCTGCCTGGCGTGCGCTGATGCATCGTGCTCCAAGCGTGCGGCGCACAGCCGCTCAGGTCAACTGTCCCCTGCCCTATTTGCCCTTCATCCGGCCAATGAACGGCAGGTTCCGGTACTTCTCCGCGTAGTCCAGGCCGTAGCCCACGACGAACACGTCATCGATGACGAAGCCCTTGTAGTCGATGTTCACCTTCGTCCGGGCCCGCGACGGCTTCTCCAGCAGCGACGCCACCTTCAGCGACGCCGGGTGCCGGGCCTGCAGGTTCTCCAGCAGGAAGCTCATCGTCAGCCCCGTGTCGATGATGTCCTCGATGATCAGCAGGTGCTTGCCCGCCATCGGCTTGCTCACGTCCGTGGTGATGCGCACCTCGCCCGTCGTCTCCGTCCCGCCCTGGTACGAGGACACCCCGAGGAACTCCATCGTCAGCGGCAGATCGATGGCACGCGCCAGATCCATCGCGAACACGGTGGAGCCCTTCAGCACGCACACCAGCGTCAGGTCCTTGCCCTGGTAGTCGCGCGTAATCTCCGCGCCCAGCTCGCGCACGCGCGCCTGGACCTTCGCCTCGTCGATGAACGTGCCGACTTCGTTCTCGTAGAAAGCCATGGCTCGCCTCTTACACGTACGCGTTGTTCATGATCTCCCCGAAGCCGCCGCCTCCAGGGACGATGTACTGCCGGTCATCCAGGCCCCGCTCCTTCTCCCAGTGCGTGCCCGGCTCCGTGCCGAACACCTCCGGCGGAGACAGTCCCCGGTCCAACCGCAGCGCGTAGATCGTCACGTCCGGGTGGTCCGTCGTCATCCGCCGCAGGTACTCCGGCGTCACAATCAGGTTCAGCGTGATGATGCGCCGGGGCCTGCCTGGCACCTTCGTCTTGTACAGCGAGATCGCCGTCGACAGGCTGCCGCCCGTGGCCCCCATCGGATCCGGGAACAGCACGAACGCGTCATCCACGTCCCCGCCGATCTTCGCCCCGCCGATGTTCGAGCCCACCACCGCGTGCGCCGCGTCGATCATCCGGCTCATGATGATGTGGTCCTGCCGCACCAGCGCCGGATCCACCGTCACGTTCATCAGGTCGTACGTCACCTGCGACGGCAGCGTGCCGGCCCGGGCAATGTTCACCGACACCACGCGCGTGTGCGGATCAATCACCTCGCCCTGGAAGATGCCCTGCGGCGTCGAGTCCACCATCCGGGTGGGGATCGCCACCATCTTCCGCGGGAACTCCGAGTTGATCACCAGCTTCACCAGATCCGCATAAAGCAATTCCACGAGTCTGTTGATCTGAGGCTGGACCGTGCCCTTGGCGCACAGCGTCGCCAACTGCGACAGGAGAAAAGGATTTCCCACCAGATGCACCTGCGGGCCATACCGGTGGGACAACTCGTTCAACTTGAACGGCACGTTCGCATAGAGAGTGTCGCGCATCGGACGGTCTCCTCGCTTCAGTCGAACAGCTTCAGCGTCTGCGGCGGCGTGGCCTCGGCGGGCTCGGTCACATGGCACTTGCGGCACCGCGCCTCGTAGGCTCCCGCCGCGCCCACCATCACCCGCTCGCCGCTGTCCACCAGCCGCTGCGAGCGGTTGGCCGGGTTACCGCACACCACGCAGATGGCCAGCTCCTTCGTCACGTACTCGGCCACCGCCAGCAGCTGCGGCATCGGCTCGAAGGGCCGCCCCTGGTAGTCCTGATCCAGCCCCGCGCAGATGACGCGCAGCCCCTTGGCCGCCAGCGCCTCGCACACCTGCACCACCTCGGGCCCGAAGAACTGCACCTCGTCGATCCCCACCACCTGTGTCTCAGTGGACAGGTGGTAAAAAATCTCTTCAGCCCGTTCAATCGGGGTGGAGATCAGCTTGTGCTGCGAGTGGCTCACCACCTGCGCCTCGTCGTAGCGCGTATCCAGCCTCGGCTTGAAGACCTGGACGGGCTGCTTGCCGTACATGGCGCGCTTGATGCGGCGAATCAGTTCCTCCGTCTTACCGGAGAACATCGAGCCGCAAATGACCTCTATCCACCCGATATCTTTGGGGAATTGGTGCACGGGATGATCCCCGTCCGCAGGGGCCGAGGGCGCGCGGATACTCGGCTACGCCCCCCACGGAGTCAATGCTCGCGTGAGCCACACCCTGCGCTTCCGCACCCCTCACCGGGTCCTGTGCCCCGCCTGCTCGCCTGCCCTCGTCCCGGGGCCCACCGGCGGCTGGCAAGGCTCTTGAAAGGAGGTAGGCGCAGGAACGACTTCTGGGGGGTGTGGGGTGGCAGCGTCGATTCAACAGCAGGGGCGGGGCTTCTGGCCGGTTCTGGGTTCCTTCTATATGTCGCCAGCATCGGTGGCCCTGCTGGTGCTCAACCTACTGGATGGGCTCTTCACCCTGACTTTTCTTCAGCTGGACGTGGCCGAAGAGCTCAACCCGCTGATGCGCGAGGCGTATGAGGCCTCGCCCCTGCTCTTCATGGTGGCCAAGCTCGTCATCGTGAACGCGGGCCTGACGCTGCTGTGCCTGCACCGCGCTATGCGAGCCAGCGTGCTGGCCATCCGCGCCGGAGCCCTCATCTACGCCATCATCAACGTGTACCACCTGGCCTTCCTGGCCCACCTGGTGCGCCATTGGCCCCACCTCATCTGACAGACGTATGACGTCCTGAGAAGAGGGGCTTGATTTTGGGGGCCTCTCTGACCCAGGCTTCCCCGCCAACACCGCTCTTTCGGGTTGTGGTGGGGGGCCAACATGAACATCACCGACGTCAGGGTGTTTCCCGTCGCAGAGGACAAGCTCAAAGCCTATGTGACGATCACCTTGGATCATTGCTTCGTCATCCGAGACCTGAAGGTCATCCACGGCGCGTCCGGACTCTTCATCGCGATGCCCGCGAAGAAACGGAAGGACGGGACTTACAAGGACATCGCGCATCCGCTCAATGCGGACACCCGCACCGAGATGGAACGGGTGATCCTCTCGGAGTACGAGCGGCAGACCCGGAACGGGCTTGTCGTCTCGAATACCCTGATGGCGGCCGAGGCTGACTAAGTCACTTCCCTTGCGGGCGCGGGCACGCTAGTAGCGCCCCGCATGCAGCAGCACTCGCGCGACTTCAAGGTGTTCACGGGCAGCTCCAACCCGGGACTGGCCCACCGCATCTGTGACTACCTCAAGCGTCCTCTGGGCAAAGCCCAGGTGGGCCGCTTCTCGGACGGAGAGATCCAGGTCGAGATCGGCGAGAATGTGCGGGGACAGGACATCTACATCGTCCAGTCCACCTGCCCTCCGGCGAACGACCACCTGATGGAGCTGCTGATCTTCTGCGACGCGCTGAAGCGGGCGAGCGCCGCGTCGATCAACGCCGTCATCCCCTATTACGGGTACGCGCGGCAGGACCGGAAGGTGGCGCCGCGCACGCCCATCACCGCCAAGCTGATCGCGGATCTGCTGGAGGTGGCGGGGGCCACGCGGGTGGTGTCCATGGACATGCACGCGGGGCAGATCCAGGGCTTCTTCAACATCCCCTCGGACCACCTGTACGGTTCGCCGGTGTTCCTGGAGGATCTGCGCAAGCGCTTCCCGGACACGCAGGACCTGGTGATCGTCTCGCCGGATGCGGGCGGCGTGGAGCGCGCCCGGGCGTACTCGAAGCGGCTGAACACGGGCCTGGCCATCATCGACAAGCGGCGCCCGCGCCCCAACTCGTCCGAGGTGATGAACATCATCGGCGACGTGGCCGGCAAGGACACGGTGCTGGTGGACGACATGGTGGACACCGCCGGCACGCTGGCGCAGGCGGCCGCAGCGCTGAAGGACAAGGGCGCGCGCACGGTGATGGCGTACGCGGTCCACCCCATCCTCTCCGGGCCAGCCATCCAGCGCATCCAGGAGTCAGTGCTCAGCGAGGTGGTGTTCACGGACACGGTGCCCCTGTCGCCCGCCGCGCAGGCGAACGGGAAGATCCGGGTGCTCACCACCGAGCGGCTGTTTGGCGAGGCGATTGCCCGCATTCACCGGGCGGACTCGCTCAGCTCGCTGTTCGTCTAGGCGCGCGCCTGGCTGGCGGGCGGCTTGACTCCGCGCCCGGCGGCTGGCATGTGCCACCCCACGCCACCGGTCTCTTTCGGAGGCGCCGTCTTCGGGGCCCACCATCGGGGTGGGATGCCGAAGGGCGCCAGGCGGCCGGTTGGACACCCGCAGTTCCATTCCAAGGAATTCCCCATGTCAGTCGATAAGAGCACCCTCGAAGCGAAGTCCCGTGAAGGCGCCGGCAAGGGCGCGGCCCGCAAGCTGCGCGGCCAGGGCCTGGTGCCCGCGGTGGTTTACGGCAAGCACCTGCAGGCCCCGGTGCACATCGCGCTGGACCCGAAGTCCATCCGCCAGTCGATCAACACCCCGCACAAGCACAACACCCTCATCACCCTGAAGCTGGACGGTACGTCCCACCAGGTGCTGCTGAAGGACTACCAGCAGGATCCCGTCACCCGGCAGATTCTCCACGCGGACTTCATCGCCGTGACGGAGAAGGAGCCGGTGAAGGTGAACGTGCCGCTGGTGCTGGTGGGTAAGGCCGTGGGCACCGCGGACGGCGGTCTGCTCACCCAGGTTCGCCGCGAGCTCGAGGTGTGGGCGCTGCCGGCGGCCATCCCGGAGCGGATCGAGGCGGACGTCACCCCGCTGAAGATCGCCCAGGCGCTGCACATCAACGACATCAAGCTGCCCCAGGGCGTGTCGGTGAAGACGAACGTCAACTACACGCTGGCGACGGTCTCCGCGCCCGAGCGCGAGGACGCGGGCGTGGCGGCGTCCGCGGCGGCTGCGGCGGCTGCGAACCCCGCGGCGGCGGCGGCGGCTCCTGCGGCTGGCGCCAAGGCGGGCGATGCCAAGGCGGGCGATGCCAAGGCGGCGGCTGGCCAGCCCAAGGCCGCGGCGAAGAAGTAAGGTTCTGTCCGGTTCGTCCGGAGCGGGGCTGGCCTTTCGGGGCCGGCCCCGTTTTATTTCAGGAGGCTTGGGATGAAGCTCATCTGCGGGCTGGGCAACCCCGGGCGCGAGTACGAGCGCCACCGGCACAACATCGGGTTCATGGTGGTGGAGGCCCTGCTGTCCCGGGCGCGGGGAGAGCTGAACCAGGAGAAGTTCCAGGCCAAGGTGGGCCAGGGCACGCTGGGCGGCGAGCGCATTCTGTTCCTCGAGCCGCAGACGTACATGAACCTGTCGGGGCGCTCGCTGGCGGAGGCCGCGCGCTTCTACAAGATCGCGGTGGAGGACATTCTGGTCATCCACGACGAGCTGGACCTGCCGTTCGGGCGGCTGCAGCTGAAGGCGGGCGGTGGCACCGGCGGGCACAACGGGCTGAAGAGCTCGGTGCAGAGCCTGGGGGCGGACGGCTTCATCCGGCTGCGCTTCGGCATTGGCAAGCCGGAGGGGCCCAACGCCAAGGAGCGCGTGGCGGGCTACGTGCTCTCCAACTTCGATGATGGGGAGCGGCGCCAGTTGGAGGAGCTCATTGGGCGGGCCTCGGACATCGCGGAGACGTGGGCCCGAGAGGGGCTGGCCACGGCGATGAACCGCTTCAACCGTAAGGCCTGAGCCCGGACGCGGGCAGGCGGCCATACGGGCCTTCCCTTGCGTCCAGCCCGGGGGCCTGGCCGCCTGATGCCTTGACTTGGCGGGGGTCCCCCCGTAGAAGGCCCCTCCCTGCCGCAGTGTGGCAGGGATGTTCTTTTCCATCTTCCCGTGTTGGTTTGCACGGGACGAAGCGCGATGGTGACAGGCGCGCAGGTTTCCTGTCCCCGGAGTTCGGCCTCATGAGGCCGCGCATCCGTTTCCCCGCTCTCCGGATTGGCCGGAGGGCACTCGACCCCAAGGGGAGAGAAACATGGCTGAGACACAGGCCGCGACGCGGCTTCGTGAGTACGAGACCATCTTCCTGGTCAAGCCCGAGATGACTGACGACAACGTGGACCGCCTCAAGGAGCGCGTCCGCGGCATCGTCAGCCGCGAGGGTGGCAAGGTTATCCGCTTCACGGTGTGGGGGAAGAAGAAGACCCTGTACCCCGTGGCCAAGCAGCCGCGCGCCATCTACGTGCACACCCACTACCTGGGTAACTCGAAGATGGTGGCCGAGGTGGAGCGTAACCTGCGCAACCTCGACGAGGTGACGCGCTACCTGTCCGTGAAGATCGGCGACGAGGTGGACCCCGAGTCCCGTCCGGTGCTCGAGGACGTGAAGATGGCCGGTGACGTGGACGAGACGCGTCCGGGCGCCGCGCCGGAGCGCGAGGGCGGCTTCCGCTCCGAGGTCGTGGACGAGGTTGCCGACACCGACGAGGAGGCCACCGAGGAGGCCTGAACGGCCCCCGGTCTTCCACGGCTCTAATCGAGTTCGAGGACAAGAACGCTCATGAACGGTACGGATAACAAGACTGCTCCTTCGGGAGGCGCCCGCGCGTCTGGTGGCGGGTTTGGTGGTGGCCCGAGCCGCGGTGGCGGCTTCGGCGGCGGTGACCGCGGCGGCTTCGGCGGCGGTGATCGCGGCGATCGCGGTGGCGATCGTGACCGCGGCGGCGATCGTGATCGCGGCGGCGGCATGGACGATGACAAGCGCGGTGGCCGCGGCTTCGGCCGCAAGAAGGTGTGCCGCTTCTGCGCCGAGAAGAACGCCAAGGTGGACTTCAAGGATCAGGCGACCCTGAAGTACTTCGTCACGGAGCGCGGCAAGATCATTCCCCGCCGCATCTCCGGCAACTGCGCCAAGCACCAGCGCGAGGTGGCGGTGGCCATCAAGCGCGCCCGCGGCCTGGCGCTCCTCCCCTACAACGCGATGGTCGGCTAGTCCGGCGCTTCGGAGAACTCACATGAAGGTCATTCTTCGAGAGGACATCGACGGCCTCGGCAAGTCCGGGGAGCTCGTCACCGTGAAGGACGGCTTCGGCCGTAACTTCCTGCTTCCGCGCAAGAAGGCGGTGCTCGCCAACGAGCAGAACATCCGCCAGCTGGAGCACGAGAAGGGCGTCATCACCGCGCGCAACGCCAAGCTGAAGGGCGCTGCCGAGGAGCAGGCCAAGAAGCTGGGCGCCGTCAAGGTGACGATCAAGCGCAAGGTGGGCGAGCAGGACAAGCTGTTCGGCTCCGTCACCGCGCTGGACATCGCCGAGGCGCTCGCCGCCCAGGGCCAGCAGGTGGACCGCCGTGGGCTGCACCTGCCCGAGCCCATCAAGACGGTGGGCACGCACGAGGTGGAGCTGCGGCTGCACCGCGAGGTCGCCGCGAAGATCAAGGTCGACGTCGTCGCCGAGTAACCCCGCTCCCTCTCCCACCGGGAGAGGGCTGGGGTGAGGGTGCCGTACATCACCTGCCATGCTCAAGGCCGTCCGGGTCCGCCCGGGCGGCCTTCTTTTTTGCGCTGGATGCAGGCTCGGTGGAGTCTCCCAGCAGGCGGGGGATCAACCCACACGGGGGGCGGATTCACCGATGTCAGCCCTCCCTGTAAAGTGAGTACGTATCCATGTCGAACGTCCTCGATGGTCGTGAAGGCCGGCGGGTCCACGAGGATCTCGCCGCGGAGCGTGCGGTGCTCGGCGCAGTGCTGGCCGACAACACGCTGATCGCCAGCGTGGCGGAGGTGGTCCACTCGGACGACTTCTCCAGCCCGGCGCACTCGGCGATCTTCGCCGCGATGCTCAAGCTGGACTCCACCCAGCGCCAGGTGGACCACCTGACGCTCGCGGAGGAGTTGAAGGTGCTGGGGCATCTGGCCAATGTGGGCGGCCCCGCGTACCTGATGGCGCTGGACCAGGGCGTACCGCTGGCCCACAACGCCGTGCAGTACGCGAAGATCGTCAAGGATCAGGCGCTGCGGCGGCGGCTGGCCTCGGTGGGCCGGGAAATCGTCGAGATGGCCAGCCAGGAGACGGGCGACGTCGAGGTGATCCTCGACGAGTCCGAGCGCCGGCTGTTCGCCCTGGCCGAGAACCGGCGCGAGGGAGACCTCCGGGCCGTCAGCGACCTGATGGAGCAGACGCTCGATCTGCTCGACAAGATGAAGGCCTCCGCCTCGGGCGTGACGGGCCTTTCCACCGGGTTCGTGGACCTGGACCTGCAGCTGACCGGTCTGCACGCCGGCGAGTTGCTCATCCTGGCGGCGCGCCCTGGCATCGGTAAGACGTCGTTCGCGATGAACATCGCCATGCACGCCGCCCTCAAAGAGGACAAGGCGGTGGCCATCTTCAGCCTGGAAATGCCCGCCGACCAGCTGCTGATGCGTCTGCTGGCCTCCAGCGCGCGCGTGGACATGAAGAAGCTGCGCGGCGGCCGGCTCACGCCGCACGACGAAGAGAAGTTCCAGGAGATGGCCGGTGCGCTCTACAACGCGCCCATCTACATCGACGACTCGGGCGGCCTGTCACCGTTCGACCTGCGCGCCAAGGCGCGGCGGCTCAAGCAGAAGGATCCGCGGCTGTCGCTGATCGTCATCGACTACCTGCAGCTGATGCACCAGAAGGGCAAGGTCGAGAGCCGCCAGTTGGAAGTGAGCGAGATCTCCCGAAGCCTCAAGCAGCTGGCCAAGGAGCTGGAAGTTCCCGTCATCGCCCTCTCCCAGCTCAACCGTAAGGTGGAGGAGCGCAAGGGCGGCAAGCCCATGCTCAGCGACCTGCGTGAGTCCGGCTCCATCGAGCAGGACGCAGACGTGGTGATGTTCATCCACCGCGAGGATCAGGACGAGGGCGCCGAGGGTGGCGGCGGTGGCGAGCGCTCGAACACCGTCATCCCCGTGGAGCTGATCGTCGCCAAGCAGCGTAACGGCCCGGTGGGCTCCGTGGATCTCGTCTTCCTATCGGAGTTCACCCGCTTCGAGAGCCGCGCCAAGGGCGACTTCCAGTAGGCGCGGGGCGCGTTACGTCTCGCGCACCTGCTTGCCGAACGGCGCCAGGGCGAGCATCGCCAGCTTCACATGCTGGATGGCGAACGGGATGCCGATGATCGAGAGCGCCAGCGGCAGCGCGAGCGCCAGGTGGCTGAGGAAGATCCAGATGCCCGCCACCAGGATCCAGAAGACGTTCAGGATGCAGCCGATGGCGCTGGCCCCAGGCGCGTCGACGATCTCCTTGCCGAAGGGCAGCAGGCCCAGCCCGGCCATCTTGAAGCACTGCACGCCGAAGGGGATGCCGACGATGGTGAGGCAGAGTAGGAGCCCACCGAGCAGGTACTCGAGCGCGATGATGAATCCACCACCGAGTATGACCCACAGGAGATTGAGGAGCAGTCGCATGGAGTGGGAGCTTATCGCGTGGGTGCATACCGAGCGAT
>DASVVJ010000825.1:0-2538 GCA_036389955.1 Myxococcaceae bacterium
TTCCCAGGAGCTGGGCCTCAAGCCCGAGCAGGTGGACAAGACGCTCGCGCTGAGCGCCGAAGGCGCCACCGTTCCCTTCATCGCGCGCTACCGCAAGGAGGCCACCGGCGGTCTGGATGAGGTGCAGATCCAGACCGTCATCGATCGGGCCCAGGAGCGCGCGGAACTCGACTCGCGGCGCGACACCATTCTGCGCACCATCGAGGGACAGGGAAAGCTCACGCCCGAGCTGGCCCAGGCACTCCATCGTGCCCGCACGCGCGCCGAGCTGGAGGACCTGTACCTCCCCTACAAGCCCAAACGCCGCACCCGCGCCGCCATCGCCCGCGAGCGGGGGCTGGAGCCGCTCGCGGACCTCATCTGGAAGCAGGAGGGCAAGCGCGGGGAGGACCGGGACGCCCGGGTGCGCCCCTATGTGGACCCGGCGAAAGAGGTTCCAGACCTGGAGGCCGCGCTCGCGGGTGCCCGTGACATCTGCGCCGAGCGGGTGGCCGAGGATGCCGCGCTGCGCCGCACCGCTCGCGAGCTGTGTGTGCAGAAGGGCCGGTTGCGCTCGGAGGTCGTCCCCGCCAAGAAGAACGAGACCACCAAGTTCGAGGCCTACTACTCCCACGAGGAGCCGCTCGCCCAGGCGCCCTCTCACCGCGTGCTGGCCCTGCTGCGCGGCGAGGCCGAGCAGGTGCTGCGCGTGAAGCTGTCCTTCCCGGATGACGAGGTGAAGGGGCTGCTCGTGCCCCGCGTGGTGACCAAGCCGCAGGCCCTGTTCGCCCCGGAGCTGCGCGCGGCCACGGAGGATGCGTGGGAGCGGCTCCTGGAGCCCTCGCTGGAGTCGGAGCTGCGCGCCGAGCTGAAGGAGCGCGCGGATCGGCAGGCCATCGGCGTGTTCGGCGAGAACCTGCGCCACCTGCTGCTCGCTCCTCCCGCCGGCACCCGCGCCGTGCTGGCGCTGGACCCGGGGCTTCGCACCGGCGTGAAGATGGTGATGCTGGATGCCACCGGCAGCGTGGTGGAGACGGCCACCCTCTACTCCGAGCGCTCGCCCGATGAGCGGGCCCGTGCCGCCAGGCAGCTCGCCTCGGTGGTGCAGAAGCACAAGCCCGAGCTGATCGCCGTGGGCAACGGCACTGGCAGCCGCGAGGCCGAGGGCTTCGTGCGCGAGGTGCTCGGCACGCTCGGGACGAAGGTGCCCGTGGTCTCCGTGAGCGAGCAGGGCGCCTCGGTGTACTCGGCCTCCGAGGTGGCGCGCGAGGAGTTTCCCGAGCTGGATGTGTCCCTGCGCGGCGCGGTGTCCATCGGCCGGCGGCTGCAGGATCCGCTCGCCGAGCTGGTGAAGATCGATCCCAAGAGCATCGGCGTGGGCCAGTACCAGCACGACGTGGACCCCGGGATGCTCAAGAAGAAGCTGGGCGAGGTGGTGGACTCGTGCGTCAACGCGGTGGGCGTGGATGTGAACACCGCTTCTCCGCAGCTTTTGGAGCACGTGTCCGGCGTGGGCCCCTCGCTGGCGAAGAAGCTGGTGGCCTACCGCAGCCAGAAGGGCGCCTTCACCACCCGGCGCGAGCTGCTCAAGGTGGGTGGCCTTGGGCCCAAGACCTTCGAGCAGGCCGCGGGCTTCCTCCGGGTGCGCGGCCCGCACCCGCTGGATGCGAGCGCCGTTCACCCCGAGCGCTATGCCGTCGTGGAGCGCATGGCGAAGGATCTGGGCGTGGAGGTGGGCGCGCTGGTGGGCAACGCGGCCCTGGTGCGGAAGATCGATCCCAAGCGCTACCTGGGGCCGGACCTCGGAGAGCTGACGCTCCAGGACATTCTCGCCGAGCTGGAGAAGCCCAGCCGGGACCCGCGCGGCGACTTCTCCGCGCCCACGCTGCGCGAGGACCTGAAGACGCTGGAGGACGTGAAGGAGGGCATGGTGCTCCAGGGCGTGGTGACCAACGTCACCGCGTTCGGCGCCTTCGTGGACGTGGGCGTGCACCAGGATGGCCTGGTCCATGTGTCCCAGCTCGCCACGCGCTTCGTGAAGGACCCCTCTGAGGTGGTGAAGGTGGGGGACCGGCTCACGGTGAAGGTCCTCTCGGTGGACCTGGCGCGCAAGCGGCTGGCGCTCTCGGTGCGCGCGGCGCAGGAGGGCGGGCCGCCGCAGCCGTCCGCTCCGGGCCGGGCTCCAGGGGCTGGCCCGGGCCGGGTGACGGCGGGGGCTCCCAGCGGCAAGGGGGCGCCCCCCGCGAAGCCCACCGGAGGCAAGCCCGCGCCCGCGGAGAAGAAGGGCCCCGAGCCCTTCAACAACCCGTTCCGCAACCTCAAGCGGTAAGAGGCTCCTACAGAACCTTGTCGGTCGTGGCCTTGCCCCGCAGGGAACGGCAGTATGCCTGTTTTACTGCTTATTCAAGACTCAGGGTAAGGCCTCATGTCCGCTTCACCGTCGCTTCAGGCTTTACGGTTCGACCTCAAGGGATGGGCTTCGATTGGCCAGTCCGAAAAGGAGCTGCGCTGGGCGAGCCCCGAGGGGGACGTGCTCTCGCTGCATTTCATCTCCGGGCC
>DASVVJ010000826.1:0-2824 GCA_036389955.1 Myxococcaceae bacterium
CCCGCGTCCTCCAACTCTCTGAGCGTGGTGGCTCTATCCGTGGCCCACTTCAGCTCCCGGCTGGCGTCCACCACCTCCAGGAACGTCTCCACGCCCAGGTACATGAGCATCAGCGCGGAGAGCAGTGCGGCGCCCTTGGTGAAGACAGGCTCGGGGTTGGCGGCCAGGAAAGCCCAGGTGACGAGGCCGGTGGCGATGACGGAGTAGAAGAGCTGAGGGGCCAGGGTGTCTTGCACGGCCTGGGAGATGCTCTCCTTCAGGGGCTGGAGCGACAAGCCCAGTGCCACGCCCAACTTGTCCCAGGGCCCCAGGCCCAGCACATCGTCGAGCAGAGAGAGGCAATCGTCGCGCAGCTGTCCCGGCGGGCAATAGCCGCCGAAGCTCTTGCTCATCAGCCGCTTCCAGCCGCTGTCATTCTGGCCGGCAGTGGAGGCGAGCTGAAACCAGCCCTCTCGAGGAGCACGTAGGGTGAGGGGGGCTGCCAGCACCAGGCGGGAGAGGGAATCCTCGAAGGCGTCAGCCTCCACGAGCGTAGCTTTGTGGGATGTGGCCTCCGCAGACTCGCGAGGCGTCCCCTGCCCGGTGTCCAAGAGCAGGCGGTACCTGGGGCCGCACGCGGCGGACAGCGCCAGCACCAGCACTGCGGCGGTAAGGCGCGTCATGCCCCCTCCGAGGAGGCAGAGGCTCCGGCAGCCAGCGCGCGCAGCTCGTCCTGAAAGGCAATCACCAACCGGTGCGGATCCGGCACCAGCCCCGCGTCCACCGACACGCCCACCGTCACCTGCCCCGCGTAGCTGAAGATGCTCACGCCCAGCCCCGCCTTGGCGGCCTGGGGTACCCAGAACATCAACCCCGCCAGCCGCGTTCCCGCCAGGTACACCGCGTGCCGAGGCCCCGGCACATTCGTCATCACCAGCGTTCCCCGGGGCCCCAGCACATCGACGATCCGCTGTTCCACGGCCGTGGGCATCAACCCCACCATGCCCAGCAGTCCAAAGGTCACTGCCGCCTCGGGCGAGCGCTTCAGCGCATCCATGCGCCGCTTGAGCTCCCGCAACCGCCGCCGGGGCTCCTCCTCTTTCACCGGCAGCTCCAGGAACACCAGTCCGAACCGGTTGCCCAGCTCGCGCGGAATGGGCTCATCCAGCGGGCGCAGGTTCACGGGGATGAAGGCACGCAGGTCCACCGGCTCCTGCCCCCGCTCCACCAGGTAGCGTCGCAGCGCCCCGGTGAGCGCAGCGAGCAGCACGTCATTAATCGTGCTCTCCATCGCCCGCCCCAGGGCCTTCACCTCCTCGAGCGGAATCGGATCCGACCATGCGGCGCGCTTCACCGTGCCCAATGGTCCCCGAAGCACCGTGGGAGGATCCGCGGGCATCGCCGCCAACCGGGCCAGCGTGGCCGCGCCCCGCGCCCCCGTGCGCACCATGTCCCCGAGCTGAATGGGCTCGGCGATCAGCTCCGAGCCACGCTTGAGCGCCGCCCGGGTGCCCTGCACCACCGTGCGCGCCCCCCGCATCAGCTTGAGCCACCCGGGCTGTGCCTCCTTCCGCCCCACCGGCTCGGGCGTGAAGTGCTCCTCCGCGCTCTCGTCCATGAGCGACAGCAGCACCCGCGCCAGCGCAATCCCATCGGCAATCGAGTGGTGCAGCCGGGCCAGCAGCGCACCGCCCTGGCCAAAGCCCTCCACCACGTGCAACTGCCAGAGCGGCCGGGAGCGCTCCAGCGGCGTGCTCATCCACTGGCTCACCAGCTCTTCCAGCGCGGCGCGGTCCCCGGGCGGCGGCACCGCCACATGGCCCATGTGCGCCTCCAGGTCGAACTCCGGATCCTCCTCCCAGCGCGGCGCCGCCAGCGCCCCTTCGGGCACCACCACCCGCTGCCGGAAGCGGGGAAAGCGCTCCACCATCCGCTCGCGCACCACCGCCTTGAGCCGCTCCCAGTCCGGAGGCTCGTCGAACCAGAGCACCGCGGTGATCATCATCAGGTTCGCGGGCTCTTCCATCCGGAGCCACGCGGCGTCCACGCTCGACATCCGCTCCATTGCGCGGCGGACTCTCTCACACTTCCCGAGCGGGCTGTGCCCGCTTCGCTAGGGCTGGGCCGGAGCAGGCTCGGGCGCGTCCTCGGGCTTGGCGCGTTGGAACTGGAAGGTGCGCTGGTTCTTGTCGTCGATGATGAGGGTGAGCACGTCCTTCTCCACGACGACCTTGTAGCGGGGCCCCAGGAACTTGCCCTTCGACAGGGGAATGACGCGGGGCTTGCCACACACCGGGCCCACGGCCTGCCCGTCCTTGGGCATCAGCTTCACCCGGTCCTCGCCCTCCATGACGAAGCTGCCCCAGGCGCGCACCTCCAGCGCGTTGCCGCGGCCGAGCGTGGCGTCCTCCAGCGAGGTGCGCAGCAGGAAGCAGCCCTCGGGCGTCACCTCCAGGCTGCGCGCATAGTCCGCGCGCGGCTGCGGGTTGAGCCGGCCCGGAGTGCCCTTGGGCTCGGGCTGGAGCGTGGCGGCCGAGAGCACCCACGTTCCCACCAAGCCCTTGGGCAGCTGGAATCCGGCCTCCGGAGTGAAGCCGTCGCACGGTGCGGCGCGCTCCTTCTCGGGGCTGGGCGGGGCGGGCTCGAAGGCCTTCTGGCACGTGTTGCCACAGGTGCGCGCGGAGCAGGTGGTGTCATCCGGTGCACAGCCGGCATTCTCGGTGCAGCGCTGGAGCCTGCTGAGCGCCGTCTCACAGCCCTTGCGCAGACAGTTGTCCACACAGCCCGCGTCAATACACTCGGCCACACACACCCAGTTGGCCGTTCCACACACCCCGGCGACTTC
>DASVVJ010000827.1:0-5386 GCA_036389955.1 Myxococcaceae bacterium
CGTCTGCCAGTTCAGGGCTTCCGCTGATGTTTCGCGCGCGATTCTGCAGGCCAGGGAATACGTGTTGGAGCGCTCGAGGAGCACGTCCGAGGATGTCCTGAGGGATGAGAGAAACGAGCGACGGGGATCTTCTTCCGGGCACTCATTCCATGCGCGGATGATCTCCTCGGCATTCACTGCGTACGCGACACACTGGGCGTAGAACGCGCGCACCAGTCCAGGCGTGACACGAATCTCCGGCTCGCGACGCGGCCCTCCCGGCAGGGACCTGGGGGCCTCGTAGGCATAAGCATACAGCAGGCTCGGTACCGAGCTCGGTTCCGCTGACGTCACCCGCACAGCCACCAGCTCCTGTCGAGTCCGGGCATCGAATGAGTTGCGCAGCTTATCCAGCAGGCCGTTGAAGAACGCCAGCTCCCGGTCTGAGACACGGGAGGATGCATTTCGAGACGTGAAGAGCTGAGATTTAACGAAGCGCTCGGTAAACGAGTTCTCTTGTCGTATGAGGCCTCGGCCGGAACTGACCTCCTCGTAGTAGGCGCGGCCGAACGGATCTTTGCCAAAACGAATGTCTCCCGCGCCGATAGCGGCACCAGGTCTGCAGTTTCTCGTCAAGTCGAACTCGGGACACTTCTTCGGGCCGACCTTGAAGATGAACTGACGATCCAGCCTCTCCACCTGCGCCAGACGGAGCTCGAAGTCCTCCGGCAACTCTGGCGAGTCTTCGTCTTGCAGACTGGCGACGATGGCGGCGTTGATGGCGCCATCCAGCCCATTGCCGAGATGGCTTTCGAGAAAATAGAAGAGTTTGACATCCCGCGATTGTCGTACCGCTTCCGCGAGAGTGGACGGTAAGAAGAAAAGATCCTTGCCGTTGGGCGCGAGTTCCGCTGGAAGGATGCGGGCTTCACGGACCGGGCTCAGGGTGTCGGCTATCAGGCTGAGGAACTTCCGGGCATTGGACTCCGCCAGGATCGCTGCCTCGTGGGCAGTCTCGGCCGTGCCTTGGCCTGGCCGGCCTCCCTCAGTGGCGCACGCGGTGGCAAAGACAAGCGAGCATGCAAACCCCGCTGCCAGCCTTGAGCAGGCTTGTCGTGTTTCGGTCACGCCTAGTTGGCCTCCTGCACGTTCGCATCGATGAACAGCCGCTCCTGGACGGGCTCCACGACGACGGCACCTGGGCCCGAAACGCCGGCCGGCATGCGAAGCTCATCCAACAGCACGCACATACGCAACGGCGACGTAAACGTCTGGCGCAGGGTGTACAGCGGCTTTGCCGGGTCCTCGGAGCCGGTCTCGGGCTTGAGGTTCGATGACAGGGTGGCGAGCTCCTTGAACTTCACTTCACCGCCCAACGCTCCCACGAACGTGCTGTCGAGGACGTAATCGATGGAGGATGTCTTGAAGGTGTGCCGCACGAGGAACACACGCCGATCTGCGGCATAAATGTCGGGATTCTCGCGGGCCCACTTCAGGGCTTCGCGGTAATCCGTATGAAGGATGCGCTCTTCCTTTCCTTGCGTAGCCTTGATCTGGGTGCTGGACTTCGCAGAGAGGTTCGCGTTCGCCGAAAGCGACAGGTCTTTGACGGCGCCTTTGAGGAGCGAGAGTGCCGTTCCCATCGTGACATCGCGGAAGACATTCACTTCACCGATGACGCGATCGGCTTCCTGCACCTCGAATTTCGAGCTGAGGTCCGCCTCATCCCGCCGGACCCCCTTCGTGTCGAGAGAAAAGATCGTGCCGGGGGCATTGAAGCCCGACGGCGAAGCGTAGCATTCCCACCCCTTTCCCAAGACGTCGCTCAGACTGGAGACCTTGTCCTCCGGTGGCGGTGTCCTCTTGATCCAGCAGGCGGTGAGAGGCAGCAGGCAAAGGGTGACAACGACGCATTTCGCCACGTTCATCTTCTTGCTTTCCCCTTTTGTCGATTCGCCGCCGCTTGGCGGCTTCCCCTGAATGTAGCGGACCAGTGGAACTCCGGGCAGCATTTCCCTTGGTGGAGGCCGAGCCGAGGGCGGTGCGACCCAACCCACCTCGCGCCTGCCGGAAGCGCGCTGAGCCATTGAGTTTGGCGATGCACGAGAGGGGCGGGAGTGGAAAGATGATGAGCGGGACGCGCGGAGGGGGGCTGCCACCGAAGCGCGGCCTCTTCCCATTTACCTCAGAGGAACATGGATGATGCGAGCACCTTCCTGGCTCAAGCTTGGAGTCTCACTGATAGGGCTCACGCTGGCGGCGGCTTGTGGCCCCGGGGACGATCCGGAGGATCCGGATGACCCGGGGGCCAGCCTGGACCCCGCCCCCACCCGCACGCAGCCGGGCGAGTACACGTGTAGCGGCTGCCCGGACAGCGCGATCTCCTCTTTCGAGCTCAACGCCGGCGCGGTGACCCAGCAGTCCTTCTCGGGGACGGTGACGAACGCCTCGGGCAACGGCACCTTCTTCGTAGGTGGGACCAACGGTCAGCAACTCGTCGGCACCATCGAGACCGACCCGGTAACAGGGAACTTCCGCTTCAATGCGCCGCTCTTCTGCGGCGAGCAGTTGGTCAAGTGCGTCTGGTCCAACTCGGCGGGCTCGTACGTCCTCGTCACCCGCGTCATCACCACCAACTGCGTCACGCCGGACATGCGCGCCACCGTTTCCTGGGACGGGCTGGGGGCTGACTGGGAGCTGCACCTCATCAAGCCGGGCGGGAAGATCAACGACAACGCCACCGACTGCACGTGGACCTCGTGCGTGGGCGGCTCACCAGACTGGGGAGTGCCAGGTGACGCCTCCGATAATCCGCGGAAGGACGTGGACGACACTGGCCCCTACGGCCCGGAGAACATCTTTCTCAGCAAGCCCGTGGACGGTGTCTACCATGTCATGGTCGAGCACTGGGGCAGCGGCAGCCCCGAGTCTGATGGGCGCCTCGTGCTCAACGTGGCCGGCAAGGTGACGGTCATCGACATTGAGAACCTCCCTCCGAAGTTCGTTTGGAAGGCCGCGACCATCACCTGGCCAGGGGGCAAGGTGACGCCGTCCACGGAGAAGTACGACTGCTCGGCCAACTGGAGCGGTGGCTGTAAGGCCACGCTGCCGTAGCGCGCGCAGGCCAGTCTCAGGGCAAACTGGCCTCCTGCTTCGACTTCACCTGCCAGATCCAGCAGCCTGCGACGAAATTACTTGGGCTGCTGACCGCCTGTGCCCCTGAGGGTCGCGCGTCCATACGACGGTGAGGTGCGCCCGGTGACCCAGTCCGCCACCAGGCGAAAGTAGCCGTCGGTGTATCGCGTGAGGGTGCGGGTCCCGTTGGGGGCCTCGGTGAACTCCCACATGCCGTGGTCGGTGTCGGGGAAGCTGTAGAAGGTGATGGGCTTTCCGGCCTGCTGCAGCTCGCCGATGCGGCCAGCGGTGAGGGAGTAGGGGGACTCCCGGTCCTTCTCCGCGAGGATCCACAGGATGGGGATGTCGAGGGCCTGGAGCACGGGCCGGGAGTCGAAGCGCCAGTCGAGGCCGAGCGGATCGGGCTTTCCGGCGAGGGCGCGCAGCTCGGCCTCGGTCGCGGCCAGCACCCGCCCCGAGAACTCGCCCTTGATCGCCTTGAACCAGGGCTCCTGGCCGTACTTGCGGCGCATCTCGGCCAGCCGCTCGTAGCCCGAGGTGAAACCGGACGCGACGACCTCTCCGGCGGCCTCGGCCACTTCCCTGGCCTTGGCGGCGGTCTGTGCGTCGACGCCCGTCTGGAGCACGTCCAGCACCACCTGCTCGAAGTCCTCCTCCAGGGGCGTGAAGATGCCGCCATAGTTGATCACCAGGAAGTCAGCCCGGGCCGGACCGGCCGCGAGGGGGCCAATCCAGCCTCCCTGACTGAGGCCGATGAGCCCGAACTTCCCATACCTGCCCGCCGCCAGCCGCCGGGCCTCGGCCGCGCCGGCCACGATGTCCTTGGCGAGCAGGCGGAAGTTCTGGTTGTAGCTGCCGGTGGATTCTCCCGTCCCTCGTTTGTCGAAGAGGAAGGCGGAGATGCCCGAGGCCGCCATCAGGTAAGCATCCTGGAACGAGCCGTTGATCCAGCCGGTGTTGTTGGAGCCGTGCACGAAGACGACCAGCGGCGGCTTGCCTTTGACCGAGACAGGCTCGATCAGCAAGCCCGACAGGGTCACACCGTCCGAGGGGAAGCGGGTGCGGGTGTGGCGGAGCGGAACCTGGGCCCATTTTTCGATGCGGCCATCGTCCCGTTTGACGTCCAGACCTTCCCGCGTACAGATGACCAGCGGATTGGGATCGGCGAGATAGCCAGCGCGGCCGTCGAGGAAGACGTAGCGGTAACCCTTCTCGCGACGGGTGATGGACACCAGCTCGCCGCCGGGCGAGCGGTAGGCGCCGATGCGGCACAGGGTGTCGGAGGGGACGAACTGTTCGGCGCCGCTTCCTTGTGCCTGAGCGGCGGAAGGGGCGGCGACGACTGCGGCCACCAGGAGCAAAGCGTTCAAGAGTCTCATGGGTACAGACCTTTACGAGCGTCCGCCCACCCTATTGCCTGAGGGCTGTGCCGGATGCTCTGAGGCTCATGGCACCCGGAGTTCCCTCACGGCCATCACCACCACCTCCACGTCGTCCGGCAGCCGGGGCAGCACCAGCTCCTGCTTGGCGGACTCCAGCGGATCGGCGAGGAACGCGCGCTCCTGGGGGTTGAGGTGCTTGCCCAGGTTCCTGACCACCTCCAGCAGGCGCACATCCCTCAGCACCGCCGAGCACCGCAGCCAGGCATTCACCTGGTCCAGCGGAGCCGAGAGCTGCTCCTCCTGGTGGTGAACCGAGCGCAGGGCATTTTTCACCCGGTCCACCAGATCCTCCCGCAGGCTCGCGGCCAGCTCGGCCCCCAGCTCATCCGAGACCAGCATCCACTCGCGCAGCATGGCCCGCAGCCGGAAGTACGGCTGGTCCTGCTCCTCCAGGTCCACCGAGCGCGGTGGCGAGCGCACCAGCAGGTTCACCGTCGCGCGCAGCAACACCCGAAGGGTCTCCAGCGATCCGCTCCACCGCTCTCCGCCAGGCCCCCGCCGCGGGTCGACGCGCTCCATCAGGGCCACGAGCAGCCGGGGATCCGTGGACAGGTCACAGTCCCGGGTGTTGAAGCCCGGTCCGCGCAGCGCCACCCAGGCGGCCTCCAGGCGCACCGGGAACGCGGTGCTGGCACTCCGGGCCCACGCCGTCGCCAGCGGCAACGGCAACCCCAGCAGGGCCTGCCTGCGCTGCTCGGGAGACAGCTTCGCGAGCTTCTCGGCCACCTTGCGCAGCTTGAGCTTGTCATCCACCGGCACGTGGTCACGCAGAATGGGCGCGGCCGAGTACTCGATGCCGTCATGCAGCTCCAGCGCCTGCAGCCAGAGGT
>DASVVJ010000828.1:0-8725 GCA_036389955.1 Myxococcaceae bacterium
GCCTGGTGGATGAGCTTCATGGGAACGTTCGCGGGGCCCCTGCCAGTGGTCATCGCGGAGTACCTGGGAGCGCTGAGCCTTCGTCACCCCGTGGCGGGAGGTGTCCTGGCGGGCCTCGGGGTGGTCCTGACGATCGGGTCCACCCAGGCGCTCACGCAGGGAGTGGGGACACCGGACCCTTGGGATCCGCCGGAGCGGCTGGTGACGACGGGGTTGTATGCCCGGTTGAGGCACCCGCTGCAGCTCGCCCACCTCCTGCTCGTGTGGGGCGCCGCAGTGGCCATCGGAAGCCTGGCGACCCTGCTCTACGCGGCGGCCTTCACGGTGGTGCTGACGGGGCCCGTGCGCATCGCCGAGGAGCGGATGCTGGCCAGGAAGTATGGCGAGGCCTTTCACCAATACCGCGCCAGGGTGAGGGCCTACTGACGCACAGCAGGCCCCGGTATCAGGGGCTGCACGCCGCGGGGCGGCCGTCGAAGAGCTCGCGCGCGTTGGAGAGGATGCGCTGGAAGACCAGCGCGTCCTGCTCGTCGGCGGTGGCCGACTCATTTCCCGGCTGGACGGTGCCGCCCACGACGATGTCGTCCTGGCGGCAGAACACGTAGGCGGTCACCCGGTTCTCGCACCCTCCACCGAAGAAATAGAACTGCTTGGGCAGGGTCTTTCGCAGAATGACCAGGTGCCCGCGATGTGCGACGAGCTTCCGGTCGCCCACCAGCTTCTTCGCGCCATAGCCCGTGCAGTTGATGACGATGTTCTCGGGCAGCGATGCGATGTCCCGCTTGGACTCGAACAGCCGCTGCTCGAAGGGCACGGAGGCCTGCGCGAGGTCCGCGGCCAGTTTGGGAAGCAGGATGGCCGGGTTCATCAGCCAGGTGCTGTACTCGCGGCCGGCCGTGTTGAGCTTCTCGAAGGGAAGCGTTCCCTTTCTGGGCAGGGGAATCACATCGCGCGGGGTGAAATCGTCAAAGGCCTTCACCGGATGGTCGAGCGTGTAATTCTTCCGTTCCGCGACACCGAAGAGGGTGCGTTGCCCGGAGTTCTGAAGCTCGACGATCCGCTCGCGAGACCTTCGCAGGTACGTGGCCAGGACACGCTTCTTCTCCGCACTCTGGTACTCGAGGGAGATTCCCGAGGGCTCGAACTGCCCGCCTGCCATGAACGACGTGGTGGAGCGGACGTCGAGATCCTTCGCGTAGACCTTCAGAGGCAGGGTGGGCCACCTGCGGCGCAGCTCGGTGGCCACGGTCAGTCCAATCACGCCGGTGCCGAGAACCGCGACGGAGGGGACCTGCTGGGCCTGGCGCAACCGCTCCAGGAGCGTGTGGACGGTGTCGGCGGTGACGCTGGCGCAGCCCCAGCTCAGGGTGATGCCGCCGCCCCCGTGGCCATAATTGTGGAGGAGATACTTCTTCCCGGAAGAGGTCTCGAGGGGCTGTTGCTCGAGCTCCAGGCGCACGCCTCCCGTTCGATGGGGGCGGATGCCAACGAGGTACGGCGCGCTCTCGCGCAAGAGCGAGAAGTCCGGGTTCGGCAGAACCTCTCCCTCACGCAGGTGCCCGGGGGACGTGGCGAAGGCCGGAAAGGCCGCGCCACCGGCCACGGCGGCGGTTCCCTGCAGGAATACGCGTCGCGAGAGGGTTCGGGTCATGGGGCGCTGTCAGGCCTCACGGAGCACGGACGGAACGTCGCGCGGTTTGATCAGCGCATGGATGAGCACGGGCCCGGGGGCGTCCTTCGCGTCCGCCAGGAGCTGCCGGAACTCGGGGAGCGCCTCCACCGTTTTCGCGGAGCTGAACCCGAGGGACTTGGCCAGCTCGGCATAGTTCCAGCGGTTCAGGGCCAGGTAGGGCAGCAGCGGCGCGGCGGGGTCCCGGAAGAAGCGGGGGTCGAGCAGCCACTGCTCGATGCCGTAGTGGCCATTGTCGAGCACGATGACGACCGCGCGCATCTTGTGCTGCGCCATGGTGGAGAGGCTTTGCGCGGTCATCTGAAACCCGCCATCCCCGCAGATGACCAGGGGGCGCCGGTCCTGGGCGAGGCCCACGCCCACCGCGGCGCCGACCGAATAGCCGATGGCCTGCCACACCGCGTTGCACAGGAAGCCCTTGCGGCCGGTGACGTTCAGCTCCGCCGCCGGATACATGCTGAGGCTGGTATCGGTGATGGCGAGGAAGCGCTCATCGAGGACGCCGCTGACCTCCTCGAGCACCTCATCGTAGGTCAGGCCTCGCTCGGCCACCGCTCCTGCGGTCCCCTTGGCAGCGGGGACCGAGGCCCGCCGCTGGCGGAAGGACAGGCCGGGAAGCCGAGTCCGCTCGAGGTGCTCCGGTTTGGGCTGCCAGGGTTGGCGCTGCAGCTCGGCCAGCAGGGGGCTCAGGGCCGCGCTGACGGCGGGCCCACGGCCCAGCAGCGCGTTCTGGTTGGCGAGCAGCATCAGCTTGTCACGGCTCTGGGTGACGAGGCGCCGGTATTGCCGGCCCATGACACAGCCGATGGCCAGCACGGCATCCGCGCCCTCGATGATCTTCTTCACCGAGGGCACTGACCGCTCGCCCCCGTAGACGCCGACGAACCCCGCTGTCTGCTCGGCGATCACCGACTTGGCCAACATCGTCGTCGCCCACGGAAGCTGGAGCCTTTCCACCAGCGCGGTGACGGCGTTCTCCAGGCCGTAGCGCTGGATCTCGATCCCCAGCAGCAGTGCCGGCCGGGAAGCCGTGCGCAGCTTCTCGAGGATCTCCGTCGCGAGCCGGCCTTCCTGGCCGGAGGGGGCCAGGGCCACCTCCAGCGCACCCGCCGGCGCGGGGCACTTCGCGTCCCAGAGGTGCTTGGGAATCTCGATATAGACGGGCCGCTGGGCGGTCAGCGCGGTGCGGATGGCGGTGTCGACGACCTTCGGCACATCCGAGGCTTTCTCGGCGCGTCCGGCATACTCGGTGACCTCCCGGAAGATCGCGAGGTCCGTCTTCTCGCGGCCAATCGAGTGACTGAAGAGGGTGCCCAGCTCTTTCTGCAGCCGAAGGTCCTCGGCGCTGGGCCCGCCGTTGATGAGCACCACCGGGCTGCGCTCGGCATAGGCGCCGCCGATGGCGGGCAGCAGGCTCATGGTGCCCACGCCATAGGTGACCGCGACCGCTCCCAGGCCGCGCATGCGCGCGAACCCATCGGCGGCATAGCCCGCCTCGAGGTCACTGCTGTTCACCACGATGGCCATCCCCGCGCTCTGGGCCGCGGCGAAGAGAGGGTCACAGGTGGCGCCCGGCACGCCAAACAGCATGTTCACGCCGTGCTGGCTCAGCCGGGTCAGGATGTACTTCGCGGCCGTGGTGGACATGGCCGGGGTCTGCGCCGTGGTGGCCTTGAGCACGGTCTCCGTCAACGCCTCCGGAGCGCTCGACAGGGACACCGCGGAGATCTGAAGGAACTGCCGTCGAGAAAATGCGCCCGGCTGATCGTCGCTCATCTTCACCTTTTCCCCGGCGCACTATCCCAGGAAGCAGTGAGCCGTACGAGATGGGAGGATCTGACCATGAGCACCAGGGACTCCATACGTGCCGCGATGCTGGCGGCGGTTCAACATCCTGCCGGCGAACATCTACCCCAACCTCAAGTTCCGCATGCTCGAGGTGCTCGACTGTGCCGACAACCCGAAGGCGCTCGGCCGCGCGATCGCGCGCCACACCGCCGATGAGCTGGAGGCGTTCGGCGAGGAGCAGGGCCTCGTGTTCGCCAAGGTCCGCTCCGCCGAGGAGTTCGTCGCGACCGACCTGTTCGACTACCTCGCCGAGCGGCCGCTGATCGAGATCGAGAGGATCGGCGACTCGGCGCCCGAGCCGCTGCCGGCCTGGGGAACCCACCCGCACGTTCGACCGGAGCTACGTCGAGACGGCGCTGCGCTCCGGCGGCGAGCACACGCTGATTGATCCCCAGCTGTTCACGTCGGTCACGCCAATGGGCATCTATCAAGGCGTCACGGAGAACGTGACGCTGTCGCGCACGCCGCACCACTTCGCGAACGTGCTGTCGCCCCGGGGCGCCGATCAGCCGGTGTGGCTGCCCAGGTACGCCCCGGTGAAGACCGCGGAGATGTTCTCCCTGCTGCGGTAGCGCAGGAGAAGCCCGGCATCCATTACCGGCAGTAGTAGAACACGATGCTCCCGCTGTTCCTGTTCTTGCACATGCTCCCGAGAGGCGAGCAGACCTGCCCACTCGGATTGGTCGTCGGGCAGAGCGGATAGCCAGGGCACGCGGGCTGGGGATAGATGCCGCAGAAGTACCCACCAGCAAAGGCCCAGTGGCAGTCCGAGCTCACGGTCTGAGAGGTCTGGGCGAGCGCGGCCGAGCAGGTGGTGCGGTTGCCCGCGCTGTCGATGATCATCGGCCAGGCCTTCACCACCAGGTCGTGGGGGATACCGCAGGCGGCACCCGAGGCGCTGAAGGTCCAGTTGCCCGAGGCGCCGACGCGCTCCTCCGTCGTGGAGAGGGTGCCATTCACGTAGTACTCCAGCCGTACCGCGTTGGCGCCCGAGGACACCGTCCAGGAGCCAGTGGCCTCCAGCACGTACGAAGACGAGACGCTCGCAGTCGAGATGCCGAGCTGCGTGACGTACTGGCCGGCGCACAGCGGCGACTCCACGGTGCCCAGCGACTCCTCCTCGGGCGCGGCCAGCTCCGCCTCGGTTCCACCACAGGCCGTCAACAGGACACTGCAGAGCAGCACACTCAGGGAGACATGCATCGCGGGACGTCGCATGGGAGGCTCCTTCAAGGAATTGAATTGCCTGAAATTCAGTATATTCATCATTTCCAAAGTGAGCTGAATTTTATGAGTTGGAGTCGGTGGGCGTGCTCGGGCTCAGGTGCAGAGGAACGGGGGTGTGAACGGCTTCACAGGCACCGAGTGAAGCGCTTCACAGCGCTCAGGCGGTGGGCCTGACAGTGTGGTGCATACCAGGGCGCCGGCAGTCTGGCCTCCTGGTGCATCACCACACCGTTCAAGGGGAGAGCAGATGAAGATCCGGCAAGGTCTGTGGCTGTTGGGTACGGCGGCGATGGGGGTTGTGGCCTCGTCCTGTGGCGAGGGAATGCAGGAGGGCGAAGAAGGGATTGCCAGCGCCACTCAGGCTCAGGCGCTGGGCTCCAATTCGTTCTCCGTGACGGGAGCCGCCAACCTCTATCAGCGCACGGACCCGTCGACTGTCGTCCCGGGAAGTATTGATCCCATCCGTGTTCCGGACGCGCGGCTGTGTGCGGGGCAGCAGATTCAGCTGACCGCGTCCGGGTGCGTGGTGGACGACGGGCCCTACTGCACGGGGCCTGATGGGTACACCTGGCTCTTCCGGGGCCTGCCCGTTTACAGCCTGATCGGCCGGTGGAGCACGAGCCCCACCCAGCTGACGACCGCCACGGCGGCGGGGCCTGCGTTCTTCGTGGGCTCGGCCGCGACGCTGACGGCGCCCGCGGGAGACGGAGAGTACTACCTGTTCCTTGGGGAGAACGACGGAGCCTTCAGCGATAACGCCGGGGCCTATGCGGTCTCCGCCTCGTGGACGCAGCGCGCCACCTGCGCGCCCGACGGGGACAGCGATGGGGTGCCGGACAGCACGGACAACTGCCCCGAGGAGCCCAACCCAAACCAGGCGGATCGCGATGGGGACGGGATGGGGGATGCGTGTGACTCGACGTGCCCGGAGGGCCTGACGGGGCCCACGCTGGTGATGCACGGCAGCAGCCAGATGACGCTGGAGTGCGGCGTGGACACCTGGACGGACCCCGGTGCCGACGCGTGGGATGTGGGGTGCGCCCCGCTGGAAGTGCACCGGTACAACTCGGGCAATGATTCGTACGGGCCGGGGCCTAACACGAGTGCCGAGGGGACCTACTCGGTGCAGTACATCGCGTGGAACGCGGCGGGCACCACGGTGAGCGCCATCCGCTCGGTGCAGGTGGATGACCGCACAGCTCCGACGCTGCGGCTCAAGGGCGCGGCGGCCATGACGCACACCTGCGGCAGCCAGTGGGTGGACCCGGGCGTGGAGTCGGCGGATGCGTGCTACGGGAACCTGTCCCCCACGGTGCGCAAGACGGGCTCGGTGAACGGGTGGGTCGCCGGTACGTACACGCTGGTGTACGAAGTGACGGACAGCGGGGGGAACTCCGCGCCGCCCGTGACGCGCACGGTGAACGTGGTGAACTGCCCCTGGTAAGAGGGCTGTCTTTGAGGTCACCGGGTTGAACCGAGGCGGTGCCACCTGCGTGGCACAGCCTTTGTTCATGGTGCCCCTCGCGCTCAGTTACGCAACTCGGGCTCGGCCCAGTCCTCGGCGGTGAAGCGCCACAGGCGGGTGCCCGGGCGCCACTCCCGCGAGGGCAGTCCTGCCTTCCGCTTCAGCACGGCGAGGAACTCCTCGGGAGTGGGCAGCATCCCCCACATCTTGGGGATGAAGACGCCCCGGTAGGTCCCCCACTGCAGCAGCACCCCATCCACCCCGGGGCGCAGCTTGGCGATGGCCTCCTGCTCCGTCTCCACCTCCAGGCGCTCCATGGGGGTCAGCAGGCTCACCTCGAAGCGCACTAGGTCCAGCTCGTTGCGCCGCAGCGGGGAGAAGCGCGGGTCGCGGTGAGCGGCGCTCTTGGCGTTCTCGACGACGTCCTTGCCCAGCGAGCGGTGAGGCTCGAGCGTGCCGATGCAGCCGCGCAGCTCTCCCTCTTTTTTCAGGGTCACGAAGCAGGCGCCCGGGGCCTGCAGCCACGGCTCCGGGGGAATCTGCACCACGGGGCCTTCAAGGGACTCGCTCACCGCGGCGCGGGCCAGGGCGAGCAGGGTGGGGCCACGCGTCATGGGAGCTCCTGACAAGGCTGGCACATGGGTCAGGAGAACCCCTTCCCAGCCCGGATTCTTCCCCTCCTGAGTCTGCCTGGCGCTGGTTGACGCTGGGCCAGCGCGCTGTCAGAACGCCCGGACTTTCCGCTTGGGAGATGCAATGGCCAACGAGCTTCGCTTCGATGGAAGGGTCGCAATCGTCACCGGCGCCGGACAGGGGCTGGGACGCTCGCACGCGCTGCTGCTTGCCAGCCGTGGCGCCAAGGTCGTGGTGAATGACTTGGGAGGCACGTCCACCGGTGGCGGCAAGAGCTCCGAGGCCGCTGACAAGGTGGTGGCGGAGATCAAGGCCGCGGGCGGTGAGGCAGTGGCCAACTACGACTCGGTGGAGGACGGCGCGAAGATCGTCCAGTCGGCGCTGGATCACTTCAAGCGGGTGGACATCGTCATCAACAACGCGGGCATCCTGCGCGACACCAGCTTCCAGAAGATGACGGAGCAGGACTGGGAGCTCATCTACCGGGTGCACGTGCTGGGGGCCTTCCGCGTCACCCACGCCGCGTGGCCGCACCTGCGCGAGGCGGGCTACGGCCGCGTGCTGTTCACCGCGTCGGCCGCGGGCATCTACGGCAACTTCGGCCAGTCCAACTACAGCATGGCCAAGCTGGGCCTGGTGGGCTTCGCCCGGACGCTGGCCCTGGAGGGCGCCAAGAAGAACGTCTTCGTCAACGTGATTGCCCCGCTGGCGGGCTCGCGGCTCACCGAGACGATCCTCCCCAAGGAGGTGACGGATGCGCTGCGGCCCGAGTACGTCAGCCCGCTGGTGGCGGTGCTGTCGCACGAGAGCTGTCAGGAGAACGGCGGCCTGTTCGAGGTGGGCGGCGGCTTCATGGCCAAGCTGCGCTGGCAGCGCACCGAGGGCGTGACCTTCAAGCTGGGGCGCACCCTCACCCCCGAGCTCGTCCAGGGCGCGTGGGAGCGCATCACTGACTTCCAGAAGGCTACCTTCCCCGAGGGCGTCAACGCGGCGATGCAGCCGGTGATGGAGAACCTGAGCTCGAAGAGCAAGGGCGGCAACGAGTTCATCGATGTGGACGCGGCGCTGGGCTACGAGTTCCCGCCGGCGACCACCTCGTACGACGAGCGCGACCTGGCCTTGTACGCGCTGGGAGTCGGCGCGGCGCGCGATCCGCTGGACACGAAAGAGCTGCGCTACGTGTATGAGAACCACGGTGAGGGCTTCACGCCGCTGCCCACGTACGCGGTGATCCCCGCGCTCAACTCGGTGCTCAAGCTGTTGGCCGAGGGCAAGCAGGCCCCGGGGCTGAACTACGGCTTCGACCGGGTGCTGCACGGTGAGCAGTACACCGAACTGCTGCGCCCGCTGCCGCCGCGCGCCAAGCTGCGCCACCAGGCGAAGATCAAGGACATCTTCGACAAGGGCAAGAACGCCCTGGTCGTCACGGACATCCGCACCTTCAACGCCGACACGGGCGAGGAGCTGGCGCGCAACGAGCTCACCACCTTCGTGCGCGGCGCGGGCGGTTGGGGCGGGGACCGGGGGCCCTCGGGCGACATCAACGTGCCCCCTGACCGCGCGCCGGACGCCGTCATCACCGAGAAGACGAACGAGAACCAGGCGCTGCTCTACCGGCTGTCGGGAGACTGGAACCCGCTGCACGCCGATCCCGAGTTCGCCACCGCGTTTGGCTTTCCCAAGCCCATCCTCCACGGGCTGTGCACCTTCGGCCACGTGGTGCGCCACGTGCTCAAGGCCTTCAAGGACAGCGATGCGCGGTACTTCAAGAGCATCAAGGTCCGCTTCGCCGAGTCGGTGTTCCCCGGTGAGACGCTGCGCACCGAGATGTGGAAGGAGTCTCCCACCCGCATCCTCGTCCG
>DASVVJ010000829.1:0-4190 GCA_036389955.1 Myxococcaceae bacterium
GTGCACCGGGACGTCAAGGGAGACAATGTCCTGGTACGGGCGGCGGATGGGAATGTCTTTCTCGTTGATTTCGGAGCGGGAGACTATCGAGGCGCAGTCACGCTGACGGACCCGCCACTGCCACCCGGAACGCCTGCCTACCGTAGTCCCGAGGCCTGGGCTTACCAGCGTGTCTTCTATTCCCACCCCAGCGCGCACTACGAGGGCACTCCATGCGATGACTTGTTCGCCTTGGGAATCGCTGCGTACCGGTTGGTGACGGGTGAGTACCCGCCGACCACGGAACCGGGAGCGGAAGGATCTGAAGTGTGGTTGCCAGGCGGGCCAGGTCCACGCCCACCGCAAGCTCTCAACGCTCGAGTGTGCCCGGAACTGGAGTCCGTCATCCTGCGTCTGCTCTCGGTGAACCCAGCGAAACGTTTCAAGGGGCAAGCCCGCCAAGCTGCCGAGGCGCTGGAATATGCGGCGGAAAACGCGGCTCCAGCAGCGGACGTGGAGCTCTTTGACATGGCCGCCGCTGGTGATGCCTGGGGAGCAGAAAAGGGAAGGGTGCGGCGAGAACTGGAACTGCGGCGCCCTCCTCTCCAACAATTGGTCTTGGCGCAGGCGAGCGTGAATGCGGCACGCAAACAACGGCCGCTCCAGTCCATGTCATTAGCTTGGGTAGCATACGCAGCGGTAGCAGCTCTCGGGCTGTCTCTCGTCTCCATGGCAGTCTTGCTGCCTATGCGGCAAGAGATGGCGCGGCTTACAAAGGAGCGAGAGACCCAAGCTGGAAGTTCTGTAGGGCTGGGAGACCGTGCCCAACCCGCAAGCACAGTCGTTCCTGCGCCGAATACTCAAGTGAAGCGGAGCGTGGGGCTTCCTATGCCAGAGGGCCCGGTACCAAATCAGCGCAAGCCGCCGTGCGGGGAGAATGGAGGGACAGCGATCCGCGGCGGGTGCTGGTACCGTCTGGCCGACACAAAGTCCCCTTGCAGGGCTGACGCCTATGATTGGAAGGGAGCGTGTTACCTTCCCGCGTTTGACACCCAGCGCCAGCCAACCTCGGGCTTGCCATAGTCAGTGCCAGAGTCGCCCGTGCTCTAACCCGCCTCGACGAGTGTCGCGAGTCTCTCGAGGGACTGCTGCCAGCCCAGCTCGTTGTCGGCAGGCGGCACACCGCTTGGCAGCCCGTTGTGCACTGCGAGGACTTCGGTGCCGCCGTCCGCGTCGGCGAGTGTGATGGAGATCGTCATCTCGCCGCGCATCGCGGGATTGTCCGTCTCGAACTCGACCACCTCGACCATCTGCGTGTCCGGCACGAGCTTCACGAAGTGGCCGTGATACGTGTCGGTATGCGCGGTCGTCTTGCCGGTCCCGGTCTGCTCCTCGTATGTGAGCGAGATCCGGATCGCGCCCCCTTCGCGAGGTTCGAACTCATGCACGTGGCTGGTCATGCCCGGAGGCACCATCCACTGTGCGACTGCGTGCGCATTGAGGAGCGCGCGGTAGACCTTGGCGCGAGGCGCCTTCACATGGCGGCTGATTCGGGTCGAACTCATGCGTTCAGGGTCTTGGCGTGGTGGCGCAGGTGGTCCTCCATGAACGTGGAGACGAAGTAGTAGCCGTGGTCGTAGCCCTCCTGCATCCGCAGCGTGAGCGGCTGCTTCGCCGCCGCGCAGGCTTCCTGGAGGAACTCCGGGTGGAGCTGGTCTGCGAGGAACTTGTCCTTCGTTCCCTGGTCCACCAACAGCGGGGGCAGCGGCTCTTTGAGAGTGCGCACCAGCTCGCTCGCGTCCCACTCGCGCCACGCCTCCTGGTTCGGCCCTAGGTAGCCCCCGAAGGCCTTCTGTCCCCAGGGGCTGCGGATCGGCGCTCCAATCGGCGCGAACGCCGAGACGGAGCGGTAGCGCCCAGGCTGCCGCAGCGCGCAGATGAGCGCCCCGTGGCCTCCCATCGAGTGTCCGAAGATGCCCTCCCGGTCCGCGCGCGCTGGCAGGTGCTCCACCACCAGGGCCGGCAGCTCCCGGGTGACGTATGTGTACATGCGGTAGCGCGACGACCACGGCTGCTGAGAGGCGTCCACGTAGAAGCCCGCTCCCACGCCGAAGTCCCAGGACTCGGCCTCGCCCGGAAAGCCAGCCCCGCGCGGGCTCGTGTCCGGTGCCACCAGCATCAGCCCCAGCTCCGAGGCCAGCCGCTGCGCTCCACCCTTGATGAGGAACGTCTCCTCCGTGCAGGTGAGCCCCGCCAGGTAGTAGAGCACCGGCACCTTCCGCGTCGCCGCCTGGGGCGGCACGTAGACGCCGAAGCGCATCTCCCCACCACAGGCCTCCGAGGCGTGCTTGTAGAACGCCGTCGTGCCTCCGAAGTTGCGGTGCTCCGATATGAGCGTCAGCGGCCCTGTCACGCCCCGTACCTCACCACGCTGCGGATGGACTCGCCCCGGTGCATCAGGTCGAACGCTTCCTGAATCCCCTCCAGCGGCACCATGTGCGTGATGAGCGGGTCGATCTGGATCTTCCCCTCCATGTACCAGTCCACGATGCGCGGCACGTCCGTGCGGCCCCGCGCCCCTCCGAACGCCGAGCCCTTCCACACCCGCCCCGTGACGAGCTGGAACGGCCGCGTGCTGATCTCCTGCCCCGCCGCCGCCACGCCGATGATGATGCTCTCACCCCAGCCCTTGTGGCAGCACTCCAGCGCCTGGCGCATCAGCTGCGTGCTCCCCACGCACTCGAAGCTGTAGTCCGCTCCGCCCTTCGTGAGGCTCACCAGGTACTTCACCAGGTCGCCCTCCACCTCGCGCGGGTTCACGAAGTGCGTCATCCCCAGCTTCTCGGCCAGCTCCCGCCGGTTCGGGTTGATGTCGATCCCGACGATCATGTCCGCGCCCACCATCCGCGCCCCCTGCACCACGTTCAGCCCGATGCCTCCCAGGCCGAACACCACCACCTTGCTGCCCGGCGTCACCTTCGCCGTGTGGATCACCGCCCCGATGCCCGTCGTCACCCCGCAGCCGATGTAGCAGACCTTCTCGAACGGAGCGTCCGGCCGGATCTTCGCCACCGCGATCTCCGGCAGCACCGTGAACTGCGCGAACGTCGACGTGCCCATGTAGTGGTGGATGACGTCCTTACCGATCCGGAACCGGCTGGTGCCATCCGGCATCAGGCCTTTGCCCTGCGTCTCGCGGATCGCCTGGCACAGGTTCGTCTTGCGCGACAGGCAGTACTCACACTGCCGGCACTCGGGCGTGTACAGCGGGATGACGTGGTCCCCCTTCTTCACCGAGGTGACCCCCGGGCCCACGTCCACCACCACGCCCGCGCCCTCGTGGCCGAGGATCGCCGGGAACAGTCCCTCCGGATCCTTGCCCGACAGGGTGTAGTCGTCGGTGTGGCACACGCCCGTGGCCTTCAGCTCGACGAGGACTTCTCCCGCCCGGGGGCCCTCGAGCTGCACCGTCTCGATACGCAAGGGCTTGCCCGCCTCGAACGCGACTGCTGCGCGAACGTCCATGTGCTCTCCCGTCGCAAGGCCTCCCAGGAAGTGGGAGCCGCCGAGGGCACTATGTCGTCTGGCCTGGCCTCGGGGTATAGAAGAAATCGTGTCCGACGTTCCTCAGTCTTCAGTCGATGCCGCGCTCACCCAGGCCAGCGAGGAGCTTCAGCTTCCGAGCTATTACCGGTCGATGGTGAACCCGCTCCTGCGCAACCCCGAGGGCCACTGGCCCCGGTGCTGTGGCGGAGGCTGTGAGCCCTGCGCCCAGACGCTCTGCTTCGTCGCCGCGCGGACCCTGGAGCTGCTGGGCACTCCCCGGAAGGCGCCCCTACCGGACTGAGCGCGCCTACTCGGACGGTGGTTGAGGGCCGTGCAGCTGCTTGCGCACCTTGACGCGCAGCTTCTGGTTCTCCGGGTCTGACTCCACGTCCACGTCGATCTGGGCTCCGTCACCCTCGCGGCGCCGCAGCTCCTCGACGAGTCGCTGCCGGGCCTGCTCGCGCTCCTCGGGCGAGGCTCCCTTGCGGAACAGCGAGTGGCCCACCAGCCCGAGCAGGTTGTCGCGCACCTGGCCGTTGAGGCTCGTGACCTCCGCAGAGGCTCCCGCGAACTCGGGCATGGCGTGCAGCCGCTCCAGTCCGCTGTGGTCCTCGGCGAGCCGGTCGCCCCAGACGTCCACCACCAGCGTGGTCGCGCCTTCGGAG
>DASVVJ010000830.1:0-6941 GCA_036389955.1 Myxococcaceae bacterium
ATCCACCGGGGCCGATGGGCCTTCACCATCCGGTGGATGTATTCCTGCGCATCGCCGATCTCCTCGTTGGCGATGCGCCGGGGCACCAGGGCTTCCAGCACGTCCAGCGCCTTGCTGGCCTGCTCGATGATCTGCTGCTCCTCGCGCAACAGCCCGTAGGGCGAGCCGGTAATCTCTTTGGAGGCATTCTCCAGCAACCGGCGGCGCACCCCTGCTGCTTGGGTGATATGCCGCGCCAGTTCCTGGGCGTTGCGTCCGCTCCTCTTGAGTTCCTGAACTCCGTCCCAGACGTCCAAGCGCGTTGAGAGCGCGCGCCGGGCCGACTCCCCCGTCATCACCAACGGCAGTCTCGCGCGCAGATAATGAATCTCGTCCAGGATCCTCCTCAACTGCGCCTGGCCTTCCTCGATGAGCGCCTCCACTTCGTGTTGGCTTCGTGGCGGACGCTTCCGGTTCTTGCTTACCACTCGGATTATCCTCACAGGCTCAAGGCAGATGGGGCATGACCCGCCTCTGCGACGCCGCTGATCAGTTGATGCCGTCGCTCATGCGTCACCCCACGCGGGACGCAGCAGTCCGATGAGCGCCGTGCGTTGCTCGGTGGCCACCCGGCGGCCCTCGCCCGTCAGCTCGTAGTAGCGCCGCGGACGGCCTCCGCGCTCGGGCATCGGCTCCCCGTCGAAGCTGCGCAGCAGGCCCTCGCGCTCCATGGCCTTGAGCGTGGGGTAGACGCTCCCCTCGTTCAGGACGATGGCCCCGTGGGTCCGCTCCCGCACCTTCTCGATGATCTCGAGCCCGTAGCTCTTTTCGCTGATCAGAATGGCCAGGATGGCGGCTCTCGCCGTGACCGGTGTCTCCATGCACGAGAGAGTATCCTCAAACTTCAAGGTTGCAACCATAGAGTTTGAGGAAACAAGGGGCCTGGCAGGCGTCCGGGCCTGCTGGGCCCTGGCGTTTGCCTTGCGGCCTCTGGCCTCGCGCGGTAACTGTGGCCCTGGGTGGAGCTCAGGGCACGTGAACCCTCACCCCGTCCCTCTCCCGAAGGGAGAGGGGAGTGTTTTCCCTCGTGGGGTCCTTTGATGCGTCTGTGTTCCCTGCTCCTCGCCAGCCTCCTGCTCACCGCCAGCGGCTGTGCTTCCTCGCGCTCGGCCTCCGAGCCTGCTCATGGTGAGCTCAGTTCCCTGAGCGTCGCCTCTCAGCCAGGTGCCGCCTTCTGCGAACACCGCGTGCCGCAGGAGACCTGCGCCCGCTGCAACCCTCACCTTGTCCCCCGCTTCAAGGCCGCCAAGGACTGGTGCGGTGAGCACGATGTGCCCGAGTCCCAGTGCTACCTCTGTCACCCGGACCTGTCCTTCGAGCCCCTTCCCACCCTCGCCACCGGGGCTGATCTGAAGAAGCTCTCCGAGCAGGGCGAGGACGTGCCTGACCTGGCCGCTCATGCCGTCCCCGGCAAGGTCACCGTGTTCGACTTCTATGCCGACTGGTGCCCGCCCTGCCGCAAGGTGGATGCCCACGTGTATGGCCTGCTCAACCAGCGCCAGGACCTCGCCTTCCGCAAGCTCAACGTCGTCTCCTGGGACTCGCCGCTGGCCAAGCGCTACCTCGCTGGCGTGCCCAACCTGCCCCACCTCGTCATCTATGGAAAGGATGGCCGGCCCGTGCGCAGTGTCACCGGGCTGGACCTGGCCGCCCTCGATGCCGCCATCTCCGAGGGCGCCGCGCGATGAGGTGGCTCGCTGTCGCCGTGGGGCTGCTCGCGCTCGCCGTGCCCGGCCGCGCCGCCGCCTGCGCGGGTTGAAGCAACCCCAACCTCCCGGTCGGGAGGGCCGCCGATACAGGACTGAAGTCAGGGCAGACGTCCGTGAACCTGTCCCTGCTGGCCACCACCGTGCGCGTCCAGCACGAGTCGGCCTGTCCGGACATCGGCCCCATCTGCGCCGAGCGCGATGAGCCGCCGCAGATCCATGATCAGCGCTTCTCCATCGGCGAGCTGCGCGCCCATCTCGAGCACGGTCTCACCGACGCGCTCGGCGTGGAAGTGCAGGTGCCCCTGCGCCTCAACCGCACCACCATTCAGTTCCGCCGCCTCGACGGCACCCCTGTCACTCTCGACTACGAGAACATCCACCACCGCAACGAGACCCTGTTCGGTCTGGGTGACCCCTGGGTAATGGGGCGCTATGCCTTCTCCGTGGGAGAGGTGCGGCTCGCCACGCGCGCTGGCTTCACCGTGCCCCTGGGCCGCACCGAGGAGGATCCGTTCGCGCTCGGCGCCGCGGGCCAGCCTCACCAACACGTTCAGTTCGGCAACGGCACCGTGCAGCCCCTGCTCGGACTGGAAGCCGGACGCAGCTGGAACTCCTGGAGCGCCCGGTTGTGGGGACAGGCACAGCTCTCCCTGGTGGAGAACCATCACGGTTTCCGCGCCGGGCACCGCTTCAACTTCGGGCTGAGTGGAGCCTTCAAGGTGGCGGACTCCCTGCAACTATCCGCCGGAGCGGACCTGGTCCACGAGCAGCCCGAGCGCTGGGATGGCGTGGTCCAGCAGGACGGCAACCTCGGGCGCACCGACGTGCTCCTGGGCGGAGGCCTGTACTGGAGCGTGAAGGACGTACGCCTCGGGCTCACCCTGCAGGTGCCCGTGTACAACCACATCATCGGCCACCACGGACAGCTCAATTACCCGGGCCTGCTGGGCTTCACCGCCGGCACCACCTTCGGCCAGTAAGCGCCCAGGTGGCCAGGCAGGGTGCCTCGCCCTTGCTCCCGCTCTTCTCCGAGCGGGAGGGCAGGCGTGCGTGCACGCGGAGGGGTTCTCACCTTTTCTGGCATGGCGCTGCCACTCGAAGCCTATGCCCTCATCGGGGACACCTGCAGTGCCGCGCTCGTGGGCAATGACGGCTCCATTGACTGGCTGTGCTGGCCCCGGTTCGACTCGGACGCCTGCTTCGCCGCCCTGCTGGGAGACGAGGACCATGGCCGCTGGCGCGTAGCGCCCTCCGTGCCCGTGCGCTCGGTGCGCCGCCGCTACCGCCCCGGCACCCTGGTGCTCGAGACCGACTTCGAGACCGCCGAGGGCAGCGTGCGCCTCATCGACTTCATGCCCGTGCGCAACCACGCGCCCGACATCGTCCGCATCGTCCAGGGCCTGGAGGGCCGCGTGCCCATGCGCATGGAGATGGCGCTGCGCTTCGGCTACGGAGACCGGACGCCGTGGATGCGCTCCGCCTCCTGCTGCGTGTCCGCCAAGGCGGGCCCGGACGCCGCGCTGCTGCGCACCCGCATGCCCATGTGCGTGGAGGAGGGCAATGTCTACTCGGACTTCCACGTGGCCCAGCACGAGCAGGTGCCCTTCGTCCTCACCTGGTTCCCCTCGCACGAGCAGCCTCCGCGCTCGGCCGACGCTTTCTCCACGCTGAATGAGACGAGCGACTGGTGGCGCCAGTGGTCCGAGCGCTGCGTCTACGAGGGCCCCTGGCGTGAAGCGGTGGTGCGCTCGCTGATCACCCTCAAGGCCCTCACCTATTCGCCCACCGGCGGCATCGTCGCCGCGCCCACCACCTCACTGCCGGAGCAACTGGGCGGCGTGCGCAACTGGGACTACCGCTACTGCTGGCTCCGGGATGCCACCCTGGCCCTGCTGG
This sequence comes from Myxococcaceae bacterium, assembly GCA_036389955.1. Taxonomy (GTDB): domain Bacteria; phylum Myxococcota; class Myxococcia; order Myxococcales; family Myxococcaceae; genus DATHBR01. The sequence goes on from DASVVJ010000830.1 coordinate 3,645, forward strand.
CCCTGCTGGACGCGGGCTACACCGAGGAGGCCCAGGCCTGGCGTGACTGGCTGCTGCGCGCCGTGGCCGGTGAGCCCTCCGAGCTGCAAATCATGTACGGCGTGGCTGGCGAGCGCCGCCTGCTCGAGACGAACCTGCCCTGGCTGCCCGGGTACGAGGGCTCGCGCCCGGTGCGCATCGGCAACGCCGCGGTGCGCCAGCTGCAACTCGACGTGTTCGGCGAGGTGATGGACTGCTTCCACCAGGCCCGCGCCGCCGGGGTGCCTCCGGACGAAGAGGCGTGGGACCTGCAGCGCCACCTGCTGCACTTCATCGAAGAGGCCTGGGAACGGCCCGACGAGGGCCTCTGGGAGGTGCGCGGCGAGCCCCAGCACTTCACCCACTCGAAGGTGATGGCATGGGTGGCGGTGGATCGCGCCGTGAAGAGCGCCGAGCACTACGGCCTCGCAGGCTCCCTGGACACGTGGAGACAGCTCCGCGAGCGCATGCACCGCCAGGTGTGCGAGCGCGGCTTCGATGCCCAGCGCAACACGTTCGTGCAGGCCTACGGCTCGAAGCAGCTGGACGCCAGCCTGCTGATGATTCCCCTGGTAGGCTTCCTGCCGCCGGAGGATCCGCGCGTGCGGGGCACGGTGGAGGCCATTCAGCGGGAGCTGTGCCGCGACGGGCTGGTGCACCGCTATGACACCTATGAGGTGAAGGATGGGCTGCCGCCGGGAGAGGGCGTCTTCCTGGCGTGCTCCTTCTGGCTGGCGGACAACCTGGCGCTGATGGGCCGCGAGGACGAGGCCCGCGAGCTGTTCGCCCAGCTGCTCACGCTGTGCAACGACGTGGGGCTGCTGTCCGAGCAGTATGATCCGGAGCGGCGCCGGCTGGTGGGCAACTTTCCCCAGGCCTTCAGCCACCTGGCCCTCATCACCACCGCGCAGAACCTCTCTCGCCGCGAGGGCCCCGGACAGCAGCGCCCCCGCTCGTGAGGCACCCTGAGTCCGTGTTCTCCGGTTTTCAAGACAGGAGGTCCCCGCCACTCGTGAAATCACGGGGCGGATCCGTCACGAACCCATCACCCGGGGCCTGGTCCGTTCCGGGCGCTGGAGTAGTGTGCGCCGCCCCGATGAGCTCCGATGAGTGGGATCAGCTGCTGCGCACGGATCCACGCGCCTACCGCGCGAGGGTGCTGCGTTTCTCACGCATGGACTGGAATTCGCTGCGCGAGCACCGGCTGCGGCTCACCGAGCAGGAGTTCCTCCAGCACCTGGAGGCGCTCTTCCCCCCCAGCGAGTCCGGCCCGGGAGACCGGTTCGAGCTGAGCTGGTGGTGGGCGGGCGAGCGGCCCCATTACACGCTGTACCTGCGAGGCCAGGACGGCATGCGCCACCCCCAGACGGTGGAGAATGTGGGCTCGCTGCACGAGCGCGCCGTGCTCGCGTGGGTGCGGCGCATCACCCGCGAGCGGGGCATGGATCCGTGGGGCATGCACATCGGCGCGCCGCCGCCCTACCGCGCGCCCGCGGAGTTTCTCGAGGACTGCATGGCCGAGTTCCCCGGCGCCCGCCTCACCTCGCTCGAGCTGGAGCACCAGGAGGGTTATGTGGACCCTCCCGACACGGTGGTGGAACCCAGCGTGCGCGTGGAGGCCTGCCTGGAGGCCTCTGACGGGGGCTTCGTCATGGTGTACCTGGGCTCGTGGCCCGAGGAGGAGTACGCCCGGCTCTCGGACTGGGCCCGGAGCATGCTCAGCCAGGAGCAGGGGGGGTAACTCCAGGGGCCGGGCGGCGAGCAGGCGGCCCTCTGGGACTTCCCGGCTGCGCGCTCGCGACACTGCTAGTCATGAGAGGACCATGTCTCGAGTACGCGCTCCCGCGGTGGCGGGTTCTTTCTATCCGGCGGATCCCTCGCGCCTTGTGCAGCAGGTGGATGGCTGGCTCGCTCATGCCGCTGCCTCCACGGCGGCGGCCCGGCCCGCCGCGCTCATCGTTCCCCATGCGGGCTACGTCTACTCGGGCCCCATCGCGGCCAGTGCCTACGCGCATCTGCGGGCGCTGAAGGGCTCGGTGTCCCGGGTGCTGCTGCTGGGGCCCTGCCACTTCGTCTCTCTGCGGGGCCTCGCCCATCCGGATGTGGATGAACTGCAGACACCGCTGGGCACCGTGAACGTGGACACCGCGCTGCGTGAGCGCGCCGAAGCCACCGGCCTGGTGTCGGGCTCGGCCGAGGCCCACCGGCGCGAGCACTCGCTGGAGGTGCAGCTGCCTTTCCTGCAGCGCGCCCTGGGCACGTTCTCCGTCCTGCCGCTGGTGGTGGGCCGCGCCGCGCCCGAGCAGGTGGCCTCCGTGTTGGAGGCACTGTGGACCGAGGACGTGCTGCCGGTGATCAGCTCGGATCTGTCTCACTACCTGTCCTACGCCCAGGCCCGGCAGGTGGATCAGGAGACGGCGGAGCAGGTGGTGGCGCTCGAAGGCCCGCTGGAGGGCGAGCGGGCCTGCGGCGCCTCGGCCATCAATGGGCTGCTGCTGACGGCGAAGCGCCGAGGCCTGCGCGCTGAGCTTTTGGACCTGCGCTCCTCGGGAGACACGGCGGGAGACAAGAGCCGGGTGGTGGGCTACGGCGCGTTCGCGCTCTATCCGGCCGGGGAGGCGCGGGCATGAGCATGGAGTATCCCGGACGGTGGTGGCATGCGCTGGAGGACGGGCGCATCCAGTGCGACCTGTGCCCCCGCGACTGCAAGCTGAACGAGGGCCAGCGCGGCTTCTGCTTCGTGCGCCAGCGCGTGGGTGACCAGATGGTGCTCACCACGTACGGCCGCTCCTCGGGGTTCTGCGTGGACCCCATCGAGAAGAAGCCGCTCAACCACTTCTACCCCGGCAGCAGCGTGCTCTCGTTCGGCACCGCCGGGTGCAACCTGGGCTGCCGCTTCTGCCAGAACTGGGACATCTCCAAGTCGCGCGAGTTCGACCGGCTGATGGATCAGGCCACCCCCGAGGCCATCGCCGCCGAGGCCGAGCGGCTGGGCTGCAAGAGCGTGGCCTTCACCTACAACGACCCGGTCATCTTCGCCGAGTACGCCATGGACGTGGCGGACGCGTGCCACGAGCGCGGCATCCAGACGGTGGCGGTGACGGCGGGCTACATCCACCCGCAGGCACGGCGCGAGTTCTACGCGAAGATGGACGCGGCCAACGTGGACCTGAAGGCCTTCACCGAGGACTTCTACCACCGCGTCACCTTCTCCAAGCTGCAGCCGGTGCTCGAGACGCTGGAGTACCTCAAGCACGAGACGCGCGTATGGTTCGAGCT
>DASVVJ010000831.1:0-5247 GCA_036389955.1 Myxococcaceae bacterium
CAGCACCTTGCGGTAGAAGATGTCCACCGCCGCATCCATCGCCTTCGCTCCGCCAATCTGCTCGTACACGGTGCTCATGTGCGTCTCCCGGCCCGGGGGCCCCTAAAAGATGTATATGAAATGCATCTTTTAGGGCGCCCGGTCAACGTTCCCGAAAGGGCTGGTGCTCAAGTGGGAGGGATGGGGGGGATTAGCGGGGCTCGGGGGCACGCTCGAGGCGCGCCGCACCCTCACCCTGGCCCTCTCCCGAAGGGAGAGGGGACTTCTGGCACAGCCCGGGTTAGCGCTGGCCCGCGGCCGTCATGCGCGCCGTCTCGCGGCGCACCGTGGCCTGCTCCACCTGGAAGCGCGCGTCCTCCGGCGACAGGCCCTTCAGGCGCTCCTGCGCCTCGGTCATGCGCTTGCGCGCCGCTTCCACGTCGATGCCCGCCACCGGCTCGGCACCGTCGGCCAGCACCAGCACCTTGTCGTTGCCCACTTCCACGAAGCCGCCCGCCACGAAGAAGGCCTCGCGCCGCCCGCCGTCCACCAGCGTCAGCGCCCCAGGCTCCATCAGCGACAGGAACGGCGTGTGGCCCGGCCGCACGCCGAACAGGCCGTGGCCACCCGGCACGATCGCCTCGTCCGCCTGCACGGAGAGGATGCGCTTCTCCGGGGTCACAATCTCCACCGTCAGCTTGGCCATGTGCTCCTCGAATGCTGCTCAGCTTTCGAAACTCAGCTGGTGCTTCTTGCCGCCCACCACCTCGAACTCCACCTTCTCACTGTCCGTCAGCCGCGGGCCCTTGCCGGGAATGCCCAGCGTGCCCTCCAGCCACTTGAAGTGGCCCTTCAGCTGCCGCACCTCACCGAACTCCTTCGGGCTCAGGAAGTCCGGCAGCCGCTTCTCCCGCAGCTTCTGCCCTGCCTTGTCGTACAGCACCGCCACCGTCGTGTTCGCCCAGGCGGGGATGCGCACCTTCTTCTTCCCCTTCACCTGCACCGTCCCCTTGGTGCCCATCTCCGCCAACGGGTGCAGCACCCAGAAGCGCTCCCCGTCATTCGAGGCGAAGTAGAGGTCGTCCACCGTGCCCACGCACCCGGTGAACTGCCACACCACCCCGCTCTCCCGCCCCATCTCCACCCGGCACTGCCCTGGCGCCGACTCCACCAGGCGCACGCTGTACATGCCGTTGGCGCTCACCCGCGCCTTGCTGGCGCGCTCGGCCCCAAGGCCCGGAAGCGCCAGCAACAACACCACCGTGAACAGCGTGCGGTGCATCAGGCTCCTCCGGGCTGGGTGTGGACTTCGACTAGGCCGCCGCCATCTTCCGGGCGTTGTCCAGCACCTCGTTGATGTCGCCCGCCATGTAGAAGGCCGCCTCGGGGATGTCGTCGTGCTTGCCGTCGGCGATCTCCTTGAAGCCCTGGATGGTGTCCTGGAGCTTCACGTAGCGGCCCGGCTTGCCGGTGAACACCTCGGCGACGAAGAACGGCTGGGACAGGAACTTCTGAATCTTGCGCGCGCGGGCCACCGCCAGCTTGTCCGACTCGGACAGCTCGTCCATGCCGAGGATGGCGATGATGTCCTGCAGCTCCTTGTACTTCTGCAGGATGCCCTGGACCTTACGGGCCACCGCGTAGTGCTCGGGGCCCACCACGTTCGGGTCCAGAATGCGGCTGGTGGAGTCGAGCGGGTCCACCGCGGGGTAGATGCCCAGCTCGGAGATGGCGCGGTTGAGCACCGTCGTCGCGTCCAGGTGGGCGAACGTGGTGGCGGGCGCCGGGTCCGTCAGGTCGTCGGCGGGCACGTAGATGGCCTGCACCGAGGTGATGGAGCCCTTCGTCGTCGAGGTGATGCGCTCCTGCAGGGCGCCCATCTCGGTGGACAGCGTGGGCTGGTAACCCACGGCGCTCGGAATACGGCCGAGGAGCGCGGACACCTCGGAGCCAGCCTGGGTGAAGCGGAAGATGTTGTCCACGAAGAGCAGCACGTCGCGGCCGTCCACGTCCCGGAAGTACTCGGCGATGGTGAGCGCCGAGAGGGCCACGCGAGCGCGGGCGCCGGGCGGCTCATTCATCTGCCCGTACACCAGCACGCACTGGCTCTCCTCCAGGTTGTCAATCTTGATGACGCCGCCTTCCTGCATCTCGTGGTACAGGTCGTTGCCCTCGCGGGTGCGCTCGCCCACGCCGGCGAACACCGAGAAGCCGCCGCGCTCCTTGGCCACGTTGCGGATGAGCTCCATCAGGAGCACCGTCTTGCCCACGCCGGCGCCGCCGAACAGGCCGATCTTGCCACCGCGGGTGTAGGGGGCCAGCAGGTCAATCACCTTGATGCCCGTCTCGAAGGCCTGGACGCGCACGTCCTGGTCCACGAACTGGGGCGCCGGGCGGTGAATGGGCCACGTCTGGGTGGCCTTCACCGGGCCGCGCTCGTCCACCGGAGCGCCCACCACGTTGAGGATGCGGCCCAGGGTGGACTTGCCCACCGGCACCTGGATGGGGGCACCCGTGTTCTTCACCACCTGGCCGCGGGCCAGGCCCTCGGTGGAGTCCATGGCGATGCAGCGCACCATGTTCTCACCCAGGTGCTGGGCCACCTCGATGGTGAGGTTGTCCTGCTCGGCGCTGACGGTGGCGTTGGTCACCTTCAGGGCGGTGTACACCTCCGGCAGGCCGCCGGGCGGGAACTCCACGTCGATGACGGGTCCGAGAACCTGGGTGATCTTGCCTACCGTCGCAGCTTGAGCGCTCATGAGTTCGTCTGCCTCTTAGCGGAAGGGCGGCATAACGCCGCCTCGCGTCGAAAATCGGCCCGAGGGTGGAGGGCGGGGCCCCCTTTACCGAGGGGAGGGGGCCGGGTCAAGCCTCGCGCGGGCCAAGTCAGAAGTGCGACTTAAGGCCCCCGGTGTCCTGGCGCTGCCCTTTACTTGGCGTCTGGCTGGTAGACGAGCGGGAGACCCCCGCTGGAGCCGCTTCCCACCAGGATGATCTTCGAGTTGGGGCTGGAGGCCAGCTTCTCGGTCACCTCGATGCCCTTGAGGCGCAGGTATTCCTGGGTGAGCCCCTGGCGGACGATGCTCTGGTAGGTGGCGATGCCCTCCGCCTCGATCTTCTTGCGGTCAGCCTCCTGGCGCTCCTTGTCCAGGGTGAAGCGCATCTTCTGGCTGCGCTGCTCCTCGGCCAGCTTGTCCCCGATGGCCAGCCGGATGGCCTCCGGCAGAATGACGTCGCGCACCAGAATGGCCTCCACCAGCACGTGCTTGCCCGCCAGGGCCCGGAGCACCTCGTCGTAGATCTCCTTCTCAATCTGCTCGCGCTTGGTGGAGTAGATCTCCTCGGGGGCGTAGCGGCCGAACACCTTGCGCGCCTCGGAGCGGACGATGGGGCCCACCAGGATGTCCGCGTAGCGGGGGCCCGTCTGGGTGTGGAGCTCGAAAATCTTCGGCGCGTCGGCCCGGTAGCGCACGCTGGCGTCCACCCGCAGGTCCAGCCCGTTGTTGGACAGGACGCTGAGTTCCTCCTTCATCTCCTGGACGCGCATGTCATAGACGATGAGCTCCTTGCCCACGCGCAGCACGTGCAGGCCCTCGCCGTACAGGTCCTTCTGCGTGCCCTGGCCGAACGAGTCGAAGACGATGCCACCGTGCCCGCTGGGCACCGTGCCACAGGTGCACCCGGACACCGTGAACAGCAGGAGCATGGCCCACATCTGCTTCTTCATGCGCTGGTCCCTCCCTTTGCGGCAGGGACCATAAACGCCACGGGGCCCGCCCTCCAATCAATCGGAGGAACAGGCCCCGGAATCCGGCGCGGCGTTGGGCGGAGGACTACTTGAGCGCCTCGGCGCCGGAGACGATCTCCATCAGCTCCTTGGTGATGACGGCCTGGCGGGTGCGGTTGTAGTGCAGCGACAGGCTGGCGATCATGTCCGTGGCGTTGCTGGTGGCGTTCTCCATGGCGCTCATGCGGGCGCCGTGCTCGCTGGCCACGCTCTCGAGCAGCGCGCGGTACAGCTTGATGGAGACGGCCTGGGGCACCAGCCGGTCCAGCACCTCCTGGCGGCCCGGCTCGTACTTGAAGTCCACCAGGTTGAGGCCCCCTGCCGCCTTCGGCGCCTGGGTGGCCAGCATGCCCGGAGCGGCCGGCTTCGCCTCGGCCCCCGGCGTCAGGTCCCCGCCCAGCGTCTGCAGCGGGAGGATCTGCGACAGGACGACCTTCTGGCTGATGGCGGAGACGAACTCGTTGTAGACGACGTAGACGGCGTCCACCTCGTTGTTGAGGAAGCTGGCCGTCAGCTCCTGCGCCACCTCGCGGGCCGCCAGGTAGTTCAGCCGCTGGTACAGGCCACCGAAGTCCTTGCGGATGGTCTGCCCACGCTGGCGGAAGAAGTCGAAGCCCTTGCGGCCCACCGTGGACATCTGGATCTTCTCCAAGCCGCTGTTCTCATAGAGGTAGCGGTTGGCGCGGCGGATGACGTTAGAGTTGAAGCCACCGGCCAGGCCGCGGTCCGAGGTGAGGACGACGACCTCCGCGCGGCGGATGGGCCGGGCGGTCAGCAGCGGGTGAGCCATCTCCTCATCGGCCGAGCGGGCGGCGAGGTCCGAGATGATCTGGTCCAGCGTCTGGGCGTAGGGACGCGCGGCGATGATGGCGTCCTGCGCCTTGCGCAGCTTGGCGGCGGCCACCATCTTCATGGCCTTGGTGATCTGCCGCGTGTTCTTCACCGAGCGGATGCGCTTGCGAATGTCGCGAAGAGACGCCATGGGGCCTGTTGCTCCTGTCGGGTCGCGGGCCTGAATCAGCCTTCACAGGCAGGCAGGCACCGAGCGGCGCCCCCTATATAAGCGGTGCGTCAGCCGGTCAACCATGCCCTTTGTCCTCCTGTGCCGGGGCGAAACCATCCAGTAGCGGGCAGCCGGGCGTCGAAGGCCCGGGGCATGGGGTGCCATGTAGGCACAGGGGTCATAGCCTTGAGAGGCAGGCACACTGACCGGAAGAGGCAGCCATGGCTTCGCAGCTGAGCGGTCCCATCCTCATCGTGGAGGACGACGCGGACATCCGCGAGTCGCTCGAAGGCTTCCTGGAGCTGCAGGGCTATGAGGTGGTTGCCGTCACCCATGGCCGTGACGCGCTCGATCACCTGCAGCGGGGGCTGCGGCCGGCCATTGTCCTTCTGGACATGGCCATGCCGGTGATGGACGGCCACCGGCTGCTCACCTTCCGCAAAGAGAACCCGGGGCTGCAGGAGGTACCGGTGGTCAT
>DASVVJ010000832.1:0-11519 GCA_036389955.1 Myxococcaceae bacterium
CGAACACCTGCTCGCGGGCGATGCCCAGCGGGTCGCCCTCCCACTCGCACACCGCCTCCGCCGCCGGGACGGAGAAGCCTCCCTGGAACACCGACAAGCGGCGCAGCACCGCTCGCTCGGGCTCGGCCAGCAGATCGTGGCTCCAGTCGATGAGGGCGCGCAGGGTCTGCTGGCGCCGGGAGGCTCCCCGGCGCACTCCGGAGAGGATCCGGAAGCGATCGTCGATCTGCGCCGCGAGCTGCTCCGCGCTCATCGCCCGCATCCGCGCCGCCGCCAGCTCGAGCGCCAGCGGAATCCCATCGAGCTGCCGGCAGATGTGCGCGACCTGGCCCACGTTGGTGGACGAGAGCGTGAACGAGGGGTTGACCGACTGCGCACGCTCCACGAACAGCCGCACGGAGTCCGTCTTCGCGATCTGCTCGAGCCCGATGCCGGCTGACTGCTCGGGAATGGAGAGCGGCGCGACGAGAAAGGTCGTCTCCGCCACGATGGCGAGCGGCTCACGGCTGGTGGCGATGATCCACAAGCGGGGGCAGGCCGCGAGCAGGGGCTCGACGTACTCGGCGCACGCCGTCACCAGGTGCTCGCAGTTGTCCAACACGAGGAGCAGGTGCTTGGCGCGCAGCTGCAGCACCAGCGTCTCCCGCAGGGAACGCTCGGGTTCCTCGCGGATGTTCAGCGCGGCGGCGATGGCTCGCGGAATGCCCTCCGCATCGGTGATGGGCGAGAGATCCACGAAGCCGGCCCCGTGCGCGAAGGTGCCCGCCAGCTGGGCCGCCACGTGGATGGCGAGCCGCGTCTTGCCCGTGCCCCCCGGGCCCAGCAACGTCACCAGGCGGCAGTTCGGCACGAGCTGCCCGAGCTCGCTGCTCTCCCGGTCACGGCCGATGAGCCGGTTGACGGGGGACGGAAGCTGCGCGAGCGGTGGCTCGGCCTTCAGCTGGGTTATCGCCAGGGAGGCGACGGTGGCCGTGCGCTCGTGGGCTTCGGCCAGGAGCTGGGACTCGTCGCGCACCTTCCGCGGGGCATGCCGGGGCTGCATGTCCGAGGTCTCAAGCCGCGTGAGCATCGCCGCCTGAATGGCGGTGCCGCCCGGGAGCAGGGCGCTCAGCGCGCCGCGCAGCTCCGAGATGTGCTGGAAGCGGCTGCCTGGTTCGATCTCCAGGGCCTTCTCGAGAATCCGGGAGAGCTCCGCCGGGACCCAGGGCGCACGCGCCGAAACGGGCCGGGCCCGGCGCTGGCAGATCGCGATGATGAGCTCGCCCAGGCTCTTGAGTCCCTCGTGCGGCGTGAGGCCCGCGAGCGCCTTGTAGAGCAGGACCCCCAGCGACCAGATGTCGCTGCGGTGGTCCACCTCCCCTCCCTGCGCCTGCTCTGGAGACAGGTACAGCGGCGAGCCGATCAGACCCCCGCTGCGCGTCAGGGTGTTCCAGCCCTCCAGCTCCGGCGCGTCCAGCCGAGGTCTGACCAGGCCAAAGTCGAGCAGCTTGACGATCCGCTCCTCCCCCACCTCCTGGAGGAAGAGGTTCGAGGGCTTGATGTCGCGGTGGATGAAGCCCGCGGCGTGGACACTCTCGATGCCGATGCTCGCCTGGATCGCGATGCGCAGCGCGAGGTCCGGTGGCAGGGGGCCCAGGTCGTCGAACCACTTCTGCAGGTTCGTGCCCGCCAGGTACTCGAAGACGGCGTACGGCGCGCCGGTGGCGGAGTCGGTCCCGGAGGAGAGCAGCTGCGCGACGTGAGGCGAGCGAATCACACTCGCCGCGTGGGCCTCCCGCTGCAGGCGCGCGGCGAGCATGGGGATGTTCTGCGCCTGGGCGTCGATGACCTTGAGCGCGACACGTTGTCCGGTGACCTGATCCTGGGCCTCGTACACCCGGCCCATGCCCCCTTGCCCAAGCAAGCTGACCAGCAGGTAACGGCCATCGACGATGGTTCCAAGCACGGAGCTTCCACTCTAACACCACCGCGCGGAAAGGACCGAAGGGCTCGAGGCTGGCGTCGAATGGAAACCTACGGCGTGGTGACGCCCGTCTCCGCGCCCAGCCGGCCCAGCAGCACGCCGACGTTGGGGTGGTACTCGAAGCGCGCCCGCTCGAACCACTGCGTCACCACGGTGCCCCCGTCCGGGTTGGTCTCCAGCCGCTCCTCGGTGAGCGGCAAGCCGAAGCGCGCCAGCGAGCGCTGATCCGCCGTCAGCGTCACCGGGCCCTCCTGGCGCAGCCCGTTGTTCTGCCAGTAGGTGAGGAAGGCGCCGCACAGGTTGCGCTTGGTCTCCGCGAACCAGCGGCAGCCCGGCTTCTGCGTGTTGGTGGCCTGGGGCGGCTCGTTCTGCCACACGCGCCCCTTCTTCGCGAGCACCTCCGCCCCCAGCCGCCCCAGCGTCACGTCATACGGCGGCGTCAGGTCCGGCCGGTACTCGAAGCGCATGCGCTCGAACACCTGCGCCAGCACCGGCACCGACTCGGACTTGGTGGGCACCGCAGGCCCCAGCGGATAGCCGAACACCGACAGCCCTCCGTGCACCTCCCAGAACTCGCGGAAGCGCCCCGTCACGTGCTGGTTCGTCGCCGAGTGGTACGCCGGGTTGTTGCCGCCCGAGGAGCACACGCTGCCCTGCGTGTAGTTGCCTCGCGTGGGCAGGCTGTTGAACGTCACCAGGTCCGTAGCCACCTCGTTGTTGAAGCCCACCCAGCCCAGCCCCCGCGCGTAGTACGAGCGCTCGCCCTGCCCCGGGCCGCTCGTCACGGTGAGCTCCATCACGTCCTTCCAGCGCTGCCACGTGGCCAGGCGCCGGTACTGCACCGTGCGCGTCACCGCCACCCCCGCCGGCGTGTCGAAGTTCGTCGCGCACGCGGCGAAGGTGTCCCGGTTCTCCGCGCGGATCATCATCCGCGTGGACAGGGTGATGGCGCTGCCCTTGGCCAGGTTGAACTTGCGGTGCAGGAAGGGCGCCGGGCGCGTGGTGTCCGCCGGATCCACGTACACCGTCTGCGCCCAGGGCGCCGTGGGGTTCAGCCCGTTGCGCGGATCGCTCGCGTTGGTGTTCCAGCGCTGCTGGCAGTTGGAGGCGGAGTTGTTGGTGGTGCACTTCACGTCGCACCAGATCTCCTGGGCGCCGGGCTCCTCGGCGCAATTGCGGCCGGTGGGGGTGACGCAGTACGCCCAGGTGCGGTCCATGCGGATGCGCAGGTAGGTGCTGTCGGTGGACCACTCCTCGAAGCCGTCACCGTCCTGGCTCTTCATGATGACGAACTTGCCGCGGGTGAAGCTGTGCGACTCCCCCATGGGCACGGTGCGGAAGCGCTGACCGCCCACCACCCAGGCCCGCGTGCCCACGCTGCACGCGGGCAGCATGTAGTCGGCCATGTCCACGGCGACATCGCCCACCACCGCGTCCTCCGAGGACATCAGCTCCTCGGGAGGCACCTCGGCGAGGAGCTCCTCTTCGGTGGGGACGCCACACGCGCCGAGGCTCAGTGCCGCCGGCAGCCACAGCAGCCGTACGGCCGCCTTCTTCAGTTGGGACACAGGGGACATCGCAGTTCCAGGGGTTGAGGTTCACCCCCAGGACGGGCATGCGGGATTTTCGTCCCATTCTTTGTGCCGGGAATGCGGTATCCAGGTGCGTCTATGCGCCCACTCTTTGCTGCCCTGTCGCTGCTTGCCCTGCCGCTGCTGGCCTCCGCGGCCGAGTTCCGGGTTGGCCCCGGTCAGACGTATGCCTCCATTGGCGCGGTCCCCTGGGAGACGCTCGGCCCGGGAGACACCGTGCTCATCCACGCCCGGCCCACGCCGTACATGGAGAAGTGGGTCATTGGCCGCCAGGGCACCCAGGCGGCGCCCATCACCGTACGCGGCGTGCCGGACGCGCAGGGCCGGCTGCCCATCATCCATGGCGAGGGCGCCACCACGCGCTCCCAGCTCAACTACTGGAATGAGGAGCGCGGCATCATCAAGATCGGCGGCTCGAACACGCCGGCGGACACCCTGCCCTCGTACATCGTCATCGAGGGCCTGCACCTGCGCCGGGCCCGGGGCGCCTTCACCGGCCGCAACGGCGCGTCCACCTACAACGCCAACGCGGCGGGCATCTTCATCGAGAAGGGCGAGCACCTCGTCATCCGGGGTTGCGTCCTCGAGGACAACGGCAACGGGATTTTCATCGCCAACAGCACCTCGGATGTGCTCATCGAGGGTAACTCCATCTTTGGCAACGGCAACTCGGGCAGCATCCTCGAGCACAACGCGTACACCGAGGCCCTGGGCATCGTGTACCAGTACAACCACTTCGGGCCGCCGTGCGCCAACTGCCTGGGCAACAACCTCAAGGACCGCTCCGCGGGCACCGTGGTCCGGTACAACTGGATCGAGGGCGGCAACCGGCAGCTGGATCTGGTGGAGTCTGCCAGCGCGACGTTCCGCGCGGATCCGTCGTACCTGCGCACGTTCGTCTACGGCAACGTGCTCGTGGAGCCGGATGGGGCCGGGAACCGGCAGTTCATCCACTTCGGCGGGGACAACGGGAACGAGCCCACGTACCGCGGCACGCTCTACTTCTGGAACAACACCATGGTGTCCACCCGCTCGGACCGCACCACGCTGGTGCGCCTGTCCACGGATGCGCAGTCGGCCCATGCCACCGGCAACGTGGTGTTCCTCACCGCGGCGGGCGGTAACCTCGAGCTGTCGGCCGGCTCGGGCACCCTGCGTCACGGGGGGAACTGGTTCAAGCCGGGCTATGTGTCCGCCTTCGGCACGGTGACGGGCTCGGTGACGGACACGGGCGGCACGGTGACGGGGAGCGACCCGGGCTTCGTGAACCTGGCGGGCCAGGACTTCCACCTCGCGGCCTCCTCGCCGCTGCGGGGCAAGGCCGTGGCGCCTCCCGCCGAGACGAACGCTCACCCGCTGTCGCGCCAGTACGTGAAGCACCAGTCGAGCGAGCCTCGTCCCTCTGGCAGTGCGCAAGACATTGGAGCGCTCGGCTTCGGCCTGAGCGGCGGTGGAATGGACGGAGGCACGGGCTCGCCGGATAGCGGCGTGGGGACACCGGACGCGGGCTCGGGACCGGGCGGCTCGGATGGGGGCACCGGCACCCCGGATAGCGGCGCCGGTAGTCCGGATGGCGGCACCGAGCCCCCTGAGGACGAAGAGGACTCGGGCGGCTGTGGCTGCGGCACCACGGGCAGCGCTCCCTTCGCGCTGCTGCTCCTGGGAGCCCTGGTGCTGCTGTCCCGAGGCAAAGCCAGAGCTGGGTAGACGTCGACGAACATCCGTACAGACACCTAGGCTCGGCCGGTCACTCGAACCGGGCCTCCGCCCAAGAGAAGGCGCAGCATGGAAATGTCACTGAGGCAGGCGCAAGCAGGGGATGTGCCGGCGCTGCTGACGTTGCCCGGAGCGCCTTCGGCGGAGGAGCTCCGTGAGCAGCTCTTCGATGCCGCCCGGGGCCATGGCGCCAACACCCTCGTGGCGCTCGAGGCAGGCGTGCCCGTGGGTTGCGCCGGCTGGGTAGAGGCGCCACCCTGGTGTTTCGGTTCGCCGGTTCTCGCGCGAGACGAAGCGGTTGCGAGGCGGCTCGTCGAGCACGTCCTTGAGCAAGCGCGTGCCATGGGTGCCTCGCGGGTCCGGATCGGCGTGACACCGGGCGAGCCGGGAAAACGTGCGGCGCTGGAGTCCGCCGGCTTCAGCCCCGCCCTCGACTTCATCTGGTATGCGCGAGCTTTGAAGTCCGGTGAAGGCCGTCTGGCCGCCCTCCCGTGGAGGCGCGTCCCCTGGAATGAACTCGACATCGAGCAGTATGTCGACGCGCACAACGACACCTTCGACGGGATTCCCAACGCCCCGCCCGTGTCTCGCGAGGTCATGGCAGACGAGCTGGCCCAGGCCCGCCTCGACCGGCAAGCGACGGCCGCGTGGTCAGACGAGCAGGGCCGCTATGTCGCGTTCGTCCAGGTTCAACGGGACACGGATCAGGACGGCCTCTACGGCATCATCGACGCCATCGGGGTCAGAGCCGCCCTTCGCGGACGCGGAGTGGCCCGTGCGCTCCTCGAGGACGTGATGGCCCGCGTGTCCGGTGAGGTCCGGCAGCTTCGGGCCCTCATCGCCTCGACGAACCTCCCCTCCATCGCGCTCCACACGTCCTGCGGTTTTCGGGAGAAGAGCCGTCGCACCATCTTCGAGCGCGAGGTGGCGGCCCGCTCGGAATGACCGGTGCCCGCGTGGCGCCGCCCATCACCGAGGAAACGCGTAGGTGTCCTGAGGCGGCGGCGCGTCCGGCGGCGGCCGGCAGTGGGGGCCGCGGGCCTCGGTGCGCTCGAGCACGAAGCCAGGGGGGGCACTCTCCCATTGGATCCCCTCGTGCCCGTGGCGCGCGCTCACCACGCGCTCCTCCCGCATGCGGAACTGACCGGCCGCATCGTAGGTGTAGGTCGCCAGCGTGTGCTCCTCGGAGAAGTCGATGGGGGAGGTGTGGCTGTCGGACCAGCGTCGCCGTGTCGCGGTGCTCACGCGCCGGCCCTCCGCATCGTACGTGTGGGTGTGCCCCTCGCCGCCGGAGTAACGGCCTGCTTGGACACCCTTCCCTTGCGTGAGCAGCCGGCCCTCGGCATCGAAGCTGAAGGACTCGGAGCCGCTGCCCGAGTCGTGGCCCGTTCTCATTTCCAGCAGGCGGCCCTGCGCGTCGTACCTCCAAGTCTCGAGCCATCCCGGAGCTCGATACGTCACGGACCAGCCGCCCTCGGCCGGGTACGTGTAGAGGTCGGGTCCCCCACCGTACTCACCGAACCGGTCCACCTGGGACAGGCGACCCTGGCCGTCGTACGTGGCGACTCTGCGCAGATGGGGCTGCCCCCGATAGAAGGTCTCGACCGTGCCCAGGCGCCCCTGCGCGTCGTAGCTGTACGTGTGGAGTAGCTGCAAGCTGGAGCTTGCATCCTCATCGAGGCGCTCCTCTTGCTGCAGGAGCCCGTCCGCGCCGTAGGTGCGGCGCTCCCGGGTGGAAGAAACCCTGGGGGCCTGCCCCGGGAAGAGCCACTGATGGAGCGTCGTTCGGGTCAGCAGCCTTCCATCCGCGAGGTACGTCAGCTGAATGTCGGTGGTCGAGGTCCTGTCACCCTCGACGACCCGGGCACGATCGGCTTTGAGCTGTCCACTCGGCTCATACTCGTAGACGCGCTCGGACAGCAGCGCCTCCGTGGAGCTGAAGGTTTGCTCCTGCAACAGCTTGCCGTCCGCGTCGTACTGCCTCTCGGCGCGGCCTGAATAGACGTTGCCCTCCGGAGTGATCTGCCAGCGCAGCGTGGTCTGACTGCACCCAGCCAGTGCGCTTCCAGCGTCCGGGATGCCCGCATCCGGAGGCGTACCGGCATCTCCCTGGAAGGTATCCGGTGCAGCAGGGCTCGCTCTCGGAGGAGAGGACGCGCCGCAGCCCGCGTTGAGCGCAAGACACAGGGCCCACAGCACCGCCACGCTCCAACTGCCAGGGTGCTGCTGGCTTCCACCCGCCTGCATGTAGCCCTCCCGATGCTGTCAGGTGCGGGAGGGTTCGCACGAGGCACTACCGCCGCAAGGGCGGCTCAGGCGCCACATGATGGAAGTGCACAGATTCCGTGCGGCGGCGCCCCGGAGCGCCGCCAGAGGGCTGGACGGCCTGCCCTCATCGCCGCCGGGGCGAAGCCCTCAAGGGCTCGCCTGCAGCGGCTTGCGCTCCTTCACGCAGGTCTGCACCAGCTCGACCACGCTCAGCTTGGCGCCGCTGACCTCGAACTTGTGCTCCTTGAAGTCGGGGAACCGGTTCTCCAGGATGCGTCCCGCCGCAATGCACTCGTTGAGCTGGTCCAGCGCCTCCTTCTTGCGCGACTTGGCCAGGAGCGCCTTCGCCGACTCGTAGGCGCGCCGCGGGCCCTCGTCGAACCGGATCCGCACGTCGACCTGCTTCTGCGGCTCCTGCAGCGCCACCGCCTTCTGGGCACACTGCGACATCACCTCGGCCGGCTTGACCGGCATCCCGCCCACGAGCACGTCCGCCGAGGCGAGCCGGGCGTTCTCCTTCAACATCCGGGCGCCGTCGTCCTGGCAGGCCTTGAGCTTCTCCATCGCGCTCGCGTACAGCTCCTTCTTCTTGCGCAGGTCCGAGGAGGACGCCGCCGCCTCCGACGCCGTGTTGGCGGCAGCCAGCGCCTCACCGGTCGTCCGGCGCAGCGCCCGCTCCTGCTTGGCGAACTCGAGCGCCTCCACCAGCTTCAGCAGCTCGGTCTTCGCCCGCTCCGCGGACGCGGCGTAGCCGGCGTCCTGCTGCTCCAGCTCCGCGCGCGTCTCGATCGACTGCATGAGCGTGTCCACGCTCTTCGAGGCGGCCTCGAGGTCGGCATCGGTCGTGGAGACAGCCCTCACGGCGGCGAGCTTCTCCCTCGCCGTGCCCACCTGCTCGGTGAGCAGCGCGCGGGAGTCCGCCGCGGACAGCGCGATCCTCCGCCGGGTAATGCGGTCGTTCAGCTCCAGCATCCGCTCCTTCGACTCCTTGGCGTACAGCGCGTAGTCGCGGTCCTTCTTGACGAAGGAGGCGCCGGCCTCCAGCACCACGCCGATCTGCTTCACCGCGTTCTCCGCCTCCAGCAGCTGCGCATCCGAGGGCTTCTCCTTCTGAATCTGGGTGACCAGGGCCGACGCGTTCTTGCGCGCCTCGTCCACCTTCGCGCGCTGACGGGTCAGATCGACCTGGTAGCGGCGCAGCTCGATCGTCGCCTTGCCGTCCTTGAGCAGCTGACGCGCTTCCGCGGCGGCGGGGCTGATCGCGGGGTTCTTCGCGTGCACCGTCTCGAGCGTCTTGGCCAGCACGGTCATCGCCGTATTCGCCTCCTCGAACTGCTCATCGGTCACCACGCGCTTCTCGAGATTGCGCAGGGCCTGCGTCACCTCGGCGCGCGCCGCATCGAGGCTGCGGACCTGCAGCGCGACCTCCACCTCGACGAGGGTGTTCTTCACCTCGGTGATGTACTGGCCGATCGCCGGGCTGGCCGAGGCCTGCGGCTCGTACTTCTCCACCAGCTTCCGGCCGACGAACGCCGCGGTCTTCGCCTCGGCGAGCTGCTCGGGCGTGGGCTTGCGGGCGCGCAGCGCCTTGGCGGAGGCGACGAGCTCATCGTGGGCAGGCCCCATCTCCTCCTTGATGCGCGAGACGCCCGCCATCGCCACGCTCTGCTCCATCTGGCGCCGGGCCTGGGTAATCTCCGCGCGGGCCTTGTCCGCCTCGGCGCGGTACGCCTTGTCCTTCGCCTCGAGCGGCTTGCCCTCGTCGAGCTGCTTCTGCAGCGCCGCCGTCGCCTTGTCGGTGGCCCCGAACTTCTCGTCCGACCAGGCCTTGCTCAGCTCGGCGACCGCGGTGGTCAGGGCCTTGCGGCGCTCGTCCAGCAGTCCTCGCTGCTTCTGCGCCGACAGCTCCAGCCACCGGTCGTCAATCGTCTTCTCGTGACGGGCGACGGTCGCGTCGACCTCGGTGAGGTACGTGGCGAACTTCTCATCCTGCTTCGTCAGCGACCGGCTCTCGTCGGCCAGCTTCTTGACCGCCGCCACCGCCGCCCGCGCATCGTCCATCTCCTGCTGACCGGGCTCCTTCCCGGCGACCTTGGCCATGGGCGCGTTCAGGGCCGCCATCGCGCTGTCGATGCGCCGACGGAACTCGAAGATGTGGACCTTGGCCCGGCGCTCGTCGACGTACTCGCGGCGCGTGCGGTACTCCTTACGTGCCGCCAGCACGGCCTTGGCGTAGTCGAGATCCTCCGTCTCGAAGCTGGCACCCGCGTCGAGCGCGTTCTTCAGCGCCTCCACCGCCACGACGGCGGCGTCGAGATCCGCGTTGCTCGGCGGATCCTTTTCGATCTTTTGAACGGCCGTCGCCAGGGCGGCGCGTGCGCTCTCGAGGCGCTTGGTGGCCTCCGCGACGGACTTCGCGGCGCCAGCCTCTGGGGCCGCGGCGGCGGTAGGGACGGAGGAGAGAACGAGGAACCCGACGAACACCAGTGCTGGAATGCGTACCATTGGGGCCAACTTACTACAGCGAGGGGGGGTAGAGCCCGGAAGAGTGTCGGCGAAACCCGCTCCGCTTGCCCGGCTGGGGGCCGGGAGAGAGCCCCTCCAGGCATGCCCTTCGTCTCCTTCGACTGGGACCCGAAGTGCGGATCAGGAACCGTCGCGGCGCATGCAGTCCCTGGTGGACAAGCTGGGCAAACTGGAGCACGAGACTCGAGCCGCCCCACGGCACCCAGGCGGTACGGCCTCCTTCCCTCGCTTCTCCTGATCCCTTGAACGAGCCCTGCGCGATAGTGGTCACGGCGCTTCCTCACGAAGCTCGCGCGGTCACGGAGCACCTGAGCGACTGTCAGGAGGTGAACCATCCCAAGGGGACCACCTACGTCGTGGGACGGCTCAAAGGCTCCGCGGCGAGGTGGAAGGTCGCGGTGGTGCAGACGGGGCCGGGAAACGCGAGTGCGGCCCAGGCAACGGAGCGCGCCATCAACTACTTCCATCCGGAGGTCGCCCTCTTCTCGGGGGTCGCTGGCAGCCGGAAGGACGCGCAGGTGGGGGATATCGTCGTCGCCGACAAGGTCTACGGCTACGAGTCCGGCAAGGACACGGACGAAGGGCTGCTGGCACGGCCCGAGCTGTTCGTCCCTTCCTACCGCCTCCTGCAGAGAGCCCAGCTGCAGTCCCTCCAGGAGGCATGGCTCGCCAGGGTCGGCACGGGCTCGCCGGGGCCCTCTCCCCGTCTCTTCGTCAAGCCCATTGCCTCGGGGGAGAAGCTCATCGCCTCGAGCAAGGCCGACATCGCTGACCTGCTGACGAGAAACTACGGCGATGCCGTCGCGGTCGAGATGGAGGGCCATGGCTTCCTCAAGGCCGTTCACGCGAACCCTGGAGTCGAGGCCCTGCTCATCCGCGGCATCTCCGATCTTCTCGACAACAAGGGCCGGGTGACGGACTCCGAGGACCAGCTCATGGCAGCCCGGCACGCCGCCACCTTCGCCCTGGAGCTCCTGGCTTCCATGGAACCAGGGCCTCGAGCCCACGGCGGCAGGCCTCCCTCTGAAGACTCGGCCCGGCTGCCGGAGCACGCTGAGTCCATCAGGCTGGGGGCCATGGAGCTGAAGGTCCAGCGCCACACCTCCGGAGACGAGGCGCCGGGCGGACGGCTGGACAGCTTTCTGCTTCGCATGCAGTCCCGCTGGGGGCGGCCTGAGGATGCGCCTCCTCCTGCCCGCAAGACCCGATTGCTGATCCACTTTCTGCGGGGTGAGGCAGACCACCCCAGCCTCGATGTCTCACTGCGCGCAATTCCGCTGGAGGAAGGGGCAGGCGACGACAAGCAGGAGCCCCTGCTCAAGCTGTCTCTCGATTTCACGAAGTCAGACGAGCTGCTCTCCGTCCTGGAGAGCATTGTCTCCGTGGCAGTGGCACTCACGAACGAGCAAGCCACCCGGGCCGTCCGCGAACTGGCCGAAGCGAGCGCTCGGCAG
>DASVVJ010000833.1:0-3006 GCA_036389955.1 Myxococcaceae bacterium
CCCCAGGTGACGATCGGCACACGGCCCGAAGAGAGCAAGGCCCGTGCGGCGGCGGCAAATGCCTCGGGAGGAATGCGGCGCCATCCCAGGCGCCCACCGGGATTCACGACCGCACAGGGCGCCAGAGCCTCCTTCTGCAGGTAGGCGCGGAAAGACTCACTGATGCTCGGCTCACGGAAGGACAGCGTGTCCACGATGGGACCACGAACCAGAGGCGCCAGCAGATGGGCGCGCTGAGTCGCCTCCCGGCGTGTATCCGGGCGGGCGCTTACGGAGACGGACTGAAGCAGGGACACAGGCCACACCTGAGGACCGATGACCACGGCATGAGGGCCCACCAGGCGGGAGACGAGCGCCGAAGTCACGGAGGGAGCATCCCAGTTGGCGCAGTCCACCACGGTGTCATAGCGCTCGCGACGCAGGGCCCGGATTCCGGGAGCCAGGGCCCCGAGCCACAGCCGCCGGCGATCAAAGGCAATGACGGCATCCGCGTCCGGGTGGCCGGAGAGCGCACGGGCCACCTTGGCATGCACGAGGACATGCACCTGAGGAGCGGGACCGGGCAACGCCTTCAAAGTCCGGAGCAGCGGTGTGGTCAGCAGGGCTTCGCCCACGCGGTTATCGGGCCGTACGAGAAGGATCTTCCGAGGGGAAGGCACGGTCGCGCCAGGCGGCTGCCGACGGCCGGGGCGCCATAAAAGGACGGAGGCCACGAGCGCCAGCGTGAGCTTGGCCCACAACTCGAGCCGCTTGTACCAAGGCATGGGGCGCGGACCTTACCAGAGCGGAAGCGAGCAGGCGGCTTGACCTGATGGCGAAAAGCCCCTAGCAACTCCGCAATGCTCAAGAGCATGACCGGTTTTGGAGCGGGCCGAGCGCGAGTCGGGGACGAAGAGTTCTCGGTCGAGCTGCGCTCGCTCAACCATAAATTCTGTGAAGTGAAGGTCCGGCTGCCGAGGGAGCTGTCCACGCTCGAGCCGGTCGTGACGAAGCAGGTGAAGGACCGTCTGGCCCGCGGCGCGGTGGACATCTTCGTAAAGCGCCAGACGGCGACAGCCTCGGGCACGGTGCCGGTAATCGACGTGGCCTTGGCGAAAGAGTACGCCCGAGCTTTTCGGGAACTGGCTCAGGCGCTCGGGGCGCCGGCTGAAATCACCTGGGCTCAGGTGGCCACGCAGCCAGGAGTGATGAAGCTCGAGGAGAAGGGCCTCGACGTGGAATCGGCCACCAAGGCCGTCCACGAAGCCCTGGAGCAGGCGCTCAAGGCGCTTGAGCAGATGCGCCAGACCGAGGGGGAGTCCATCTACGCGGATCTCGACGCGAGGCTGAAGCTCATCGAAGGCTGGAGCCGCGAAGTCAACGCGCTAGCGCCTCGGGCCGTGGAGGAATACCGCCAGCGCTTGTCCGAGCGTGTGGCCGAACTCGCACGGGGCGTGGCAGTGGATCCCCAGCGGCTCGCTCAGGAGGTGGCCATGTTCGCGGAGCGGACGGACATCGCCGAGGAGTCAACGCGGCTGGCTCACCACCTCGAACAATTCCGAGCCCTCATGGCGAGCAGCGAGCCCGCTGGCCGCCGCATGGATTTCCTCGTCCAGGAGATGCACCGCGAGGTGAACACGACAGGCTCCAAGAGCCAGCACGCGGAGATCTCCGCGCGCGTGGTCTCGATGAAAGCCGAGGTCGAGCGCATCCGCGAACAGGTGCAGAACGTCGAATGAACGATTCCACTCAGCTCCATCCAGGTCTGCTGCTTGTCCTCTCCGCGCCTTCTGGAGCGGGGAAGACCACCTTGGCTCACCGCCTGCTCAGAGAGCTGCCGAACATGATCTTCTCGGTGAGCGTCACCACGCGCCGGCCGAGAGGCAAGGAGCAGGACGGGGTGGACTACCACTTCGTCGACGTCGCCACCTTCCAGGAGCGCATCGAGCGGGGCGACTTCGTCGAGTGGGCGGAGGTCCACAACCACTTCTATGGAAGCCCGCAGT
This sequence comes from Myxococcaceae bacterium, assembly GCA_036389955.1. GTDB lineage: Bacteria > Myxococcota > Myxococcia > Myxococcales > Myxococcaceae > DATHBR01. Next base: position 1,986 of record DASVVJ010000833.1, read on the forward strand.
CCGTGGTGGAGGAGGCTCGCGCCAAGCGGGGCGTGGCCGTCTTCGACATCGACGTGCAGGGCGGGCAGGCAATCAAGCGCAAGTACCCTGAGGCGGTCCTTATTTTCATCCTGCCGCCCTCGATGGAGGAACTCGAGCGCCGCCTGCGGGACCGGAAGACGGACTCGGACGAGACCATCCGTCGGCGCATGCTGGCGGCTCGCTCGGAGATCGAGCGAGGGATCGCGTCCTACGACTACATCGTGGTGAACGACGACATCGAGCGCGCCTTCCAGGAGCTGCGCTCGGTGGTGGTTGCGGAGCGCTGCCGCCGGGGCCGGGTGGACCTGTCCAAGCTGAAGCTGGAGAAGCCCTCCTCGGAACCGGGGCGCTGAAATTCGGGGGAAATAGATCGGCGACGCCCCGGGGTTTACTCCAATACCCAGGGCCGAGAGGGCTGGCGGCTGGGAACGCAAATGTTCGATTGGGCACTTGCGTTGATCGGCGAGTTGGTAGATAAGCCGGTCACTTCGCGGCTTTGAGCGGCTCCGCCGATCAGGCCCCGGAAGACTCGACCCAGGGTTGAGAGTAGGTAGCTGGCGGGCGTAGTGGTGTAGGTGGGTGATTCTGCTTCACGGGAAGCAGGGCCAGTGTGGAACCCGGGTAGACGGAATGAAGTCGATTCCAAGCCTGTTGACACGAGACGCGGCAGTGAAGTAAAAGCCGCGCCCCCTCGACCGGATCAGCGACGCGAGACGCAGAGCTGAGCCGGAACAAATCGAGGATGATTCACAGTTGAATACTTCAACCGAAACCGGTTGACGGGGCAGACGGAAGAGAGGTAGAAGCCGCGCCCCTCCTCGAAACGGAAGAACGAAGCCACTGGGCGGGTTCTGAAGAAACGGGGACGAAGAAAACGGAAGCGAAGTCGAAGTTGACAAGCTCCGGCGGTTGAAATAAAAGAATCGCCCCCGAGGTTGAAGGGGAACCGGCGCAGAGAAGGCCGGAGAGTAGCACAAGCCGTGAAGCAGAACAAGCGGCT
>DASVVJ010000834.1:0-2278 GCA_036389955.1 Myxococcaceae bacterium
GCCAAAGCCTTCGCGGAGGCGGCAGCGAAGGCGGCCCAGAAGGCCCACAACGCGGCGGCGAAGCTGGCGACCGCGCTGCAGAACATGGAGGACCGTGGCAAGGCGGACCCCAAGCTGGCCGCGGCGGCGGAGAAGGCCGCAGCCGCAGCGAAGGCGGCGAAGGCGAGCGCCACTGCGGCTTCCAACAGCGCCGCGGCGGCGACGAAGGCCCGGCAGCAGAAGCCCGTGGACCGCTACGAGAACATGAAGGACCGGAAGCTGGAGCTGAACCCCGCAGCCTCCGCCTTCGGCGAAGCCCAGCGGCCCGGTGTATGGCCCTCCGGCTCCGTCCCAGGAGAAGAAGTGGCACCCGCCGATGGCGCCACCCACGCCGGCGTCACCGGCCCCCTTCACCCCGCAGCGGCCCAGCCTCCTCAAGCCTCCGGAGCCTTTCAAGCCGCCCACGCCTCAGGAGCGCCTGGAGCTTGCGCGAGAGCGCCGGCTGGAGCGGGCCGATCGCAGCCCGGCGCCGGCCGCGAACCCGGTCCCGCGGAACTTCTCCACTGGAGAGCTCGCCGCCGCTGGCGAGGCGGAACTCAAGCAGGGCTTCGTGAAGGAGCAGACCCCTGTCGGCTGGGAGCAGGATCCGAACAAGATCCCCAAGGGCCGCTATGCGTTCGGCGTCGGAATGGACACGACGATCGAGTCGTCGCGCAGCGTCAAGGCCTCACCGCCTACCCTGCAGCCCGGCTCGGGGCAGACCACCGTCACCTTCGAGGTGAAGCAGGAATCGAAGTTCGAGGTGTCCCCCGGCGTCACCGCGGACAACTGGGCGCTCAAGGGCCGGGCTGGGTACAAGCAGGGGTGGTCCGAGGAGATCACCTACGAGCTGACGGTGCCCGCGAAGGATGCCGAGCGCTACAAGCAGAACCCGCAGCTGGCCCCGGATCCGTTCGACATGCGCTCGATGCCGGTGGGCGGCACCCTGGTGGTCAAGGTGGACGACGTGCGCAGCAGCGCCGTCGAGCTGGAGGCGGCGCGCACGGTGGGCGTGCTCCCCTCGAACGAGAAGCCCGAGCCGCTCCAGCCCGGTGAGACGCCGATCCCGAATGCCCGGCCTCAAGGCAACCGGATGTTCGTTGGCGGGCGCATGGAGATGGGAGGCGCGGAGATTACCGGCCGCTCGGTGGCGGTGGAGCGCGTGGATGAGCACACGGTCCGCCTGCTCGCCGGGCCTTCGGAGGGGATGAAGGGCGCCTTCTCCGTGACGGGCTTCGTGGGTGACGATGACGGGATTGGCGAGCTCAGTGGAAAGGCGGAGGTGGAGCGGTCGTTCAGCTCGCAGACGCAGAAGGCGGTGGAGCTCGACCTGCGCAAGCCGGGAGCCGACGCGGCCTATGCCTACTTCATGAAGCACGGCACGCTGCCGGCGGGCCCTGGCAGCGCGGGCATCGAGACCTACGGCGGAGCCATCAGGGAAGCCGACGTCTACCAGACTACCTATAAGAACGGAGGCAAGCTCGAGGCCGCGGGAAAGTTCGGGCAGAACACCGGGGCGGTGTCCGTGGGTACCGAGTACAGCGTCAGCGAGAAGCGCACCTTCAACTCGGACCACTCGGTGAACAACGAGTTCACCGTGAACGACGGGGACCGGACGCTGCAGATGAACAGGACGTACGACGTGTTCGGCAACATCAATCAGCGCGAGTCGAGCACCAGCTACACCGTCCAGGGAGCGCCGCCGGAGGTCGCCCTGGGCTTCCAGCGCAGCTTCAACCCGGTGATGGCGGGCCCGCCGGCGCCGATTAACGGTCCGCAGAACCTGGATGTGCGGCTCACCCAGGCGGAGGCGACCGAGCTGCAGAAGATCGCCCAGGACTACGTGAGCGCCTGGGAGCTGGAGAACAACCAGACCTTCAACTCCGCCACGCAGCCGATGATCGCGGCGCTGGCGGCGGCGCAGAGTCCGGAGGAGGTGTCCACGTCCCTCATTCAGGCCGGCGGCCGCCACGAGGACTACTACGGCCTCACGGACCTGGCGGACTTCGAGCAGAAGAGGAGCGGCAAGCGGCTCCCCGGCGCCGTGCTCATGGTCCCGGCGAATTAGTCGATTGCTTCAAGTCATCAGGAGACTTTCCGTGTACGCCCGGCGAGCCTCAGCAGCTCGTCTTCGGGCAGCTGTTCCGTAGCGAGAACGGAAGGCTCCGCCTTGAGCCGCTCCACCTTGCCCTCACGGATGAGGTGGAACTCGCCGGTGGACTGAGTGGGAATCTTCGCGGTGAAGTCCACCCGGGCTTCG
>DASVVJ010000835.1:0-5869 GCA_036389955.1 Myxococcaceae bacterium
ATAGTCGCAATCCTGCTTGAATCTTTCCTGCTCGGTTGGCTGCTGAGGCAGTGAGGCCTTGTCTAGTTTGGTTGCCGCCTCCTTGAGCGCGCACCCAGCAGCGAACTGCGCATTTGCGACATTGTCGTTTGGGGTATCGCGCGGGATGGTTATCTCAAGCTGACATTCAAGTTCATTGGTAGGGTCTCGAATAAGAACACATGCAACATGATCTGATGGGGTTTGTGCGAAGGGAAATGATTGGGGTGTGATGTAGGGCGCGGAGTGTTCTCCTGACATCTTGCTGACGCAACTGCCCCCGCAACTGACGCTCATCAAAACAAGGAGCGCCGTAGTAACAATGACTCTCATGCATCCCTCCTGAAGACTCAAAACCCATGGAAATGCTGCGTGTAGATGTGCAAGAGTTCGCCGCGTCCCGTCCCGATGGGGTGCCCACCCATCGTGAACTCAGGTGGATCCCGCCAAGTCGAGAGTTCGACCTGATGACCTTCACCGTCTACGCTTTCCTGCGTGTGGGCTTGTGATGGATCCCACCTAGTCGTGCGTTCGACATGATGGCGGTCGGCGTTTGTTGAGAAGAGTTCCGCGCTCATTCCATGAGGGCGCGAGTAGGCTGGCGAGTTCCACCTCCGCACAGCGGTCGCACCACGGCGACCGCGTTGCCCAGCCGATGAAGAAGTTTCCCGGGTGCACCCTATTCTCTCGGCACCAGAAGTGGAGGGACTGGCCGCCACTATGGTGCCCAGTTCGACCGTCAAAGAAACCGTGCATGTCGGCGATGAGATCGCCCATGCGGGTGCAGAAGCGCTTGGAGTCGCCCGTGTTCCCCCCGAAATAGAGCGGCTTGCACGCGAGGCTCGGAGCACTTCGCCACTCATCCAGGGAGACGACGTAGACCCCACGAGACGCGGGAGGCCACGGATGCCCGTCGTCGAGGCAAGCACCAAGGAGGTCCCTTACGCGAAACGGCCCGGTCCATTTCAAGGTGTTCATGTCGTCCCTCGTGAAGGCCATTATTGAGCGGCGGGCAGGCTCATCAAGCCTCAACCTTCAGCCGAGGCTGCTGGTTGTGCGGGAACTGACAACGGCTCGCCCGGCGGGCAGCCCTGTTCATCCGGGGCCCTTACGGGGCACGGCGAACAGATACGATGGTGTCATGCTGGCGTCCGGAGCCCTTCGGACTAGCGCACGAGTGCGGTTCCAGCGATTCGGCGAGCCCACTGCGAGCGCCGTGCAAATGGCCTGTAGTAAAATAAGAGCACTATGAGCGAACCACGTAGGCACCATCTCGTTCCACAGTTTTACTTGAAGCGATTCGCGGACAATAAAGAGCGAATCGTAATGATTTCGCGCGACCAGAAGACGCGTGCGACCACCAAAGTCAGAAACGCCTGCCTCGAAACCGATTTCTATGCTGTAGAGGGCGAAAACGGTCGATCCCAAGATGTTGAGCGGCTCCTGAGCGACCACATCGAGAGCCCCGGAGCTGCCGGAATCGAGCGCATTCTGAAGGGCGAGTTCCCCCCAAAACCAGAGGATAGGGGAGCAATAGCGATATTTGTAGCCTTTCAATGCCTACGAGGGAACGTGACACGTACAGGATATAATCAGGTGGTAGACGCCCTATCGAAATTCACCTTGGCTAACACAACCAGCAAGGTCATACGGGATGTGGTTCTGAAGCAAGAAGGCCGAGAACCGACTGCCGAAGAGATCCAGCGCCAGAAGGCTTTCTTGGTCGACACCGATAAATACAATATTGTTCCCCATCAAAACGACTCAATCCGCGCAATGCTCAACATGGCGCCTGGGCTTGCGAACATAATCGCCAATAGAAAATGGTTCCTCGTTGATCACGCCGAGCCGTGTCTCGTGACCTCTGATGAGCCAGTTGTTCGCTGGTCCGACCCACAAAAGCTAGATTCTTTCAGCCACGGGTGGGGCACTGCGGATGAGCTTCGGATGCCACTAACTCCTCGCTACTGCCTCGTGATGACTTGGGAAGCGTCAACACGGGAACAGGTAGTCCACCTAGGAAGCAAACTGGGACCGCAAATGGCAAGAGGCACCAACTTCTTGATCGCAGCCCATGCGTTTAGATGGATCTTTCAGCACCCTGACACAGATCCTTTGAATGGTGTGATCCTGCCGCCGCGACCGGAGCCGATGGTTATTGATGGTCCGAAGGGGCGAATTATCCCTGACGATTGGTAAGCGCGGAGTTCTTACCGGACTGCGTGCGCTCTACGGCCTCCCAGGTAGCGATGATTCGAGGGCGCCGTGGGCACTCTCAGCCGGGATAAACCGGGACATCGAAAGCCAGGACGGTCAGAAAACGTCGCGCCCTGGGTCCTCACGGCGACGGAGCGCAAAGCGGAATTCTGTCTCGTTTCTGCATCCGGGCAGTGCGGGACGAGGGCAAGAAGAGAGAGGCTATGTCAGGCTGATTCGGCCAATTTTAGCGATGCACGCCGTGTTGGCAGCAGCACGGGATCGTCGGGGTGCTCCAACTTGATCGGGATCTTGATCATCGGGGGCACCTTCACGTTTTCGTAAAAGCGTTTCGTCGTGTTCGCGGAGTGGTGCCCCACCACGGCGGCAACAGCGGCCAAAGGCAGCCCTCCCGACTTGGGCCGCACTTCCTGTCCGCACTCGGAGGCCCACGTCACGAAGCTATGGCGCAACTCTCCGAACCTCACCAGCGGCAGCCGCGCCACCTTGCACGCACGACGCACAACGCGGCGGATGTGGCTGTCAACGGGGGCCGCGCCGCGCCTGGAGGCGCTGCACCGCTCCCAACGTCTGACGGTCGATGCTCTGGCGGTGTACTTGTCCGCTCTTGTGAATGAACGTGACGGTAGCGGCGATCTCGCCCGGCTCCACAACCAAGGATAGCGTGCCCTCTCCACGCGCCAGCCGTTCGATCTCCGTGCCGTGCATCCCCGTTTTGGCATGGATGCACAGCACGTCCCGCACGCATTGAACGTCCGTCCGTTGCCGTGTCTCCTCGCGGTTGAAGTTACTGAACTCCCACCCGGTGATCGCCTTGTAAAGCCGCTCGATTGTCTCGATGCTGTAGCCTTTCTCCCGCACAGACTTCTCGGTACGGGCTACCGGGATCTTGAGGGAGGTCGAAGCGTCTTCCCCGGCAGTCAAAGCGCCCTCGACTTCCCGTAGCCACGTGCAGAAAGACTTGATCGCCGTGATCCGGTTCTTGCGTGCGGTCTTGTGCTGCTTCAACTCCCGCAGCAGGGTTTGAAGGGTGACGGTGCGCAGGTCGCGCCCCGCGAGCCCAGCGGCCCACCCGGCCAAGTAAAAGCCCACGTTCTTAGCGTAGCGCTCGGTTGTCCCCTTGCTCCTCATGTATTCGAGGCAGCAGGCCACTGCTGGCGCGTCCATGAAGACAGCAGACTCGTTCTTGATCTTCTGGGCTTCGCCTCGCGTGCGGTAGCCCTCGGGATCGCGCATGAAAAGGGCCAGCTCCGCTTCCGCTTCCGCCTCGCTGCGGGCGTCCAAGTGGATCGTGTAGTTCCGCCCGTTGATCATCTTGCGCAGCACGTAGACGGGGCGCCCGTCCTTGCCCGCGAACATCCGCCCACCCGTCCATTTGCCGATCCACACCTTGGTACTCATACCGTTACAGTCTCCGGTTAGGTTTTTTTTGGTCCCAAAAACCGGATTTGGCCCCGAGAAGGCAAGCGCAGCCCCCGTTTTCAGAGGGCGGCGCCTTGAAAGCGGCGGGTTGCTCGGCTTGGAAGCGGCGGGAATCGAACCCGCCGCTCGGAGCTTCTGGCGAGAGCGATCCAACCCGGTCGAGTACCGTTTCCGTAAGATTGCCCAGCACGGCACTCCCAGAGTGGGCTTGGCGGAGTTCCGTGGGAGCCCACCAGTCATCTGTGCCCTGGCGAGGTGTGGCTGGGGAGGGGCAGGTGGGGGAGTACGGGTGGGCGTACCGGATGACTATGCCCGCGTGCACGCTCAGGCCCGGGCAGGCCAGGGACTGGCGCGCATCGGCTAGCGGCTGCCCCCTGTTCCGGCCCCCAACGCGCGCCCCGCCGCCCTTCAGTCGTAGCTGTAGGAGAGGCGCAGGTAGAAGTGGCGGCCCCTGTAGCTGTAGAGCGTTGGATCCGAGATCCCGGTAAAGCCGTTGGCGATGAAGGCCGGAGCAGCGTCGAACACGTTGGTCGCTCCAAGCTGGGCGGTGGCGGTGCCCGACTTCAGCTGCCAGGCGTACGCCACGCTCACGTCCAGGGCGTAGTAGTCGTTGACCTGGCGGGAGGGCAGAGCCGGCACATCCTCCTCCTGAAGGGTGCAGGAATTGTCCGTGCATTCCCTGAACCCGTTGACGAAGTGCAGGCGTGCCGAGATGCCGAGCCCACTTCGAGCCCAGCTCACCCCCACCTTCGCCCGCAGCCCGGTGCGATCATCCAGCTGGTACAACGGGGGGTTGTCCAGAGAGAGGGAACCGTCGGCCAGGGTCAGCTGGGACTTCAGCACCCAGCTGGCATCCACGTTGAAGCCGAACAGGCCCAGCGGGGTCAGTGGCCGGTAGTCCAGGAAAAGGTCCACTCCACTGCGCACGTGGGTGCCCTCGTTTCTCAACGGGGCGCGGATGGCGGAGATCAAGCCCTGCTCATTGCGCTCGATGGTGTCGCAGAACAGTGACCTGCTGCCCCAGGTCGGGTAACACGTGCTCACGACGAGCGTCTCCCCCACGCGAACGATCGCCCGATCCACCTGAAGCCTCGAGTAGTCCACCGAGGCCGTGAAGCTGTTGAGGAATCGTGGCGCGAGCACCAGCCCCACCGTGAAGTTGCTCGCGGTCTCGGGCTCCAGTGCCGGGTTGCCGCCCACGAGCACCTGCTGCGCCACCCGCGCATCGTACAGGTCGTCCGGAACCCCCTGCGCGTCGCAGACCTCGTCGACCGACGTGCCCTGCACACGCAGAATGCCTGGCCTGGGTGCGGAGCACGGGTCCCTCATGCGCCTGACGGTGCTGAGCTGGCCTTGGGAGACCGCGGCGGCCGTGGGCGAGCGGAAGTCCCGGGAGTGCGCGGCGCGCACGGTCACGTCCGGAATCACTCCCAGGCGTGTGCCGAGCAGGTAGGCGAAGTCCGTGCCGAACGTGTTGTAGCGGTACACGCGCGCGGCACCGTTCACCTTCAGCATGTCCCGGCGCGTTCCCTTCGCGGGGTCCAGGGTCCCCAGCACGGGCACGGAGAGTTCGGCGTAGGCCTCATTCACGTAGAAGCGGCCCTCGCCCGCGGCTTCCCGGAGCCAGAGGGCGTCTCCCTTGGCTGCCAGCGGATCCGGAACGTAGGCGCCAGCCTGGCGGCGGTGCTCGTAGCCCACGGCGAGACTGGCGGCGCTGGCGTCCGGTGTCAGCTTGAACAGCTCGCCCACCAGGTGGGCCGTCACCGACGTCTGCCGCAGGGAGCCACGCGAGATGCCCTCGAAACGCAGGAACTCCGCCATCTCCGCAGTGATGCCCTCCTGGCCGCCGAACAGATTGAGCGGTACGCAGTCTTCAATTGGATCCGAGGGCGTGCCGCAGGTCGCCTCACCGGTGTCTGGATCGATGAAGCTTGGACCGACGGCGGCGCTCAGCCGGCTGCGCTGCAACAGCCCCTGCTGGGTCAGGACGCCCTGCGAGCGCGCGTGCTGATAGGCCAGCTCCCATCTGAACCCGTTCAGCGGGCCGAAGCGCTCCGAAAACTTGCCGCCAAGCCCCGTGACGAGGCGGAACGTCGTCAGCTCCTGGGTGGCTTCGAAGGGGCCGAATCCCAGACGGCCGCGATCCAGTGCCCTGACCGGGGCACCAGAGGGGTTGTAGAGGTTCTCAGCGGAGATGATCAGATCCTCGGCC
>DASVVJ010000836.1:0-5309 GCA_036389955.1 Myxococcaceae bacterium
CGTCCCAGCCCTTCGCGCTACCGCTCACGGCACTTCTTAAACGGCCATGTCCCTCGCTGGCCCTCACAATACCGGAAGCAATCGCCGCAGTTCCCTCTCCACCTTTTTTCCTGGCACTCCTCGTAGAGCGCCATGCACTTCTTTTTCCATTCCGGCGTGCCCTCCCCCTCTCCCTCTCCTTCGCCACCCTCCTCGCGCTCGGGCATGTCGACTCCTTTTAAGGTGGCAGACTGCGTACCCTCTTCGAGATCCTCCAGAGTCTGGAGGATCCTCGCCGCTGTCACAGGATCAACACCGCAGCTTTGTAGTGGGGTGAGGGGGTTCCGCTGGACGCAGCAACTCACTGTGTTCCAGCACGTGGGGGCCTGCGCAAGGGCGCTCGTGCTTGGGTCGAGCGGACGGCTCAATGTGGCTGAGGGGCTCAGGTCGAGCGGATGGACCGCAGTAGAGTGTGCTCCTGACGAACACCCACCCATCAGCCCCGTGAGGATGACCGGCAACCAGAGGGGAAGAATGAATTTCAGCGACTTCATGAACTCCATGATGAGGCTGCTTGAGAGGATCATCAACCTGTCGGAGCTCTTCCTCCAAGAACTGGCAGGAGCCAAGGGCCCGGTAGTTGAGGGGGTGGCTTCGGCGATCACCTGTGGGGCTACCGCTGGCCTTCGTGCTGATGGCGTGCTCAGAGGAGTGGCGCTCGTTCTGGACGTTGTTTGGCACCTCCAACCAACTGCTCGCCGCGCTGTCGCTGCTGGGCATCTGCGTGTGGCTGAAGAAGAGCGGCCGACGCTATGCGTACGCGCTGCCCATGGTCTTCGTGGCGGCGGTGACGCTGGTGAGCCTAGTGATGCAGATCCGCAAGGACTTCCTCGTGACGGGAGCCAAGCCGGTGGTGCAGGTGAACGGGGGAGTGTGCGTGGTGCTGCCGGTGCTTGCACTCTCGTTCTTCACGGCGGTCGGGCGGTGGTGCTCTCGGGGGATAGCGCGAGATCCACCCGGCTGTGTAAGGGCTAGAAGATGAGTACGAGTAGCCCACGTGCGTGGTGTCGCTAACCGGCCTTGGTGCGTGCCAGAGAGAATAATTCAAGAAAATGAAGGGGAATGTCTGATGGAAGCCGAAGACGTATTGGATGAAATCAGCACAGAGTTCAACAATGGCGATTGGTGCAGCGAGCCATGGTTCTTGAGCGGCAAGTACGAGGAGTTCTTTAATAGTACTGGTTACACACGAGAAATAAGGCAAAGGGCAGCAACAGGACTAAAGCGCGCGTTTCCTCCAGAGGTTTGTCGCGAGATGCTTCAGCGAACTAATGGGGGATTTGTTGCGCCGCTCTTTATTGGCATCCCCGTGTATGTGCTCCCGTTATTGAAACTTGGTCTTGCTCTTGAGCGGTTGGCTTCAGAGTTGGACGATAACTTGCTCAGCCGCCTCCACCAAAGAAACTCGTATCACCCAACACAGTTCGAGATTGTCGTGTGGGCTAACCTCAGGCGTGCTGGATATAGGTGTGCGCGAGAGCCTAAAGGGCCTGGGAAAAAGAGGCCCGATTTTGAAGTTTACTTAGGCGAACAGCGATACATACTCGAACTCAAGGCATTTCAGAGGCAAGAGATAGATGATTTGGCTGCTTATGTGGATTTTGCATTCAGGCGAGCCCTTCCAAGCATGCTCACACCGGGAATGATGGTCTCAATGCTTCCTTCGGAGGAGTATAAGGGAAAAAGCCTCACTGTCCCTGGGAGAAGGGAGATCCGCGAGAAGTTAGGAGAAATCACTCAAGAATTCGCTGATCGTGCGAAGGAGGTGGTGGCGTCGGGGGTAAAGCCTGGAAGATACGATGTTTCGCCTTATGGATTCATCGAAGTTGTAGAAGCGGACTATAGGAGAGGTGCAGAGCAGTGCTGCTTCATTCCAGAACTATCTGAATGGAAGCAGGGCACTCGACTGGTTGACGAAGTGGAAAGAAAATGCAAGCAACTGCTCGATAACGTGCCAGGAGTTCTTCTGTTCGACGTGGGCCGGATCGACAATCTTGATAAAGCTGTTTTTCAACTCAAGGCGAAATCCCTCAACGGCCCGCGCGTGTTTAGGAACTGTCGCTTCGTCATTCTTCATGGGACGATGTTCTCTCCTGCCATGCGGCGTTCATTATCCGTGGTGCGAATCCCCATGCAGGGGCATCGCCTGACTGACGACGAGATCAAACTTTCCGATGTAGTAACGCACGATATGATTGGCGACTGGTTGAGAACGCCAGAGAGGACGTTGAGCAGTTCTTACGGAAAGGTTGAGTTGAAGCCCGGACAGACTGTGATGCTTAATGTGTCTAATGTGGACGATATCAATAGTGACGTTTCTGTGGAAGTTAAAGATAACGAGCCAGTAGACGAGTAGCCAAGAAATGAAGGCCTACCTAGAGGTTGCTATTCTGGACAGCATTGACTTGCTGGTGATTTCGAATGTGCCTTTAAAAGAAATAAACCAGGAACCACATTTCAAACAATTCGGCCGCCCTTTGGCTGCGTGGTGCTGAACGGAACCCCCTTCAATCGCACTCAGGATGTTGCTTCGTAGGTGAACAGCCAAGCATCAGCAGGACTGGTTATGCTTGCTCTTTAGTTTCACGGCGGATGGGGGCTCTCTCAAAATGGCGCAAGCCCCATTCCTGGGATGTAGTCTGCCCGGCCGTGGCTCGATACGCCTTCACGTTGTTCACCAGCGCCTTCCTGCTCTTCGGGGTGCAACCGTTGGCGGGCCGCTTCGCGTTGCCCTGGTTCGGGGGCACGCCGGCGGTGTGGACAGCGTGCATGCTCTTCTTTCAAGCGGCACTGCTGGCGGGCTACGCCTACTCCCACGTGGTGGCCACGCGCCTGAATCCGCGCGTCCAGGTCCAGCTGCACCTGATGCTGGTAGGGCTCACTGTGGTCGTGCTGGCCGTGCGTGCGTTGCTCGCGGACTCGCCGGTGGCCCCTGGGCCCGAGTGGCGTCCCACCGGAGTGGAGGGGCTCACCGGGAGGCTGCTGGCGATGTTGGCGGTCACCATTGGCCTGCCGTTCTTCGTGCTGTCCACCTCGGCGCCGCTGTTGCAGAGCTGGTTTGCCCGTGTGCGGCCCGGAGTCTCGCCATACCGGCTGTACGCGCTGTCCAACGCGGGCTCGTTGCTGGCGCTGCTCGGCTACCCCTTCCTCGTCGAGCCGTATGTGGCGCGCTCCAGTCAGGGCTGGGGGTGGGGCGCGCTCTTCCTGCTCTTCGCCGCCGGGTGCGCTGTGTGCGCGTGGGACGTGTGGCAGCGGGGGACAGTGGGTGCTTCCGCCGAGCTGAAGGCGGACGGGGAACCCCGCCCGTCCGAGGAGCCGCGGCCTGGGCTGTGGCAGCGCATGCGGTGGGTGCTGCTGAGCGCGTGCGCGTCGGTGCTGCTGCTGGCCACGACGAACCAGCTCTCGCAGGACGTGGCGGCGGGGCCGTTCCTGTGGGTGCTGCCCCTGGCGCTCTATCTGATCAGCTTCATCCTGGCCTTCGAGCACGAGAGGTTCTACTCGCGTGGCTTCTGGAGCCTGGTGCTCGTCGCCAGCGTGGCGGGCGTCATCCGCGGCAATTTCGAGGGGCCCCACTTCCCGCTGGGCTTCCAGCTCCTGGCGCACAGCGGGGCGCTACTGGCCGGCTGCATGGTGTGCCACGGCGAGCTGTACCGCCTGCGGCCCTCGCCGCGTCACCTGAGCGCCTTCTACCTCTGGGTGTCCGCGGGCGGAGTGCTGGGCGGCATCATCGTCTCGCTGGTGGCGCCGCGCGTGGCGAGCACGTATGCCGAGTACCCGCTGGCGCTGGTGGGGTGCTGCTTCGTGGCGATCGTGGTGCTCCTGTGGAGCCGTGCCGGGGAGCTCGGGCTGGCGCGGCTGGGCCGGGGGCTGCGCCTGTTCGTCCTCATGGGCGCGGTGATGGGGCTGTTGGTGATGGTGGCGGACAGCCGGGTCGAGGTGCGGCTGACGGCGCGCAACTTCTTCGGGGTGGTGCAGGTGGTGGAGGAGTACCGGGACGACGGGCAGTGGCACCAGTACACGCTCAAACACGGCGCCATCAACCACGGCTTCCAGTTCATCGCGCCTGAGCGCCGGCTCCTGCCCACGTCCTATTACACGCCGCAGGGAGGCCTGGGCCTGGCCATCACCGAGCACCGGCGGGTACGCGAGGCGGTGGGGCTGCCGGTGAGCCTGCGCATCGGGGTGCTGGGGCTGGGCGTGGGCACCACGGCCGCGCTGGGGCGGGCGGGCGACACGGTGCGCTTCTACGAGATCAACCCGAAGGTCATTTCCCTGGCGCGGGGCGAGGGGGGCTACTTCAGCTTTCTGAGCGGCTCGGCGGCCCAGGTGGAGGTGGTGGAGGGCGACGCGCGCATCTCGCTGGAGCGGGAATTGGAGCGGGGTGAGCCGCAGGGCTTCGATGTGCTCGCGCTGGACGTGTTCAGCTCGGACGCGATTCCGCTGCACCTGCTCACCGAGGAGGCGGTGAAGCTCTACCGCCAGCACCTGGCGCCTCACGGCGTGCTGGTGCTGCACATCAGCAACGTGCACCTGGACCTGCTCCCCATCACGCTGGCACACGCGCGGACCTTCGGAATGCACGCCACGCGGGTGGTCAACAAGCAGCAGGGGGACGCGCTGAGCAGCACGTGGGTCATTCTCAGCCCGGATGCGGAGTTCTCCTGGGGCCGCACCTTCCGCCAGACGGACAGCACCGTGAGCCGCCTGGAGCTGGACGAGCCGCCCCCTGTCACCTGGACGGATGAGCGCAGCAGCGTGCTGCCCGTGCTGCGCGGGCGGCTGACGGTGAAGATGCGGGAGTTCACCGCACGTCCGGCCTCCAAGCCCGAGGTTCAGCCGCCTGGGCCTTGAGTGTCGGATGTACGGCGGGACTCGCGCGCCGCGTCACATTACGCGCCGTCTCCGCGCACACGTGTGCGACGCTGGGGACGATGGCGTTTTCCACTCAGCTCCGGGCCTGGCAGCGGGACGCGGTGCGCAGGCTGCTGGCGGCGGTCCAGCGGCTGCGGCTGCCAGGGCCCTCGGTGCTGCCGGTGGCCGGCGCGGTGGTGGGCGTCTACAGCGGGCTGGCCGCGGGCCTCTTCTCCAACCTCATCGCGCTCGTCAGCGGGCTGAGCGTCGGCTTCCCGCTGCTGGTGGAGCTGCTCCGTGCCGGCTCGCAGGCGCGGCTGCGGCTGGCCGAGGCGCTCACCGGCGCCCGCTGGCACTTCGAGTTCATCATCGTCGGCGTGCCGCTGGGGCTGGCGGCGCTCGGGCTGGCCTACCTCATC
>DASVVJ010000837.1:0-13732 GCA_036389955.1 Myxococcaceae bacterium
GTGACCCTCCTGGAGAGCAAGGTCTGCATTGCCCGGTCCCATGTGCAACCCGGGCGGATCAGGACTCCCGGGTCAGAGCGCTTTCAGGGGGGTGTGGCGCGCTTCACATGCGCGGTGTGAAGAGGTTCACAGCCAGCCAGCGGCCAGGCAGGCACAGTGCGACGCAGATGCTCCCGAGAGGGAGCCCCCCACGGAGGTCTCACCATGGAAGCGCTGCGCGAGCACAAGAACAAGGCGGCTGAACTCTTCGCTCATGGGCACCTGGAAGCGGCTCTGTCTGCGTACCAGCGCATCTCTCGGGAAGCGCCGGAGGACCTTACCAGCCGGCAGAAGGTGGCGGAGCTGCTGCAGCGGCTGGGCCGCAAGAAGGAGGCCATCACCACCTACGAGGTGCTGGCGGGCGCCTGGGCGCAGCGGGGCTGGCTGCTGCGCGCCATTGCCCTGTGCAAGGTCATCCTCCAGATCGAGCCGACCCATGACCGAACTCAGCGCCTGCTGGCGGAGCTGCATGCGCGGCGGATGGAGCCGCAGCCGCAGTCCCGGCTGGCCCCGGCGCCCAAGGCGGCGGACGCCACGACTGCGGAGGCGCCGGCCAGTGGCGGGGTCATGCACCGCATCCCCATCTTCTCGCAGCTCACCGGCGAGGATCTGCTGTCGGTCATGGAGCGGCTGGAGCTGCGCGTCTTCAAGCCCAACGAGGTCATCATCCAGGAGGGGCAGCTGGGCGGCTCCATGTTCGCCATCGTGGAGGGCAGCGTGGAGGTGGTGCGCAAGCTGGAGCACGGGGGGGAGCGCACCCTGGCCCTGATGGGTGAGGGAGATCTCTTCGGGGAGCTGGCGGTGCTATCGGCCGGGCCGAGGCTCGCCAGTGTCCGGGCGGCCGAGCGGACCATGGTGCTGGAGCTACCGCGCTCGCGCGTGGAGCAGCTCGTCACGGAGCACCCCGCCGTGGGCCAGGTGCTCCAGACGTTCCACCGCGAGCGCCTGCTGACCAACATGCTGCGCAGCAACCCGCTGTTCCGCGTCCTCACCCCGCTGCAGCGCGAGGCCATGGCGCGCGACTTCCAGCTCTGCTCCATTCCCGCGGGCAAGCCGCTGATCCTCCAGGGTGAGCCGGCCAGCGCGCTGTACCTGGTGCTGCGCGGCCAGTGCCGGGTAATGCAGCAGGACGAGAACGGGCGGGAGACGGACCATCAGCCCATGCGCGAGGGCGATGTATTTGGAGAGATCTCCCTGCTGCTGGGGGGAGAGGCCACCGCCACCGTTTCCACCACCGAGCGGTGTACGCTGCTGCGGCTGGACAGGGAAGCGTGCGAGCGCCACGTCCTCAGCCAGCCGGGGCTGCACGAGGCGCTCTCGCGGATGACTCAGGAGCGGCTGCTGCGCTCCGTACGCCCGACGGCTCGTCCCACGCTGGACGAGTCGGATCTGCGCATCTGAGGCGCGGCCTACTCCGCCTCGCGGCTGAGCTTGTCGGGCTGCACCAGGGTGATCTGCCCCCCCTCATAGGAGAGCAGCCCCTCGCGGACATAGAAGCGCAGCCACTTGTTGGCGCTCTCCCGGGTGAGGCCGCAGAGGTTGGCCAGCTCGGACTGGGTGAGCCGCGGGTTGATGACGACGCCTTCATTGGTGGGCTTGCCCTGGTTCTCGGCCAGCTCGAGCAGGACGCGGACCAGGCGGGTGCGCGCATCCAGGAAGGTCGAGTCGTGGACGAGCTGCGTGACGCGGCGCACCAGGCGGCTCAGCGCGGCCAGCAGCCCCTTGGCGACCTGGGGACGGCTGTCGAGGAAGCGCTGGAAGTCGTCCCGCTGGAGGATGAGCAGGTCCGTCTCCTCGCGGGCCACCGCGTCCGTCGAGCGCGGCTCCTCGTCGAGCAGGGACAGCTCTCCGAAGAAGTCGCCGCGGTCGAGCAAGGTGAGAATCACCTCCTTGCCATCATCGGAGCTCAGGCGGATGGCAACCTCGCCCTTGCGGATGATGTAGAGCGAGGTGCCCACATCGCCCTGGTGGAAGATGACCTCGCCCTTATCGAAGCGGCGAGTACGCAGCAGGGCGGAGAGGTGCTCGAGCTCCTCGCCCTGGAGGTGCGCGAAGATAGGGATTTGAAGCAGAAGTTGCGCGTACGCCACGGCTTGAGCTCCTGGGGCCCGCCTCACGCTGGAATGGCTGGCGGGCCGGCTGCACATTCTGCCTGGCCCGGGCAGGACAGGCGAGTGGCATACTCAGACATGTGAACTCTTCCACTCAGACGCTCCGGCTTGCCGAGGTGCTGGGTGCACTCTCGTTGGCCACCGACCTGGCCAATGGCAACCCTTTGGAAACCGCCCTGCGCACCTGCCTCCTCGCGGTGGAGCTTGCGAGAGAGATGGGGGCAGGTGAGCCAACGATTGCCAATGCGTATGACGCGGCCCTGCTGCGTTACCTGGGGTGCACGGCGTATGCCTCCGAGGAGGCGGCGGCCCTGGGGGATGACATTGCCGCCAAGCAGCTCTACGCACCGGTGGACTTCGGACGCATGGCCGAGCTGGTTCCGGTGACGCTCACCCGGTTGGGCAAGGGCTCGGGGCCGCTGAAGCGGACGAAGGTGGTGGCGGGGGCCCTGGTGGGCGCACGGAGCGCTTACGGCACCATGGCCCGAAGCACCTGTGAGGTGGCCGTACGCCTGGCCGCCCGGTTGGGCATGGACGCGGGGGTGACCGAGGCGCTGGGGCAAATCTACGAGCGGTGGGATGGCCGGGGAGCGCCTGCGGGCAACGAGGGCCCCGGTCTGTCCCTGGCTGCCCGGGTGGTGCACGTGGCGTGCGCCGTGGAGGTCCACTCCCGGCTGGCGGGCGCGAAGGCGGCCCGGGAGATGGTCCGGCGCCGGAGCGGGAGCCACTTTGACCCGGAGGTGGCCCGTGCCTTCGGGTCCTGCGCGCCCGCCCTGCTCGCGAAGCTGGAGGTGCCCTCCGTCTGGGATGCGGTGCTCGAGGCCGAGCCCGTGCGGCGGTCGCGTCCGGAGGCGTCACGGCTGGACGACGTGGCGCGGGCCTTCGCGGACTTCGTGGACCTGAAGTCCACCTACACCCTGGGACACTCCTCGGGAGTCGCGGCGTTGGCCGAAGCCGCGGGCAAGGCGGCCGGGCTGGATGAGGCCACGTGCACGGCCCTGCGCCGGGCCGGGCTGCTGCATGACCTGGGGCGGGTGAGTGTGCCCACCAATATCTGGGAGAAGAAGGGGCCGCTGAGTTCGGCCGAGTGGGAGCGTGTCCGGCTGCACCCGTATTACACCGAGCGGGTGTTGACGCGCTCGCCGCTGCTGGCCCCGCTGGCGGCGCTCGCGGGCGCGCACCACGAGCGGTTGGACGGCTCGGGCTATCACCGCAACACCCCGGCCTCGCTCCTGGCGCTTCCGGCGCGCATCCTGGCGGCGGCGGACTGTTACCACGCGCTGACCGAGAAGCGTCCCCACCGGCCGGCACGTGCTCCCGAGGAGGCGGCCCGGACGCTGGAGGCCGAGGTAGCGGCTCGGCGGCTGGACCATGAGGCCGCACGCGCGGTGCTGGAGGCGGCGGGTCATCGCGCTCGGGGCAAGCGCGGGGCCTGGCCCGGGGGGCTGAGCGATCGCGAGGTGGAGGTGCTGCGGCTGGTGGCCCAGGGGTGTACGAACAAGGAGGTGGCTCAGCGGCTTTCCATCTCGGCGCGTACCGTGCAGCACCACACCCTGCACATCTACGACAAGATCGGCGTGTCCACCCGGGCGGCGGCGGCGCTGTTCGCCATCGAGAACGACCTGCTGAAGGGGTGAGGCGGGGCATAGGCCATCTGGCCGATGTGGCGTGGAGCCGGCTGCGGCACAACGTGGGCATGACTTCTCCACACGCTTCCCTGAAGCCGATGCCGCGGTTGCTGCCCGTTCTCTCCTGCCTCCTGGTGCTGGCCGCGTGTCAGGGCCCCCGTCAGGCGGCGCTGCCCGCGAGTGAGAGCTCCCGTGTCTTCTCCGCCCTCGCCGGGCGGGAACTCTCTCACGAGCAATGGACGCTCGAAGGCACAGGGGGGCTTCAGCTCTTCGCCCAGTCCTGGCGGCCGGCCAACGAGGAGCCTCGGGCTGTTCTCGTCGTCGTCCATGGCCTGAAGGACCACAGCAGCCGCTATTGGGAGCTGGCCGCGCGCATGGTGGGTGAGGGCTTCGCGGTGCACGCCTTCGACCTGCGCGGCCATGCGCACTCGGAGGGAGTGCGGGTCCACATCGACTCGTTCGACGAGTACCTCTCGGACCTGGAGCTGTTCCTCGGGCGCGTGCGTCAGCGGGAGCCCGGCAAGCCGGTGTTCCTCTTTGGCCACAGCATGGGCGGAGCCATCGTCACGCTGTACACCCTGGAAAAGAAGCCGGACATCCAGGGGTTGGTGCTGAGTGCCCCCGCGCTGAAGCCTGGCGCCGATGTCTCCAAGGCGCTCATCGCCACCACGCGCGTCATTGGCGGGGTGCTGCCGAACCTGAAGGTGCTGGAGTTGGACCCTAAGCAGTTCTCGCGGGACCCCGCCGTGGTGAAGGAGAACGAGACGGACCCGCTGGTGTTCCAGCAGGGCGGCCCGGCACGCACGGCCTCCCGGCTCCTCGCGGCGCTCAACACGCTGTCCGAGCGGATGGAGGAGGTGTCCACGCCGGTGCTGGTGATGCATGGCACCGCCGATACGGTGACGGACCCTGAGGGAAGCAAAGCCCTGGTTCAGCGGGCCCGCGCCACGGACAAGACCCTGAAGCTGTATGACGGGCTGTTCCATGACCTGCTGCACGAGCCGGAGAAAGCCCTGGTCCTGGGGGATGTCGCCCAGTGGCTCAAGGCGCGCGCGGACTAAGCCCTGGTCTCCCTCTCCCTTCGGGAGAGGGCCGGGGTGAGGGTTCCGCGCAGCAACCGAGTCCTGGGACCCAGGTTTCACCAGCCGTCCTTCATGCCGGGACAGGGGCCCGGGTGCCCGTGAGCGCCTGAACGACGCGGCTGGCTGCCCGACCGAGCCGCCCCCCCGCACGGTGGTGCAGGGACGGGTGGAAGAGGTGGGTGGCGCCGCGAGCGAGCTTGAGGGCCTTGAGCTCCCCCCGGCGCAGCTCTCGAGCCATGAGGTGCTCCGGGAGCCAGCCGTAGCCCAGCCCTTCGAGCAACGCGGCCTTCTTCGCGGCGAAGTCGTTGAGGTGCACGGTGGAGCGCTCCTCCAGCGCCCCGGTGCTCAGCTGTAGCCGCGGATCCGAGCCGCGCACAGTGATCAGCAGATGCTCCGCCAGCTCCTCATCCTTCAAAGGCCCGCGCATGCGCGCCAGCGGGTGGGAGCGGTGCGCCACCAGCACCGCTTTCAGTTCTTTCAGGGGGTAGGTGCGCAGGCCTGACAGGGTGGGTGGAAGCACGGACACCATCAGGTCCGCCTCCTCACGCACGAAGGCTGCCTCCACGCCGGTGAGGAACTCCGCCGAGACGTGGAACCGTGTCCCGGCCCCCTCGGCCCGGAGCTGCTTCACCGCGCGCAGCAGCGGCTCGGCGGGGAAGATGCCATCGAAGATGATGCGCAGGGTGGGCTCCCAGCCGGCGCGGATCTCCGCGCAGGTGGCCTCCAGCTCGCGCTCGGCCGCCAGCAGCTTGCGGCAGTGCTCGAGCACCCGCTCTCCCGCCGCCGTCAGCCGCGTGCGGTAACCGCGCCGGTCCAGCAGCACCAGCTCGGTCTGCTCCTCCAGCGTCCGCAGCGCGTACAGGATGGCGGTGTGCCCCTTGTGCAGCGCCTTGGCCGCGGCCGCGAAGGTGCCGTGGCGGGCCAGGGCATCCAGCGCGCGCGCCTGCTCCAGGGTGACGTTCATGAGGGGGGAGATTGTGCACGGGACTGACAATCTCTGGCAGACCTTTGTGCTTTCTTCCGTCCAGGGCCATCCCTACCTTGCTGGGCATGGACATTCCGTACATCCGTGGCCGTGTGGCGGCGCAGGCGCATGTGGCGCTGCCCGAGGGCACCGTGGAGGAGGAGTACGCGCGCAACGGCTTCTTCGGCCGCTATGCCCACCTCTACCGCCGCCATGCCCCCGTGGGCTGGACCCGCATCGAAGGCCCGCTGCGCCCGCGCGCCTATGACCTGCGGCGCCTGGAGGGGGACTGCGGCGGTGACTGGGTGGCCGCCCGCCGGGCCGTGCTCGCCAACGAGGATGTGCGCCTGTCCTTCGCCACCCTCACCGCGCCCATGCCCTACCTCTTCCGCAACGCGGACGCGGATGAGGTGCTCTTCATCCACTCCGGCGCCGGCAGGCTGGAGACCGACTTCGGCCCTCTGGCCTACGAGCCGGGTGACTACCTGGTTCTGCCACGGGGCACGGCCCACCGCCTGGCGCCCACCTCACCCACCCAGGTGCTCGTGGTGGAGGCCTTCAGCGAGGTGCAGTTCCCGGAGCGCGGGATGCTCGGCCAGCACGCGCTGTTCGATCCCGCCGTCATCCGCGTTCCCTCTCCCGAGGAGGGCTCCACCCTGGGCGCCAACGCGGACGGCGAGTGGGAACTGCAGGTGCTGCGCGAGGGAGAGCTCACCCAGGTCTATTATCCGTACTGCCCGCTGGATGTGGTGGGGTGGAAGGGAACGCTGGCGCCGCTGCAGCTCAACGTGCGCGACATCCGTCCGGTGGTGTCCGAGCGCTACCACCTGCCGCCCTCGGCCCACACCACCTTCGTCATGCGCAACGCGGTGCTGTGCACCTTCCTTCCGCGCCCGCTGGAGAACGGGGACCCGAAGGCGATGAAGGTGCCCTTCTTCCACTCGAACATCGACTTCGACGAGGTGCTCTTCTACCACCGCGGCCAGTTCTTCAGCCGCGAGGGCATTGCCCCGGGGATGCTCACCTTCCACCCCCAGGGCATTCACCACGGACCCCAGTCCGGCGCCGAAGCCCGCGCCGCCAACGCCACCCGCACCGAAGAGGTGGCGGTGATGCTCGACACCCGCCGTCCGCTTCGCGCACAGCCCGCCAGCAGCCCGGCGGAGCTTCCCGACTACTGGAAGAGCTGGCAGCCCAAACGCTGACGCTCTCACTCACCACACACCCGGAGACACTCCATGACCTTCAATCCCGTGGGCCTGCAAGGCATCGACTTCATCGAGTTCGCTTCCCCCGAGCCCGAGCGGCTCGATCGGCTCTTCCAGGCGTTCGGCTTCTCCCGGACGCTGCACCACCCGGCGCGGCAGATCGATCTGTACGAGCAGGGCGACATCCGGCTGCTGCTCAACCGGGGCAGCCGCTCCTTCGCGGCGGACTTCTCCGCGCGCCATGGCCCGAGCATCAGCGCCATGGGCTGGCGCGTCCACGACGGCGCGAAGGCGAAGGCGGCGGCGGTTGCGCGGGGAGCCCGTTCCCGGGGCGAGGGAGACCTCTTCTTCCGGGAGGGCCAGCCCGTCCCCGCCGTCTACGGCATTGGCGAGAGCCTCATCTACCTGGTGGACAGCGCGGACGATCCCCAGCGGTGGGAAAAGCTGGGCTTCGTGGCCCACCCCCAGCCCGTGCGCGTGGCCTCGAAGGGCTTTACCCGCATCGATCACCTGACCAACAACGTGGAGAAGGGGACGATGGGACGGTGGTCCTCCTTCTACAAGGACATCTTCGGCTTCACCGAGGTGCGCTACTTCGACATCCGCGGGGTGAAGACGGGGCTGACCTCGTACGCGCTGCGCTCGCCGTGCGGCACGTTCTGCATCCCCATCAACGAGGCAGACGAGAAGAAGAGCCAGATCAACGAGTACCTCGACGAGTACAAGGGCCCGGGCGTCCAGCACCTGGCGTTCCTGTCCGATGACATCCTCGGCTCGCTGCGCGCTCTGGAGGGCACGGGCATCGAGATGCTCGACATGGACGACGACTACTACCGCGAGGCTTTCGAGCGCGTGCCCCAGGTGACGGAGGATCGCGAGGAGATCCGCCGCCGGGATGTGCTGGTGGACGGGGACGCCGAGGGGTACTTGCTGCAGATCTTCACCCGCAACCTCATCGGCCCCATCTTCATCGAGATCATCCAGCGCAAGAACCACCTCTCGTTCGGCGAGGGGAACTTCTCCGCGCTCTTCCGCTCCATCGAGCGGGATCAGGCAAAGCGCGGCGTGTTCGATGAGCCGCGCGGCTGAGCGCCCGGGCTCCCCAGGCTGTCAGAGCACGAAGGCCGTCATCCGCTGGCGCAGGCCCCGGACGTCCAGCCCATGCGCGGCGTCGTGCTCCTCGGGCGTGCCGTAGTGGCGCAGCTCCCGCCGCGTCACGCCCAGCGACAGCAGCCGGTGCGGCACGTGCGCCAGTGCCGAGGACACGACGTGGGCCGAGGTGCCCTCCAGGTAGGGCTCGGCCAGGATGACGTCGGGCTTGCTCAGTGTGCCGAGCAGGGTCTCCGTGTCGAACGGGCGGACGGTCGTCGCGTACAACACAGTGAGGTCCAGCCCGGCAGAGGCCTCCAGCACGCGGTCGAGCAGGGGGCCTACCGCGACCACGGTGCCCCGCTTTCCCCGGCGGATGACTTCGAACTTCCCCGGGGTGACGGTGCGGGGGGCTGCGTTGGTCTGCAGGGACAGCCGCAGGTACACCCTGCCGTCGCCCGTGATGGCGTGGCGCAGCAGCGGCTCCACTTCGCCCGGGTGCCCCGGCACGTAGACGGTCCAGTCCGGCAGCGCATCCAGCAGGGCAATGTCGCCCGGCGCCTGGTGGGTCCGTCCGCCCATGGCCCAGTCATACGAGGCGCCGATGCTCACCAGCACCGCGCCGGTGTCCTGGTGGCCCAGGTCGAGCTTGAGCTGCTCATAGGGCCGCTCCACGAGGAAGGGCGCGTAGGTGTGAAGGATGGGCCGCAGGCCCGTGAGCGACAGGCCCGCTGCGACGCCAACCATGAGCTGCTCGCGGATGCCGACGTTGATGACCCGCTCGGGGTGACGGCGCTTCGCCGCGCTGAACGCCGCGGCGGAGATGTCGGCCATGACGATGGCCAGGCGTGACTCACGGTCGAGCAGCTGGTGCGTGGTGGCGATGAAACGCTCGCGCATGGTCTCCATGGCTCACTCCTTGGGCTCGACAACCGCGACCACGGCCTGGGGCCGGCCGTCACGGGGAAGGGCGAAGGCCTCGATGAGCGCCGCATGGTCCCGGCCGTTCACGGTCCGGGTCTGCCAGCCCTCGGCCGAGAAGCGGGCCGCGAGGCCTCCGGGCCAGCCGTGCGTGGCGGAGCGGTTGTCGATGACCACGGCGGTCAACGAGTCCAGGCTCACTCGGCCCGCGAAAGCGAGGGCCTCGTGGTTGCTGCCTTCGTCCATCTCCGCGTCCCCCAGCAGGACGACGACCCGGGGCCGGGTCCGTCCCTGGGCACGCAGGCCCAGCGCCATTCCCACCGCGAGCGGCAGCCCGTGGCCCAGTGAGCCGCTCCCCACCTCGACTCCCGGCACGAGCACCCGGTCCGGATGGTGGCCCAGCGGCGAGGCGTACGTGCCGAAGCCTTTCAGGGTGTCCACCGGCAGAAACCCCTTCGCCGCGAGCACCGCGTAGTACGCCATGGGCCCGTGGCCCTTCGACAGCACGAAGCGGTCACGCTCGGGATCCTCGAGGGTCGTGGGCCAGACGCGCAGCACGGCGTCGTACAGCACCCAGAGCACGTCCAGCGTCGAGGTCGCGCTGGGAGCATGCTTCTCCGCTCCCGTCATCAGCGACATCAGCCGAGGGAGCTCTCCGTAGGAAAGTGGTGTGGAAATGAGCATGCTCCAAAACATAGAAGTTGAAGTGAACTTCAAGTCAAGTCAGGTTCTTCTCATGGGAGCACTTCCCGAGCTGATCACCATTGGCGAGCTGTCGGCCCGGAGCGGCATGGCCACCTCCGCGCTGCGCTTCTACGAGCGGGAGGGGCTCATCCACGCCGAGCGGACGAGCGGGAATCAGCGCCGGTTCCCCCGAGGCGAGCTTCGACGCGTCGCGTTCATCCGTGCGGCGCAGCAAGTAGGGCTGACCCTGGAGGAGATCCGCGAGGCGCTCGCTTCCCTACCCGAGGCGCGCACGCCCACTCGCGCGGACTGGGAGCGGCTGTCCCAGCTGTGGCGCCGCCGTCTCGACGAGCGAATCTCTGAACTTGAGAGACTGAGAGACAAGCTCACCTCCTGCATCGGCTGTGGGTGTCTGTCTCTGCGGCGCTGCCACCTCTATAACGCGGAGGACCAGGCGGCCCAGGCAGGGCCCGGCGCGCGCTATTTGCTCGGGGACACCCCTCGGATGAAGACCGGCGCACCACCCGGGGAGCGGGATTCCAGCCAGCCCGAGTGAATTCCCGTCAGCGGGCGTTCTCCTCCGAGCAGGCCGGAGCGCGGGTGTGCCAGCGGGCAGACAAACCCTGCCATGGCGGATGCGGGGAAGCCCCGAGGGGGCCTGTGTCCAGCGTGCCCCGCACTTACTTTCTCCCGGGTCGCAGGATCGGGGTGCGCCGCATGCTGGAGTCGATGATCGAGGAGATTGAGAGTGCCGCTCTGGTGAAGGGGGAGCCGGAGTTGGTTACCCAACGCGTGCGAGAGGCGCTGAGGCGATGGCTCGCTCAGGGGCTGCCCGCGGAGCACACCCAGCCTGCCGATGGCTGTTACGCCCGGCACGTCATCCACTGCGATCCGCTGAGCCGGTTCTGCATCGTCAGCATCGTGTTGATGCCAGGACAGTCCACGCCCATTCACAACCACAACACGTGGGGCGTCATCGGCGTCGTCACCGGACGGGAGCGCGAGGTGCGCTTCCGCCGCTCGGACTCCGGGCAGCTCGAGGAGCTGGAGGCGCGCTTCAATGCTCCCGGAGACACCGCGGTGGTGATTCCGCCCCGGGACGTGCACCGCATCGAGGGGGCGAGCCCGGATGGCAAGCCCACCGTCTCCATCCACGTGTACGGTGGCAATGTTGATCGGGTGACGCGCTCCATCTTCGACCAGAAGGGCGTCACCTACGTGGGGCCGTGCGCTCCCTCGCACCCCACCTGACGCTCACAGGCCCACGCGTACCAGGAACTCGACCTCGCGCTCTGGACTGTTGGGGGCCGGAGCCTCACGGCACAGGGCCGTGATGGCGTAGAAGCGGGTGCTCTGCGGGTTGCCCGGCCGCTGGTCGATGCTCTCGACGTTCACGGTGGCATCCTGCACCGTGCTGGTGGCGTCCGTGACAGCGGTGAGCGTGGCCAGGGCCGGGTTGGTCGGCGCTCCGGTGAAATGGCGCGTGGCCAGGGAGGTCTCGCCGTCGAGCACCTCATCGAAGGACACCAGCTCCGCGCTGGACGCCGGAATCATGCGCAGGCGCGCCAGGAACAGGTTGCGCGCGGCCTGAACGCACGCGGACATCTGGTCCGCCTGCGACTGCAGCTGCGCCGCCGAGCGCTCGGTGCCGGTGAAGGAGATGGCACCCGCCACCAGCAGGGTGATGAGCACCACCACGATCATGGCCATGAGCAGCGCGGAGCCACGGGGATGGAAAGGGACGAAGCGCATGGGGTTCAGCCTCCACCAGGGGAGCCAGGGTTGACGAAGGAGACGGGGGGGAACTGAGCGTTCATCAGCAGGTTCTTGGGAGTGACGGACTCACGCAGGATGACCCGGTAGTAGCCGCCGCCCGCGGGAGTGAAGTCGGGTGAGCCGGGAGTGCCCAGGTTCTCCAGCTGCCTCCAGGGAAGGGTGCCGTCCGGAAGAGTGGCTCCCGTGGTGCTCGTCAGCAGGTCGTCACCGGAGATCTGCTGATCAGGCACGGTGCTGCGTGCCACCACCGTGAGGCGCACCTGGCGGATGTTCGCGGGGTGGTCCGCCATGCGCCTGGCATCGCTTGAAGCGATCGCCGGGTCGAAGAACCACAGGGCCGGCAGGTGGGCGGGATCGATGGCCTCCCACTGCTCACCGTAGTGCGTGGCCGCCATCATCGGCGACTCGTTCACTCCGCGGATCAGCGGTTGGCCGGTGGGCGTGTTGGAGTTGAGGATGTAAGCGGCCTGAAACTGCTCGATGCCTTCGGCCACCGGTACTGCGTCGTTGGCGTCAATCACACCGTCGCCCTCGAGCGAGAGCGAGCTGGGCATGTCCAGCCCCTGGTGCATCATCAGGTACGGCGTGCGCCCGCCGGTGGCGGCATCGCCATCGTCATCGAACATGGCCACGTAGAAGGCGGACCGGTCGATCTTCACCACCGTGGCCGAGTCGAAGCAGGGGCTGTCGAGGTTCGCGTGCTCGCGGAACAGCCGGCCTGGACCGCGCGTGGGCGAGTTGGGCGCCGACGCCGGCACCGTCTGATCCAGCGGAAGGGTGAGGGTGCCCGCTGGCAGGTAGTCGCTCACGGTGACGAAGGCGTACTCGGTGACCTGGGGACACAGCAGCAGCAGGATCTGTCCCCGGCGCAGGGGCTCCTCGAGCGGAGCCGTGGCGGGCAGGGTGATCTGCGTGGAGGAGACCGCCTGCACGGGACGGCGGAAGAGCGGATCCCGCGCGTGCAAGACCACCGCGTCCGGATAGCCAGGCACCGCGCTGTCACTCACCACGTCATACGAGTCATAGGCGAGCACGGCGCGGTCCGGGTGGACGCCATAACCCGCGAGCCGCAGCTTGCGCTCCATGAAGACCAGCGCCTGACGCGCACTGGCCTGAATGGCGCGGCGGCTGGCGTGCGCCTGGTACTGCTGGGCCTGCGCGATGAACGTCATGCTGATGCCCAGCAGCACGATGGCGCCCACGGCGGCGCCAATCAGCAGCTCCACCAGGGTGAAACCACGAGAGCGGAGAGCGTGGCGCATGGCTCAGAGCTCCAACTGGGCGTTGCCGCCGAGCGAAATGGCCGCGGGGTCGTACTTGATGGCCCACACGTTCACCTGGCGGAAGCCGCCCGGCGTGGGGTAGCGCACCATGATGACGATGCGGCGCGAGTCGAACGTGCCCGGCTGCGTGGGGTTCTCCACCCGCTGCGCACGCCAGGCCACCTGGTAGTAGGTGCCCTGGCCCTCGGACGTCGCGATGGCGTCCGCGGCGCCCAGCAAGGGCCGCGCTCCCGCCAGGCCCACGGCCTCCTGCAGCGTCCACAGTCCGCTGGAGTTGTCGAAGTCGCTGAAGTCCGGGTCGCTGGGCTGCAGCGTGGAGGGCCGGGTGAAGAGTGGATGGGTGTACGGCAGGCGCTCGAAAGAGTCCGCGAGATCGCGTGCGATCTTGCTCGCGGTGGTGTGGCTCAGCGCCAGGTTGTTCTGCTGGCTGGCCAGCACGTTCATCTGCAGCACGCCCAGGATGCCGACGGTGAAGACGACGAGCGCCGCCATGGCCTCGATGAGGCTGAAGCCACGCGCGGCGCTGGAGTGGAAAGGACTCATGGTGGGAAGGCCTCCTTAGAAAATGCGGACGGCACCCGCGGGTGCGGAGATGCTCAGCAGCCGCGGAGCGAAGTGGGTTTCATCCAGGGTGTTGGGCATCAGGGCGATCGCGCCTCCCGAGGCCCCCGCGCTGGTGGGCACCTCCACGGTGCCGTTGGTGTTGAAGCGGATGACGCCGTAAGGCAGCCCCGCTCCCGCGACACAGAAAGAGCAGCCCGCCAGCAGCTCCCGCGAGGGTTGATCCGGTTCGGGCGGAGTGAACGCGGGCGTCGTCAGGGCAATGGTGTTGAACGGCGCGGGCAGCGGCCGTTGCAGGCGCGGCGAGTCGAGATCCAGAAAGGCGATGCCACCCGAGTCCGGTCCGGTGCTCGCTCCCAGCGTGAGCTGATCCCTCAGCGGCGCGT
>DASVVJ010000838.1:0-4498 GCA_036389955.1 Myxococcaceae bacterium
CCGATTCATGATCCGGTGTGGGGAGGCGTGTATCAGTACTCGGCGGCGAGCCACTGGAACGAGCAGCACTACGAGAAGCTGATGGTGCTGCAGACGGCGAACCTCGAGGGCTATGCGCGGGCGTGGGCACTGACGAAGGACGAGACGGTGCTGGCCGAGGCGCGCGCGCTTGCCCGGTACATGGAGACCTTCCTGGGAGCGCCGGACGGCACCTTCTATACGAACCAGGACGCGGACGTGGGAGCGCACGACCGGAGCATCCCGTTCGTGGACGGGCACGTGTACTACGAGAAGGACGAAGCGGGCCGGCGCGCGCTGGGGATTCCGTGGGTGGACACGCATGTGTACTCACGGGAGAACGGCAGGGCGATCGCCGCGCTGGTGACGCTCCACGAGGTGACGGGAGAGGCAGTGCCGCTGGAGCGGGCGCGCAAGGCGGCGGACGTGCTGCTGGGCAGCCACGTGCGGGAGGGCGGCACGGTGTGGCGTGAGGCGTCGCACCGCTCCGGGCCGCGCTACCTGGGGGACGCGGCGGCACTGGGACGGGGGCTGGCGGTGCTGGCACTGCGCACGGGAGAGGCGCGCTACCGCGAGGCTGCGGTGAGCGTGGGTGAGCGGCTGCTGCGGGACTTCGCGGATCCGAACAGCCGTGCGCTATTCGAGACGACGAAGGATCCGGATGCGGTGGGCGTCTTCGCGCAGCGCGAGCGGCCGTTCGTTCACAACGTGGCGGCGGCACGCTTCTTCGCGGTGCTGCACACGTTGACGGGAGACGCGGCGTGGCGCGAGCGGGGCCGGGACGTGCTCGCGGGTATCTCCAGGCCGCGAGTGTTGGCCGAGCAGGGACGGATGGTGGGGGAGTACCTGCTCGCTGCGGATGAGCTGGGTGTCATCGCCTGGCCTGTCCGGGAACTGCCGCCGCTCTGAGGGCTACCGCGTGGACTGCTCCGGCCCAGCCTGCATGGGAAAGCGCTGCCTGGCGCACAACTCGTCCTCCACCAGCGCCGCTCCCGCGTCGGACAGCGCCCGGTCGATCTCCGCCAATGCCTCCCGAGCGCCATAGGCGCCCGCTTCCCGCAGACCCGCGCGCAGGGCTTTTTCCAACTCCTCCGCGGTCTGAAAGCGCTCGGCGGGCGCTCTGCGCAACAGCCGGTGAAGGATGGGCTTCAGCGGCCCGGCCAGCCGCGACGTCAAGCGCGCGACATCCCCGGGTGTGAAAGAGGCCGCGCCCCAGAAGGCTTGTTCCTCGCTCCCGTCGAGGCCCGCACGCCGCAGGGTGCGGATCACCTGGCTCACCCGAGCCTGCTCCGCGGCCGGGAGCGAAGCGCTCAGCTGCTCTGGCGTCTTGTCCGGTGGATCAAACAGGTTTCTCCCGGTGGTGAACTCGAGCAGGACCATGCCCAGTGAGAAGAGATCCGAGCGGGCCTCGGCGGCGCTCCCCCACAGCACCTCGGGAGCCGTGAAGAACACCGGCAGCCGAGGCCTCCTCGCCGTGGTGGGCTGTCGTCCCGTGAGCCGCGAGAACGCAAGGCCGAAGTCCGCCACCCTCACTTCGCCAGACCAGGTGAGCCCCACCGAGGTGGTGCTGAGATTGCGATGGACGATGCCCAGCGGCCGGCCCTGCTCGTCGCGCCGGGTGTGGGCGTGGTGGAGCGCCGAGGCCAGCCCGGCACCGAGGTAAAGCGCGAACGTCTCGGAGAAGTAGCGCTCGCGCTGCTGCGCCAGCATCAACAAGTCATCCAGGTGAACGCCGGGCACGTGCTCCACCACCGCATACAGCGTGCCCTGCGCCTCATGGAGCCCATGGACGCGGGCAATGGCGGGGTGGTCCAGATAGGTGGCCAGCCGTACCTCCTCCTCCAGGCGGGCGCGGGTGTGGCGCGACGAGGCCGAGGGCGCTTCCCCCGGGCCAGGCTTGCCCAGACACTTGACGAGCACCAGCTCGCCGATGCCGCGAGAGGTGCGCTTGCGCGCCAGCACCAGCGCCTCGCCTTGCGGCCCGAGGCCCAGAGGCTGGATGAGCTCATAGGAGATGTGCTCGTGAGTGAAGAGGATGATGGGCTGCGAGGAAGGCTTCACCGTGGACATGGGCGGCTCCTGGGCTCGCGGGACGAAGAGCGCGCGAGCCCGGAGAGGAAGCCTACCGTAGGGGTTACCTGGAAGGGAATGACCCGGCAGGTAACGGCCTCTCCGTCACGTTCGGCGTCGCCAGGGCATGGTTGTCAAATGGCTTTACAGAACGGACGTTTCAGTTCCAGTGGACAGGAACCAGCGTCGGCCACGAGGGATGCCGCCGAGCAGAGTCAGCCCCGAACTGCACGCTGCAAGGCCATGAGCGAGAGAGCGAGAAGATGGCTGTGGCTGCTGGTGAGCTGTGCCCTGGTGGGTTGCGCGGGGGTGCCGCACGCGGATCAATGCGACGAAGCTGGAGATAGAACTGCACGCGGGCAAGCTCATCTACGAGTTCAACCTGTACGGCGTGGTGGTGCCCTACAGTCGGCAGTTGTTGAGGCTGCCGTCCAACGTGCTCGACCCGGACTGAGGATTTCTCATGAAGTTCTATTGGTTGGATGAGGTTCGGGTTCCGCGTTACTCGGGCTCGTTCAACGCAGCGAACAAGTGGAAGCTGCCCGGGGTGCATTGCCCGGTGTGTGATGCCATCTGGGCCAATGGCTCGGACAGCTATCCTTCCGTAGACCTGTCGCACCTACCCGAGCGGGACAAGTACTCAGCGAGGTTGGAGAAGGATTATGCCGAGTTCGAACGGTTGCGCGAGCAAGTGCGCCCGTTAGTGCCTACGGGCGTGCCGCTCAAGCCGGGAACCCAGTTTGGCCCGCTGGTGGGCACGGCGCAGGGTGAGTTCGGCCCATTGCTGATGTATTACCCGTGGCATCTCCTCATCCAGCGCGAGGCGCTGGAGCAGTTGCAAGCCGCGGGGGCACGAGGGCTCAAGGGCTGCCGAACCGAGCTGCGCTTCCGGCAAAAGAACCCTCCCGAGTTGCTGGAGCCGGAGCTTCTTCCCCGAGGCCGTGTTCACCCGGACTGCCTGCCCGCCGACAGGCCCGCGCCGTGCGAGAAATGTGGCCGCTTCGGCTGGAAGTTGCCGGAAGAACCCATTCTGGAGCAAGCCTCACTGCCCCAGGATCTGGACCTGTTCCGGATAGGGGAGTTCACGCAGATGATCGTGGGCAGCGAGCGGTTCGTGGAGGCGGCGCGGCGGCTGGGCTACGAGCAGGACATCGTCTTCCGGGAACTGCCGCTGCGCTGAGAGAAGAAAGCCGTGGGGATACCGCCGAGCAGAGTCAGCCTCAGGCCGCACGATTCAAAGCCATGAGCGAGAGAGTGAGAGGATGGCTGTGGCTGCTGGTGAGCTGTGCCCTGGTGGGTTGCGCGGGGGTGCCGCACGCGGAGAGGGAGGAGGGGTGCGAGCAGAAGGGGGCCACGTTCGAGGAGGTGTGCCAGCAGGAGGGAACGCTGCTGGCGGTGTGCGAAGGGGGCCAGTGCGCGGCGTACCGGTGCTGGGAGGTGGCCGAGTACCTGAGGGAAGGCCAGGTGGTGCGCGCGCGGTGGGCGAGGCCGCCCCAGCCCACGGCGCCGCCCAATGGGCAGACGAGGCGGGAAGTAGGGAGTGCCTGGAATGGTCCGCAAGGGGTACCCCAGCCGGTGCTCCTCATCCCCTGGAGCCCCACCTCGCAGCCGCTGCTGCCGCCTGGGCAGGTGAAGGTGCTGGAGAGCCAGGAGCCGCCACGCGGCAACCCCTACGAGCGCCACCACATCTATCCGCAGGCGAGTGACCTCAAGGAGTGGTTCGAGCAGAAGGGCATCAACATCCATGAGTGGACGCTGGCGCTGGAGGTGGAGGAGCACCGGCGCATCCACCGGGGGCCTAACGGGGGCCCGTGGAATGAGGCTTGGCGGCGATTCATGAAAGATAATCAGAACGCGACGAAGCTGGAGATAGAACTCCACGCGGGCAAGCTCATCTACGAGTTCAACCTGTACGGCGTGGTGGTGCCCTACAGGCGGCAGTTGTTGAGACTACCGTCCAACGTGCTCGACCCGGACTGAGTGAGGTGTCATGCAGTTCTATTGGTTGGACGAGGTTCGTGTTCGGCGTTACTCCGGCTCGTTCGATGCGTCGAACAAGTGGGGCCTGCCTGGGGTGCACTGCCCGGTATGTGATGCCATCTGGTCGAATAGCTCGGATAGATACCCCTCGGTGGACCTGTCGCAGCTGCCCGAGAAGGACAAGTACTCAGCCAGGCTGGAGAAGGACTACGCGGAGTTCGAGCGGCTGCGCGAGCAGGT
Source organism: Myxococcaceae bacterium (assembly GCA_036389955.1). Classification (GTDB taxonomy): domain Bacteria; phylum Myxococcota; class Myxococcia; order Myxococcales; family Myxococcaceae; genus DATHBR01. The sequence continues at coordinate 4,309 of DASVVJ010000838.1, forward strand.
GCGCCCGTTGGTGCCTGCAGGTGTCCCCCTCAGGCCGGGCACCAAGTTCGGCCCGCTGGTCGGTACGGCGCAAGGAGAGTTCGGCCCGCTGCTGATGCACTACCCGTGGGATTTACTCATCCGGCGCGAGGCGTTGGAGCAGTTGCAAGCAGCGGGCGTGCAGGGGCTGAAGGGGTGGCGCACCGAGCTG
>DASVVJ010000839.1:0-5970 GCA_036389955.1 Myxococcaceae bacterium
AGCAACCCCGGCCGCCTCATCCCCGTGCTGGAGCAGCTGGGCGTGCGTCACGCCGGCTACATGGTCCAGGATCACCACTACGGCCTGGTGGGCGAGGCCCTGCTGTGGACCCTGCGCGAGGGCCTGGGTGAGGCGTTCACCCCGGAGCTCGATGCCGCCTGGAGAGAGGTCTACGGCCTGGTGGCCAGCGTGATGAAGAAGGCGGCGGCCGCGGCCCCGGTCGCGAAGCCTCCGCCTCCCCTTCCCACGATGGCTCCGGTGGCGGCACCTCTCGCCGCGCCTCCCGTCATGGAGGAGGACGTGGATCTCGAGGTGTCGATGGCGGTGCCCCCGCCGCCCATCGCGGTTCCCGCCGGTGGCGATCAGACGATCCCCTACCATCTGCTGGCGCAGGCCCGCCTGGCGAACCTGCCGGCCTATGCCCCGCAGGGCGAGCCCGGCGTCCCCGTGGCCGCGCCTGCCCCGACCGCCGCGGTCTCCATTCCCGTGACCATCCCGCGGGAGGTGACCTTCAACGTGAACCTCAACCTCAAGCTCGAGGCGGATCCGGCCCTGCGCGCGCTCGGACTGCGTCCCCAGGCACCCGCCCCCGCTGAGCGCCCCGCGCCCGTCGAGCGTCCCGCGCCTGTCGAGCGGCCCGTGTCCGCCGAGCGGCCTGTGTCCGCCGAGCGCCAGGCTCCCGCCCCCTCCCGCGGCACCGTGTCGCCCGTGGTCATCGTGGCGCTGTGCGTGCTGGTCTCCGTCAGCACCGTCGTCGCGATGGGGCCCCTGGGACAAGCCGCCTCGTCTCTGTCGCTCACGGATTGGCCCCGGCTGGCCGCTCCGCTGTTCACCCTGGCGGCACTCGCCGTTGGCTACTTCTGGGGTCGTGGCCGCGGCCCGGATCGCAACCGATAATCCACCTCGAGAAACGTCGTTCCATGGATCCGACCGGACAAAGCATTGGCTCCTTCGAGATCGTCCGTCTACTTGGCGCGGGCGCCATGGGGATGGTCTATCTCGCCAAGGACAATGTCCTGCGACGCGACGTGGCCCTCAAGCTGCTCAACAAGGGCAACGACGAGATCGACCACGAGCTGCACGAGCGCTTCCTGCGCGAAGCGCGCGCCGCCGCCCGGCTGATTCACCCCAACGTCGTTCAGATCTTCCAGATCGGCGAGACGCCGCGCCACCGCTACATCGCCATGGAGTACGTCGAGGGCGCCTCGACGCGGCACGTGGCCCGGCAGTACGGCGGGCGGATGCCCATGCCGTTCGCCCTCGAGAAGATGCGCGAGGCGGCTGATGCGCTCCGGCTCGCCGCCTCGATGGGCATCTGCCACCGGGACATCAAACCCGCCAACCTGCTGCTCACCTCGGCCGGAGCGCTGAAGATCACCGACTTCGGCCTGGCGGCGCAGGTGGATGCCGGCGGCACCATTGGCCAGGCCTCGGCGCAGATCGAGGGCACGCCCTTCTACATGGGCCCGGAGCAGTGGTCCGGCGGTGTCCTCACCCCCGCCGCGGACATCTACAGCCTGGGCTGCACCTTCTATCACCTGATCACCGGCAGCAGGCCCTACCCGGCCAACGACTTCTTTGGATCCATGCAGGCGCACTGCAACAGCCCGGTGCCGGATGCGCGCTCGCTCATGCCCGACATGGATCCCGCGCTCGCGGAGCTGCTCAAGCGCTGCATGAGCAAGCAGGCCTATGATCGGCCCTCGGCGGAGCAGCTCCTCGAGTGGCTCGATCAGATCCTGCTGCGGTGGCGCAGCATGGAGCTGTCTCGCAGCCACGGAAGCCCGCAGATTCCGGTGGGCCCGTCTGCCTATGACGGCTCCTCGTCCGGGCCCCGCTCCTTCTCCTCCTCGCGCTCGGTCCGCACGGGCACCCTGAGCGCCTCACGCACCGGCTGGCCCTCGGGCTCGGGCTCGGGACGCACGGGCATCGCGCCCCCTACCGCGTCCATGCCCGCCAACTGGTCCGGGCCTACGGCGGGCTCGGCGCTCGAGGCGAGCAGCCGCGAGATCGATCTGCTGGGCCAGCAGAGCTACCACCAGTACTACGCCCTCAAGGGCTACCCCTTCAGTGACATCCGCCAGCCGTCCTCCTTCTGGGAGGGCGGCCCGTATGGCCCGGCCCTGCTGGGCCTTGCCGCCCGGGTGGGCTCGGGGCAGCGCCTGAGCATGCTCGTGGGCCCGCCCAGCAGCGGCAGGACGTTCCTCTGCGAGATGCTGCAGCACAAGCTGCCCAACACCCTCGTCTTCTCGATCGAGCCCCAGCTGCTGCTCGGCACTCAGCTCTTCATGGCGCTCTGCCGCCAGGTGGGCGTGGCCGTGAACCCCAACTCCAGCCAGCGCTTCCTCGCCGAGGCCTTCCTGGCCCACGTGCTGCCAGATCGCCCCGAGGCCACCGCCGTCATCGTCGTGGATGGCGTGGACCCCAGCGACACGGACCTGCTCAAGGAGCTGGACCGCATTCTCCAGGCCACGCCCCGCCGGAAGTTCTCCATGGTGCTGGTGGGCACCGAGTCGCTCCCCGAGGCCCTGGTCCGCAACGGTGCCCCCGAGAGCCTGCTCTCGAGCGGGTCGCCCATCGCGCTGCGCCCCATGACGCAGCAGGAGATGGTCGAGTACATCGACTTCCGGATGAGGGCCGTGGGCGGCGTGGGCGGCTTCACGCTCGATACGGCCTCCCGCCAGCTCCTGTTCCTGCGCAGCGGCGGCATTCCCCGGCTGGTGAGCGTCTACTGCCACAACGCGCTCACCCTCGCGATGCTCCGCCAGGAGCGCCTGCCCCGCCTGGACACCCTGCGCCTGGCGATGAAGAGCAAGAGCTACCTCTCGCCCGACGCCGCCCGCGCCCTGCTGCAGGCCGGCTGAAAACACGAACGCCCCGCCTGGCAGCCCTTTGGGAGCTCCAGCACGGGGCGTCTGTGATGGGCTGGGGTTCAGCGCGAATGGCGCGCGGAACCCTCACCCTGGCCCTCTCCCGAAGGGAGAGGGGATTGGGCTTACTTGCCCTTGGCGGCCTTGTGCTGCGTGCGCAGCGCCAGCTTCACGCTGGGCTTGATCGTCACCAGCGCCTCGTTGTGGCCGGGGATGGCGCCCTTGATCAGCAGCAGGCCCTTCTCCACGTCCACATCGACCACGGTCAGGTTCTGCGTCGTCACCTGCTCCACACCGTAGTGACCCGGCATCTTCTTGTTCGGGTAGGTGCGGCCCGGCGTCTTACGCTGACCGATGGCGCCCGGGTGACGCTGATACTCGTGCGTACCGTGCGTCTTCGTCTGCGAGCCCTTGAAGCTCCACCGGCGCATAACGCCCGAGAAGCCACGGCCCTTGGTGACGCCCGTCACGTCGACGATCTGGCCCTTGGCGAACATGTCCGCCTTGACCGCATCGCCCACGTTGAAAGCGGCCGCCTCCTCAGGGGTCACCCGGAACTCCTTCAGGTGACGGCGCGCCTGCGCGTTGCTCTTCTTGAAGAAGCCCCGCTCGGCCTTCGTCAGGATCTTCTCGCGGATCTCTCCGAAACCCAGCGTCACCGCCGAGTACTGATCCTTCTCAGGCGTCCGCTTCCCGACGACCTGGCAGGTGTTGACGTCGATTACCGTCACCGGAACGAGGTTGCCCTCGTCGTTGAACACCTGGGTCATGCCGATCTTCTTGCCAATCAGACCCTTCACGTCATCCTCACTGCGAGCGCGCGTGGCGCAGAAAACTTAAGAAAAGCCAATAGATTCAACTGCTTGGCCCGTTCCTGTGCCTACGGGCGGCAGGAAGCGGCGCAATATAGCCGACACACCCCCCACGTCAAGCACCGACAGCGGAGCGCTCCCTTACTGGGCGCGATCCAGCCGCGGGTAGAAGGGCGAGAGCTGCGCATCGGCGATGCGCTGGGAGTACACATCCTCGCCGAGCAGGAACAACGCCTGGTCCAGATAGTCTTCCGCGGCCTGGATTTCCTGCTCCTTGGTGGCGATGGCCGCGTCCAGGTCAGCCATGGTCTGGTCGAGCGCTTCCTTGCGCTCGTCCAGCAGGTCCTGCATCTCGAGCAGGCGCTTGTGCGCCAGGATGCCGGCCGCCCCAGGCTGGCCGGGCTGCGGCGTCAGCGCGTTGTTCAGGTCGTATTCCAGCGACTCGATGTCGCGCGACAGGCGCATCTGCTTGAGGCGGTTCTTCTTCAGGTTCTCGCGGGCGACGGCGATCTCCTGCGGATCCGCGCGCGTCAGTTCCATGTCGGCGATCTTCGCCTCGAGCTTCTTCAGGCCGTCCAGGGCGTAGCGCACCTCGGCCTTCTTCGAGGCGATGGTCTTGCGCATCTCCTTGACCTTGCCCTCGATGGCGTCCACCGCCTTGCGCCACTTCTTCACCTGGACCTGGTGGGTGCCCTTCTCCTGCTCCTGCTCGGCGACGAACGCCTGGAAGTCCAGGTCCTCCTGGTTCATCTGCTGTTCGAGCTCGGCCAGCTCCTCACGCCGCAACACCAGCGCCTCTTCGGCGCGGTACACGCGGTCCATGGTACGCGGGCAGTTGGGCTTGCCCGCCAGCCGGTCGCGAGCCAGGTCCCCGAGTTGGAAAATCAGATCGTTGTAGCTCTCCGCCTTCGCCATGGACGCAGTTTTACGCCCAAGGCCCGCGGGCTGTCAGCAGGGTCTGTGGCCCTGCCCCCTCAGGAATCGGCGGCGGCCGTCTCGGTGAAGCCCACCGCGGGCAGTACCCCCTCGGCCAGGGTGAGCAGCTCCCGGGAGCGGTCCTGTTCCTCGGTCCGGTTGAGTTCACACACCCAGGCGGAGGACAGATCCGCATGCTGGCGAGCCATCTCCGCGGTGGACTCGTAGCGGTTGGCGGCCGTGCGGGCGAACACGCCCTCCTTGCGCAGCTCGTGGGCCAGGTCGTCGCCTACCTCCACGTCCTCGGGAGGCACGGGCAAGGGCCCGCGCCCCAGTGCCGCCAGCCGGGCCAGCAGACGAGAGGCATGGGCCCGGCAAAACGCCGCCAGCACCATCAGCCGAGCACGGGCACGCGGATCCGAGACCCGTTCGGCCAGCGCCGTCATGCGCCTTGCCGAGACGACCTCGGCTTCCCATGCCGCGGCCAGCGCGGCTGCCAAGCGAGTATGCCTCGCCCCCATCACCAAGCCCCCTTTTACCTACCTTCGGCGGCAAGTTAGGGATGGGTTCCAGGGGATTCAACCTAGGCGCTGAAGAAGCCACCCCACTCCGGCCAGCAGAATCACGGTAGAGAGCACTCGCACCGTCCACAGGTGGGCAAAGGGCCGGCGTTGGATCAGCCGCATCACCGGCAGCAGGGCCAGGACGATGGCCGCCTGCCCCAGCTCCACCCCCAGGTTGAAGCCCAGCAGCCCGGACACCACCTGGTCGCCCAGGCCGTAGCCGCTCAGCACGCTGGCGAAGCCGAAACCGTGCACCAGCCCGAACAGAAAGGTGATGAGCGCCCGGTGGCGGTGCTGGCGCAGCACCAGGTTCTCCACCGCCACATAGATGATGGAGAGGGCGATGGCCGCCTCGACCCAGCGGGTGCGCTGCTCGTCCAGGAGGATGAAACCCAGCGCCGTGGCCCCCAGCGTGAGCGAGTGCGCCACCGTGAAGGACGTCACCATCACCAACACCCTCTTGAGGCTGCCGCCCACCAGGAGCAGCGCCAGCAGGAAGGCCAGGTGATCGATGCCCTCGAAGATGTGCTTCATCCCCAACTGCACCCAGTTGCCAAAGCCGGACACGAGCACCCCGCGGGCCGCCGTGCCCCGCTCGGGGATGTCCACACTGGGCTGGCGTGAGTCCGCGAAGAGCTGGCCGCTCTCACCGCTGCCGAAGGCGCCCAGCACCACCCGGTAATTGGAGGGCAGCACCGAGAGCACCGTGAACGTCTGCCGCAGCGGACCCGGGGGACATATAAAGGTGGCGGTCAGCTCCACGTACGTCTCGCGCTTGCGGGCCGAGTGCTCCCGCCGCGTGCACGGTTG
>DASVVJ010000840.1:0-3922 GCA_036389955.1 Myxococcaceae bacterium
GCCACCGGCCAGCTTGATCTTGATACGACCGTCCTGCGGCAGGCGGCGCTCGGAGATGTCGAGGTTCGCCATGATCTTCAGACGGCTGGTGATGGCGTTGCGCAGCTTCATCGGCGGGCGCATCACCTCGTAGAGGGCGCCGTCGATGCGGAAGCGGACGCGGAAGTCCTTCTCGTACGGCTCGACGTGAATATCGGACGCGCGCTTCTTGATGGCGTCCATGAGGATCAAGTTCACCAGCTTGACGACCGGCGCGTCATCCGCGGCCTTGGCCATCTCCTCGATGTTCTCGTCCTCTTCCTTGGAAACCTCGATGTCGTCGGCGGTCACCTCGCCGACGATGTCGTCCAGCGAGGGCCCCTTCTCCGCGTAGTAGCGTTCGATCGCCTCGCGGATGGAGATCTCCGAGGCCACCACCGACTCGATGTTGTAGCCGGTGAGGAACTTCAGGTCGTCCACCGCGTAGATGTTGGACGGATCGCACATCGCGACGATCAGCGACGGGCCCGCGCGGTTGACGGGGATGACCAGGTGCTTCTCGGCGACCTCTTTCGGGACCAGCTTGATGATCTCCGGGTCGATGTCGAAGTCCTTCAGGTTGATCGCCGGCACGCCGTACTGCTTGGAGAGGAAGTCCGTGAGCTTGGACTCCTCGATAGCGCCCGTCTTGATGAGCGCGGTGCCAATGCGAGACCCGTTCTTCTGCTGCTCCTCCTGCGCTTTGCGCAGCGCCTGGACGGTGATGAGGTTCTCACGGACCAGCAGTTCACCAAGTCGACCGGACATTCAGGGACCTCTAGACGAAAGGAAAGACGAGTCAGACCCTCGGACGCGACGCGCGCTGGAGGGCATGATGTGAGTGGACTCCAGTGCCTGAGTCCGGCTCGGATTAGAGAGAAGGGGACTATACCCTGTCAAGGTAAGTGCCAGACGGGTGCAGAAGCGGCAAACCATTGAACTCACACGCGAAAACACTCAGCCGTCTGCTCGGGCGATGACCGTGCGAGCAGTCTCGACGTCCCGCTTGATCTGGCCCACGAGTTCCGCCACGGACCCAAAACGCTGCTCGGGGCGCAACCGTTCCAGGAACTGCACACGCAGCTCCTTGCTGTAGAGATCGCCGCTGAAGTCCAGCAGATGGGCCTCGATGGTGACCACAGAGCCCCCGAACGTGGGCTTGACGCCGATATTGGCCGCGCCCGGGCGCCAGGGGCCCCCCGGCTCGTCCTTGAAGCGCACGCGGATGGCATAGACGCCCGGAGCGGGCCGCAGCTCATTCTGGGTGTCCACGTTGGCGGTGGGAAAGCCGATGCCGCGCCCGCGCCCCGCGCCCGGCACCACCGTGCCGTCGAGATCAAAGGGCCGCCCCAGCAGCCGCTGCGCCGCGCTCACCCGGCCCTCGAGGATGTACTCGCGCACCCGGCTGGAGGAGGCCACCACCCCATCCACGGTGACGGGAGACACCACGTGCAGCTGGGCGCCCCGGTGGGCCGCGGCCTTGCGCAGCGTCTCCACGTTGCCCGAGCGCTTCTCGCCATAGGTGAAGTCACTGCCCACCACCAGGTGCCGCGCGCCGACTTCATCCAGCAGCGACTCCTCGAACGCGGTGGCGGAGGTGCGCGCGTACTCGCGGTTGAAGGGCTGGACGATGGCGGCGGACAGGCCACAGCCCTCGAACAGCTCCAGCTTGCGCGGCAGCAGGGTGATGAGCTTGGGGGCCAGGTCCGGCTGCAGCACCTTGCCCGGGTGAGGGTGGAACGTGAGCGCGGCGGCCAGACCATGGCGGCGCGCCTCGGCGAACAGGGCCTGGTGGCCCAGGTGGACTCCGTCGAAGTTGCCCAGCGCGAGCGCTGCTCCGGCCAGCTCTTTCGCCTCGGCCAGCGAGTGGAAGACCTTCATGGCGTACCGGTATACCTTCAACCCCGCGCTTTTGCCCTGTTCAAGCCCCGTGCCCTCGTGCATAGAGCGCGGCTGACGCCATGGTTCGTCCCCGCCTGCTGCCCGACCCCGTCGGCCTGAAGTTCGTTGAGCTCGAAGCCCCGCCGGACTGGGACGCGGAGTTCGGTTTCTCCGGCCCGCTGGAGCTGGAGATCGGCTCCGGCGCCGGCGGCCACGCCCTGGAGTACTGCCGCCGCAACCCCCAGGTGCGCTACGTGGCCTTCGAGTGGCGCAAGAAGTACGCCCGAGACACCCTGTCGCGCGGGGACAAGCTGGGGCTGAAGAACCTGCGCGTCATCGAGGCCGACGCGCGCGCCGTGGTGCCCCGCCTCTTCGCCCCTGGCTCGCTCTCCGGCATCCACCTGCAGTTCCCGGATCCCTGGTGGAAGCGCGCCCACTTCAAACGCGCCATCATCCAGCCGGAGTTCGCCCGTCTTCTTCTGGACAAAATGGCCCCGGGCGGCCGGTTCGATGTGCGCACGGACGTGGAGGACCGGGGCAAAGCGATGCTCGCCATCCTGGAGGAGGCCGGCTTCATCAACCCGCTCGGCAGAGGGGTGTTTCACCCGTATGACCCCGAGGAGGTGCCCTCGACGCGCGAGCGGCGCTACCTCCAGAGCGGCGAGCCCGTCTACCGGGGGCGGCTCGTCAAGCCCGGCTGAGTCAAGCACAAGGGGTGGCTTGGCATCCCCCCGCGAGCCAGACAGAATCGGAAACAGCCGCACGGCAAAAGTTTCTCTGGGGTGGGGATGAGTTCGGACAGTGCCATCAAGAAGATGCCCGAGACGAGCCGTCGCGCCGCCCTGGGAGGCGAGTTCTCCGACCGGACCGTGCTCCTCGTCGATGACGACCCGGCGCACGTGCAACATGTGCGGCAAGGCCTGGCCCCCCACGGCTACAAGTTCCGCGAGGCCCGGGACGGTGCCCAGGCGCTGTCGGCCATCCGCGAGCACCGGCCGGACCTCATCCTGATGGATGTGGAGATGCCGGGCCTGGGCGGCGTGGAGGTGTGCCGCATCGTCAAGGCGAACTCGGGCGAGGGCGGCTTTGGCTTCATCCCCGTGATTCTGATGACGGCCCGGCAGGCGGCCGGCAAGGTGGAGGGGCTGGAGCTGGGGGCGGACGACTACCTGGTGAAGCCCTTCGACATGCTGGAGCTGGGGGCGCGGGTGAAGTCCATGCTGCGGCTCAAGGCGCTGCAGGACGCGCTGATCGAGAAGAACCGCGAGCTGGACCGGGCCAACAAGGAGCTGGCGCGAAAGCGCGAGGAGCTTTTGGCGCTCAGCCGCACGGATCCGCTCACCGGGCTGAGCAACCGGCGCTACTTCGAGGAGCGGCTGCAGGAGGAATTCAGCCGGGCCCGGCGCTACCGCTCGCCGCTGTCGCTGGTGATGATGGACATCGACTACTTCAAGCGCATCAACGACACCTACGGGCACCCGTTCGGGGACGAGGTGCTGCGCGCCGTGTCCCAGGTGACGCGGGCGCGGCTGCGCGAGGTGGACCTGCTGGCGCGCTACGGCGGCGAGGAGCTCATCGCCCTGCTGCCGGAGACGAGCCCCCCAGACGCGCTGCGCGCCTGCGAGCGGGTGCGCGAGGCCATCGAGTCGCTGCAGTTGGAGCACCTCGCCACCGACGGGACAAAGCGCATGGTGCGCTGCACGGCCTCCTTGGGGCTGGCCTCCATCCCCAGCCCCACCCTGCAGAACGCGGAGGACCTGCTGCGCGCGGCGGACGAGTGCCTCTATGCGGCCAAGGGCGCCGGCCGCAATCGCGTCCGCCAGCACGAAGAGTGACACGGTGGTGCTTTGCGAGAAGCGGGCTTTGGCCTAAATCGTAGGCCATGCGCTCGTCCGCGACGTCTTTCCTGCTGCTCGCCCTGCTCTCCCTGGGGGCCTGCACCAAGGGTCTGCAGCCCCCCGCGGAGGTCTACAAGGCCTTCCATGCAAAAGTTCAGCAGCAACAGTACAGAGAGGCATACGCG
>DASVVJ010000841.1:0-14690 GCA_036389955.1 Myxococcaceae bacterium
CGTGGACCACGTGGGCCTCGGCTCGGACTTCGACGGGATTCCCTCCACGCCCGAGGGCATCGACTCGGTGGCGGACCTGCCGCGCATCACCGAGGCCCTGCTGGCGCGCGGCTATACCCCCGAGCAGGTCCACAAGATCCTCGGCGGCAACTTCATGCGCGTGTTCCGTGAGGCCGAGCGCGTCAGCCGCGAGCTGCGTGCCGCGGCGGTCCAGCGCTGAGCCGGGCCCCTGGTGTGGCACCTGGCACGAGCCTGTCCGACAACAGGGCAGGTTGCCGGAGCCGCCTCGAGCAGGTGGCCTTCCTGCGCACTCAGGCGCTGAGAAACGCCCAGGCACCGACCGGGCGCACCGGGGCGCTCTGTTGCCCGCTGCACGTTCGCGGGTGAGGGCTTCCGGGCACTGGCCTCGATCCGGGGGACGGGGGCTGGTCACCTCTGGGCGGCGTGCGCAGTTTCCGCCCCTGTTCATGGTGTGCGGGAGGGTGGCGTCGTGGCGCTCAGGTTCTCCGTGCTGGCCTCACAGTTGATGCATGATCGTGAGTCGGTTCTGCGGGCCGTGCAGTGGCCCGTGCTGGTGTGGGAGTCCCCCCACCGGCCGAACCCTCACCTGGGCTTCGCCGATTCCACCGAGGCCAACACCCGGTTGCGCAGACCCACCCCCGTGGAGCCGCTGGTGCTGGAGTTGCGCAAGCGCACTCCCGGTGGCTCGGAGATCACCGTGGGTCGTGGTCCCGACAATGACATCATCCTCGAGGAGGCCACCGTCTCGCGCACCCATGCCCTGTTCCGCAAGGAGCCGCACACAGGCATGTGGCACGTGGTGGACGCGGAGAGCCACAACGGCACTTTCCTGGCCGGGGTGCTCATCGTCCCGGGCCGCCCCATGCCGCTGTTCGAGCGGGCCTCGCTGCGCTTCGGCGGGGTGGAGGTGGCCTTCCTGCACGCCTCCGCCTTCGTGCAGTACGTGAACGCCCGGTGGTCCACGCCCCCGGTGCGCTTGACGCACGCGATGTGAGCCCTTAGAAGGGGCGCGCCTTTGGGTGCCCACGTTGGGCACGCAAGAGGGAAGCCGGTGGAAGTCCGGCGCGGTCCCGCCACTGTATGTGGGCAGCCCTGTCGGTCAGGGCCGGGGTCCTCGGCAGTCCCACTCTGGAGCGCGGCTCCAGGGGAAGGGTGAGGGCTCCTTCCGGAGAGGCGCGGTGTGCGCTCTCACCCCGGAGCCCATGAGCCAGGAGACCTGCCCAGAGGCTCGGCCGTCCCACCCTGGGACGCCGGTGGCCTTCTCTCTTCGACGGAGAGAGCGGAAGGCGGAGCATGGGGCAGTCCTTCCTTGGCCGGGCTGGCGTGTGCCTGGCGCTCATCCTCAGTGCAATGGCGCGGGCCCAGACGGAGCCGGTGGCACAGCCGCCTGCCGCCGTCGAGCCCGAGCCCTCTGCTGCTCCCGGCACGGAGGACGAAGCCATCGCCGTTCCCACGGTGGAGGTGCATGCGCCGCCACCCACGGAGCCTCCGGACACGGCGGGCCAGAGGGATCCGAGCGGGGCGCTCACCGTCATCGACACGGCGGCCTTCGGCGGGGCGGCGAAGGATGCGGCCGAGGTGCTCTTCACCGCTCCGGGCGTGGTGGTGCAGGACAGCGGTGGCTACGGGCAGAGCAAGAGCCTGGTGGTGCGCGGGGCCTCGGGGACGGGGACCCTGCTGCTGCTGGATGGCATTCCGCTCAACGGGGCGGGAGGCGTCGCCGACCTGTCGCGCGTGCCGCTGGCGTTGGTGGAGCGCTTCGAGGTGCTGCGGGGCGGGACAGGCGCGCGCTATGGCTCGGGAGGACTGGGCGGCGTGGTGAACGTCGTCACCAAGCGGCCCGAGGGCGAGGCGAGCGCGGCGGCGGAGGCCACGTACGGCAGCTGGGGCACGGCGATGGGGTGGCTGTCCGCCACGGGCCCGCTGGTGGGGGGCGAGGGCCTGGTGCTCATTCATGGCGGGCGCTCCTCCGGGGACTACCCGTTCCTCTTCGATGCGAGCCCCGCGCTGCCGGATGATCCGCTCGTCGAGCGCGAGCGGACCAACAACGACGCACGGGGAGCGGGCGGGCTGGTGCGGCTGCGGCGCAAGGTGAGCGGCGTGGAGGCGGACCTGCTGGGCGAGGTGTCCTTCGACGACCGGGGGCTGGCGGGAACCGCGACCAACCCCGTTCCGGACGCGCGCCAGGGCACGGGCCGGGCGGCGGCCACGCTTCGGCTCGCCAGCCGCCGCGTGGGAGGCGTGCAGGGGTTTCTCCGCAACTGGTTCCGCTGGGACCGGGTGAGCCTGTCCGGTGGAGCCCAGGCGACGCAGGGCACCCAGGTGCTGCGGCAGTTTGGCGGCGAGCTGGAGGCGCGCACGCTGCTGGGCGGATGGCACGGTGTGTCGGCGGTGCTCACCGTGGTGGGCGAGGCCGTCACCGGCGTGGAGGCTTCCACGGTGGAGGGCTCGTCGACCAGCCGGGTGCACGTCAGCGCCATGGTGATGGATGAGCTGATGCTGGCCGGAGGCCGGCTGCTCGTGGCGCCCTCGCTGCGGCTGGAGCGCGCCGGTGCATATTCGCTGTTCTCTCCCAAGGTGGGCGCCACGCTGACGCTGCCCGCGGGCTTCGAGCTTCGCGCCAACGTGGGACAGGCGCAGCGCGCTCCCGCGCTGGTGGAGCTGTACGTGCGCCAGGGGCTGCTGCTGCCCAACCCCGAGCTGCGCCCGGAGCGGGTGCTGTACGTGGACGCGGCGGTGGTGCACCGCACCGAGCGCTCGCTGGCCTCGGTGGGCGGCTTCTACAGCCTCTATGAGGACCTGATCGCCTACGAGCTGTACCCGCCCTTCGCGGCGCGGCCCTACAACTTCTCCGCCGCGCGGGTGGCGGGGCTGGAAGCCGAGGGCGAGTGGCGGCCGCATCCTTATATAGCGGGCACGTTGAGCTACACGCTGACCGTCTCGCGCAACCTCCGGGACGACCCGCGCTACTACCTCAAGCAGCTGCCGTACCGGCCGCGCCACAAGCTCAGCGCGCGCGTGACGGGCGGCCCCCGTTGGCTCACCGGCCGCGTGGAGCTGGCGGCGCAGTCCTCGCAGTTCCTCAACCGCACCGAGGAGGCCGTGCTGCCAGGACGGGCGTTCGTCCACACAGGCTTTTCGAGCACCTTCGGGCGCACGCCCGAGCTGACCCTCTCCGGGGAGCTGAAGAACCTCTTCGACGCCCACGCGGAGGACCTCGACGGGTACCCCCTTCCGGGCCGCTCCGCCTACGTGACGCTGGCGGTGGCATGGGGCGGCCCCTCCTCTTCTTCCCCCCAACCAAGGACAGACTCGGAATGAACATGCAGGCGTGGACGGAGCACCTGGCACCCAGGCGGCGGTGGGTGATGGCGATGGCGGTGGCGGCGCTCGGGTGGCTGATGGCCGGCTGCCCTGCCGAGGGCGTGGACTGTGGCGAAGCGCTCACCCAGTGCGGCGACGCGTGCGTGGATACCTCCAGCAGCGACAGCCACTGCGGCGCGTGCGGCACCCGCTGCGCCCTGGCCCAGGTGTGCGTGGAGGGAAGCTGCCAGTGCCAGGCGGGCGCCACGCTGTGCGGCTCGCAGTGCGTCCTCACCCAGTCGGACCCGGCGAACTGCGGAGGCTGCGCGGGGCAGGGCGGCCGGGTGTGCGCCACCGGCGAGGTGTGCGAGAGCGGCCAGTGCAAGGTGGCGTGTGACCTGGCCACCTCGTCCCGCTGCGGGGATGCGTGCGTGAACCTGCAGACGGACGCCAACCACTGCGGCACGTGCGGCCAGGCCTGCGGCAACGCCCAGAGCTGCAAGGCGGGCGTGTGCAGCTATGACGTCGTCGCCGCCTGCTTCAACACCGGCCAGGTGGTGGGCATCCAGGCCGGCTCGGACATCAAGGGCCCCAATGTCCCGCTGGGCGACCGGCCCCAGTCCCTGGCGCGGATGCAGGACGTGCTGCTGGTGCTCGATGCCGCGACGAAGCTGCGCCAGGCGCGGCTCACCGACTACGGCCGGCTGAACGAAGAGGTGAGCACGGGCAGCGCGCCCAACCAGGTGCTTGCCAGGGATCCGTTCGTCTACGTCATCAACTCCACCAGCAACACGCTGCTGACGTTCGAGCGCCGGAACGCGGCAAAGCCCCAGCCCGTCAATGGTACGCGCTTCCCGGACGGGCTGGGCCTGTCGCCCGTGGCGAGCCTGGACTTCGGCGCCAACACCAACCCGTTCGCCATGGCCCTGCTGGGCAATGAGCTCTGGGTCACCCTGTACGGCAACCTGTTGGGAGACACCACCCGCGGCGGCAAGGTGGCGCGGGTGAGCCTGGCCGACCCGGGCAAGCCCACGATCCTCGAGCCCTCGGTGGAACTGCCCACCGGAGCGGCGCTCCAGCCGTTCCCGGGCAGCAACCCCATTCCCGCGCCCGCCGGGCTCGTGGTGCACCGGGGCAGCATTTACGTCACCCTCAACAACCTGGACCCGAGCACCTTCAACCCCGGAGGCCCCGGGCTGCTGGCGAAGATCAACCCCACCACGCGTCAGGTGTCCACGGTCGCTCTGGGCGAGGGCTGCCTCAACGCGGGCTGGGCCGCCTCGGTGGGCAACAAGCTGCTGGTGAGCTGCGCGGGCAAGGCCACCTATGACTCCAACTTCAACCTGGTGTCCGTGGAGAAGACGGGCCTGGTGCTGCTGGATGAGCAGGACGTGGTGGTGGCCACCTACACCCTGGCCTGCCCCGAGGGCAGTGGCTCCACCTGTCCGCTGCCGTCCGCGGGCCGCTTCTCCGTGGCGGGCAACCGCGCCTACCTGGGCGACAACAACGCCGGCCGCCTCTTCGTCATCGAGGTGTCCGGCAACCAGCTCCTCGAGCGCCGGGGCCTGGGGGCGGGCGCGCAGCCGGCCATTCTCGCCTGCCCGGCGCAGGGCTTCTCCCTGGTGGGAGACGTCGTCGCCATTCCGTGAGTCAGAGGTCACCATGACGATGCGCACTCCCTTGCTGCTCCTGCTTGCCGTGCTGGGACTCTCTGGCGCGGCCCATTCCGCTGGTACGCACTCCGGGCCCCGCCGGCTGGGGCCTCAGCGCGAGGGGAAGGTGCGCCGGGTGGTGACGCTGGCCCCCTCCCTCACGGAGATGGTGCTCGCCATGGGGGCGGGGGACACGCTGGTCGGCGTGTCCCGCTTCGACGAGGACAAGGCCGTGGCGGCGCTGCCCCGCGTGGGCGGCTTCGTGGATCCGTCCGTGGAGGCCGTCATCGTGCTCAAGCCGGACCTGGTGCTCGTGCAGCCCGGGCCCGGCAACCAGCGGCCCGTGGAGCGCATGGCGGAGCTGGGGGTGCCCGTGCTCCTACTGCCCCTGCACACCGTGGCGGACACGCTGACGGCCCTGCGCGCGGTGGGGCAGGCGCTGGGGCGCGACAAGGAGGCGGAAGGCCTCATCTCCCGCATCGAGGCCTCGCGGACCCGCGTCCGGGAGGCGGCGAAGAAGCGGCCCACCGTCCGGGTGCTGTTCGTCTACGGCTTCGAGCCCCTGGTCGTCGCGGGGCCCGGCTCCTTCGCGGACGAGCTGCTGCGGGACGCGGGCGCCGTCAACATCGGCGCGGATGGCGGCTCGGCGTACACCGTGTATTCGGTGGAGCGCGCGATCCGGGCCAAGCCGGACGTGGTGGTGGACGCCGCCGATGTGGACGTGGGCAAGGACAAGATCCGGAGCCTGCCCGGGCTGTCCTCCGCGCGCTGGGTGGAGGTGCCCTCGCTGGCGCTGCTGCAGCCGGGGCCCTCGCTGGGCCGGGGGCTGGAGGAGCTGTTTGGCCTCTTGCACCCCAGCACCCCGCCGCGCTGAGTAGAGTGGCTCGCGTGAAGCCTCAGGGTGCGCACCAGGAGAGCCAGGGCCGGCGGCTGCGCGCCTCGCGCGTGCTGACGCTGTGCGCCGCGGGCCTGGGGCTCACGCTCGTCACGTTTGCCCTGGCCGTGCGCTTTGGCGAGCAGCCCATCTCCCTGGCCGCCGCGCTGTGGGAGCCCGAATCCTCGGATGCCATCATCTTCTGGGAGGTGCGCCTGTACCGCGCGCTGCTGGCGATCATCGTCGGCGCGGGGCTCGCCGCTTCAGGGGCGACCTTGCAGGGCCTGCTGCGCAACCCGCTCGCGGACCCGTTCGTGCTCGGAGTCTCCGGCGGCGCGGCCCTGGGAGCGACGCTCGCGCTGGCCGCCGGACTGGCCACGGTGGGGGAGGTGGCTCCGGGCCTGTTGGGAGGCTTCGAGCGGCTCTCGGCTCCCGCGCTGTTCGCCTTCGTCGGTGCCGGCGGCTCGGTGCTGTTCGTGCTGGCCGTCAGCCGGGGCCACGCCAC
Organism: Myxococcaceae bacterium; assembly: GCA_036389955.1. Taxonomy (GTDB): domain Bacteria; phylum Myxococcota; class Myxococcia; order Myxococcales; family Myxococcaceae; genus DATHBR01. The sequence continues at coordinate 6,356 of DASVVJ010000841.1, forward strand.
CCGTGCTCCCTACGCCGCGTTGCTCACCGGCGTTGTCTTCAACGCTTTCGCCGCCGCGGCCATCACCTTGGTGAAGACGCTGTCGGCCCCCGACCGGCTGGGAGAGATTCTCTATTGGCTCGCGGGAACCCTCGGCCACGAGAAGGGCGCCACGCTGGGGCTCTCCGCGCTTCTTCAGGTTGCCGCCCTGGTGGTGATGGTCGCGCTGTCCGGGCGGCTCAACCTGATGACGCTCGGAGACGAGGACGCCACGGCCCTGGGAGTGCCTGTGGCGCGCACGCGGCAACTGCTGCTGCTGGCCTCGAGCGCCAGCGTGGCGGGAGCGGTGGTCCTCACGGGCCTTATCGGCTTCGTGGGGCTCATCGTCCCGCACCTGCTGCGGCTGGCGTTCGGTCCGGATCAGCGGCTGTTGATCCCGCTGTCGGCGCTGGGCGGCGCCGCGTTCCTGCTGTTGGCGGACCTGCTGGCGCGCCTGGCCTTCCCGCTCTTCGGTAACGAGCTGCCGGTGGGCGTCATCACCGCGTTGCTGGGCGGCCCGCTCTTCATCGCGCTGCTGACACGGCGCGGCGGCGTGCTCCGGTAAGTCACATTTCCCTTCGTGGAAGAACCCCGAGTACCGCGCCAGCCTGCCGCAGGCTCAGGAGCGGCCCGTGAAGTGAGCGAGCCGCTCCGGGCGCTGCGCTCCTACTACCCCTGCTTCATCGCCTCGGCCATGCGGCGCTGCATCTCCTCGGGAGAGACCTCTTCCTTGTTCGTGGCGATGGTCCACCGGTGGCCGAAGGGATCGCGCAGCGTGCCGGCTCGGTCCCCGTAGAGTGAGCCTGGGTAGGAGTCTTCTACCGCCGTTCATCCTTCGATGGATTCGTAGGCCGAGCGCCAGAAGTCCACGAAGGCCGCTGGAGGGTTTGGAGAGTCCATCACCCGCTGCGTCATCAGGACGCCGATCAGCCCCGTCTGCGGATCCCAGTAGCTGGACGTGCCGTAGCCGCCGTCCCAGCCGAAGCCGCGAGGCTCCCCGGGCTCGTGCTGGCGGATGATGGAGAGCGCATAGCCCCAGCCTCGCTTGTCCCAGAAGCCGGGGACGAACGGGGACACGGCCTTCTGCTCCGGGGTGATGTGATCGGTGGTCATCAGCTCCACCGAGCGCTGGGACAGCAGCTGCTTACCCCCGTGCTCGCCCTTGTTCAGCATCATCCGTGCGAAGGCAAGGTAGTCGTCGGCGGTGGAGACCAGGCCACCGGCCGCGGAGGGGAAGCCCGGCGGGCGGCTGAACTGGCTGTCCGCGCCCGCGGCGTCGAAGACCTCGAACTTCCCGGTCGCGGGGTTGCGGAAGTAGCAGGTGGCGAGCCGATCGAGGTTGCCGGCCGGAACGCTGAAGCCGGTGTCCACCATGCCCAGCGGCTGGAAGAGACGCTCGCGAAAGAAGGTCTCGAGCGGCTGGCCCGAGGCGCGCGAGAGGAGCACGCCCAGCACGGTGATGCCGGTGTCATACAACCACGCTTCGCCCGGCTGCCGAATCAGGGGCAGGGAACCCAGGTTGCGCAGCCAGGCGTCAGGGCTCGGCGCTTTCGGCAGCCAGGGGCCCACCGCGACGCCCAGCTCGGTCATCGCCCGGACAATCGGATACTCGCCCTGAGCCATGATCGCACCCGTGCCCATGCGCAGCGTGAGCAGGTCGCTGACGAGGATCGGCCGGTGGGTGGGCACGGTGTCATCGACAGGGCCATCGAGGCGCTTGAGCACCCGGCGGTTGGCGAGTTCCGGCAGCAGGCGGTCCACCGGCTCGTCGAGGCGGAGCTTGCCTTCCTCCACCAGCATCATCGTCGCGGCGCCAGCCAAGGGCTTGGTCATCGAGGCGATGCGGAAGAGGGTGTTGCGCTGCATCGGGGCCGCGCCGCCGAAGGCCAGGCTGCCCAGCGCTTCCGCGTGCACCTCGTTGCCCCGGCTGAGCAGCGTCACGACGCCGGGCAGGTCTCCGCGCTCGACATGAGCCGCCATGGTGACGTGCATGCGGTCGAGCCCCGCTCGAGAGAACCCTGTCCGGGGCTGGCCGGGGTTCACCCCCGAGGACCTGGGACAGCCCAGCACCGCAGTGGCCCCCAGCGCCGAGGCGCCCACCAGCACACTGCGGCGGGCGAGCTTCGAGTGACCCTCACCGTTCCCTGCGTCGTGCATCGTCCGCTCCTCCCACGGAAACACTGGTTGCAGATTGCAACTGGTTGCAAGGTAGGATTGCTGGTGCGAGAATGCAACCGGTTTTTCCTGGAGCCGAGGGATGAATTCCGCACACCGGTCGGGCTGCCCGATCAATCTGTCGCTGGAGGTGTTTGGGGACCGCTGGAGCCTGATCATCCTGCGCGACATGACGTTCGGCGGGCGGAGGCACTTCCGGGAGCTGCTGACGCAGTCGGAGGAAGGCATCTCGTCGAACATCCTGGCGGACCGGCTGAAGATGCTGCTGGAGCAGGGGATGATCACCAAGGCGGAGGACCCCAGCCACAAGCAGAAGGGGGTCTACAGCCTGACGGAGAAGTCCATCGCGCTGGTGCCCCTCTTCGCGCACCTGGGCGCGTGGGGCCGCCGGTACCTTCCGGTGAGCGAGGAGCTGAGCATCCGCGCGCAGTTGCTGGAAGAAGGTGGCCCGACCCTGTGGAACCAGTTCATGGCCGAGCTGCGCGAGGCGCACCTGGGCATCCCGTCGAAGCACACCGGGCCCACAGTGGCTGAACAGCTCCAGGCCGCGTACGAAGAAGTCTGCGCCCGGAAAGCGGCGAAGCCACGCGGCAAGTGACCGTGGGCGCTTCGGAGTATCGTGGGGGTCTATGACTCCGAAGCCACCTGGGTTGCTCGTTCGCTACCTCAAGCAGAGCCGTTGCGTGGTGTTCGTCGGCGCGGGCCTGTCGGCCGGCGCGGGGCTGCCCACCTGGAAAAGGCTGCTGCTGGATGTCATCGATGAACTCGTCACCTCGATGCCGGACGGCGACACCCATCAGGCGGAACTCAAGAGGCTCGTCGATCAGGGCAAGCTGCTGGAGGTGGCTGACTTCTGCAAGGAGCAGCTCGGCGCCGCCTATCACCAGTTCCTCACCGAGCGGCTGCGCGGCGACAAGGGCCTGGTGCCCCCCACCCACGAAGAGCTGATGCACCTGCCGTTCAGCGCCTGGGTGACGACCAACTACGACAAGCTGCTCGAGCGCGCTTACTTCGAGGTGAAGAAGGGCTTTCCCAAGACGCTCACCCACAAGGACACCGACACGCTGGGACGGCTGCTCTTCGATGCCGGGCCGTTCATTCTCAAGGCCCACGGAGACATCGATCGGCCCGAGACGGTGGTGCTCACCTCGCGCGACTACAGCGAAATCATCCACGCCAACCCGGCCTTCAACGAGATCTTCACCGGCCTGCTGCTCACCAAGGCGCTGTTCTTCGTCGGGTACTCGCTGTCCGACCCGGACTTCCGGCTGTTGATGGACCGGCAGCTCACGCACTTCCGGGGCTTTGTCCCCGAGCGCTTCGCCCTCATGACGGACCTGGGGCCCGTGGAGCGGGAGGTGCTCTGGCGCACGGCGCGCATCCAGGTCATCCCCTACGTCAACACCAGCGGGAAGCATGAGGAGGTGTTGCAGTTTCTGCAGACCCTGCGGGCCGCGGTGCAGCCAGACCCGACTGCCAAGGCGCCCCCCGCGCCGCCCCAGCCGCAGCCGCACGTCACCTCCCACAACATCGCCACGGGCTCACCTAACCTGGCCATGACCGCCCTGAGCACCCCGAGACAAGGCTTGCCCCCCTCCAGAGGGCCTTCGCCCGCGGCGATTCAGCCGCAGGAAGCCCCGGTTCCCGGTGGCAGTTTCATCTCCAGGCTGTTCAGATCCGCCAACGACGACAACGATCAGCCGCCGGCGGCGGAGAGCGCGGCGCAGGAAGGACCTTCTGTCGCCTCCCCCCAGGCCGCGCCTGCGGCCCCGCCCGCTCCGGCTGCCCGGCCTCCAGCGGCCTCCGCGGCGCCCGGGCAGGTGCCGCTCCTGCCCCAGCGGCTCTTCATCGAAACGGTGGAGGGGCGGCTTCAGCTCCGGTTGATAGGTATAGATGGAGCCTCCGCGTTCCTGGCCCAGGGGCTCGCGCCCGACACGTTGAACGTGGAGGTGTTTCAGCTGCTGCAGCGCACGGGGAAGGAGTCGGGGGGCCGGTCCAGTCGCTACACGGAGCTCCGGCAGCTTTTCGCCAGGCATCTGCCGGGAGAGGTGCTGAAGGTGCTGGGCGCTCCAGGCAGCTCGCAACAGGCCCTCCTCGAACTGCACCCCTCTGCCGAGCTGGCGCGCTTTCCCTGGGAACTGCTCCCCGTCGAGGACAAGCCCCTGAGCCTGGTGCGCAAGGTGGTCCGCGCTCCCCTGGGCGTCTCGCCCCAGACCCAGGGCCGGCCCGCGGTCCGCCGCTCTCCCCACATCCTGCTCGTGGAGGGAGAGCGCTACCGTGGAAACCGCGGCCCCCGTGAAGTCGAGCGTCTGGCGCGGGTGTACGAGAGCATGCCCGAGGCCTCATGCACCGTCCTCGCGGGCGCGCAGGCCACCTTCGAGCGCGTCACGGAGGCACTCGACGCGGCGCTGCCCGACCTGCTCCACTTCACCGGAGACGTGGGGCACGGCGAAGAAGGGCTTTCCTTGTTGCTGCCAGGAGAGATGGAACTGTCCCTGGGCGCCCTGCGCTCGGTGCTCAATCGGGGCCAGTTGCCTTTCCTGGTGGTGAACGCGCCCTCTTCGGCCTTCGCTCCCAGTGCTTTCGGGACGTACTTCGCCAAGTCCGGGGTTCTTTTCCGGCCCCCACCGAAGTCCCAGGCAGCCATCTTCAACGGAAGCGAGGGCTTCCTGGACCTGGCCACCCAGGCGGGCGTGGGCGCCTTCGTGGGCTCCTTCGATCTGCCTAGCGACGAGGCCAGCTCCGCCTTCATGTACGCGCTGCACCATGCCCTCGTGCTGCGCTTTCCCATCGCCGAGGCCTTCCGCCACGCTCTGAAGGAGGCCCACGAGAACCTCCCCAACGAGCCCACCGTGTTCTCCTATGTCCTCAGCGGAGACGGGGACCTCCAGCTCCTGAGCGCGGAGTGAGGGAGTCATGACGCGGTGCGAAACGGCTTTCGCCCGCGGATCCGAAGCCCGTGTGAAATCGCAGGCTAAGGCGCGCAGAACTGCATCCCAAGCGCGGAGGGTCGTGTAATCTCCGCAGTCCGATGTGGCAGATCATCATCAACGGCCCAGGCTACTTCGATACCCCCTACGATTTGCCCGAGGGGTCCACCAGCCTTGGCCGCGCCGATGAGAACGACATCGTGCTGGGCGGAGACCTGGTGTCCCGCAAGCACGCCAAGCTCCATGTCGAGGGAGACTCGCTGCGCGTCGAGGACCTGGGCAGCCGCAACGGCAGCCGCGTCAACGGCATTCCCTTTCAGGGCTCGCGCGCGCTGGTGCCCGGGGACACCCTCACCCTGGGAGAGAACTCGCTGGCCATCCGCCAGCCCCACACCGTGGAGAGCGCCGCCACCGAGATGGTGGACCTGGGCGCCGGCGGGGTGCGCCGCTTCGGCCATGGAGACGACGTAGGCCCCTCCGTCATCCTGGCCAAGAACATGAAGGACCTGGACGTGCTGCGCGCGCTCGACAACTTCGCGCCCACGCCCTTCGACGAGCCGCCCTCGAGCCCCTCGCCCATCAGCCCGCCGGGCACCGCCAGCGGCCGCGTCTCGTACGAGACGCTCATCCTCCTGTTCCGCACCGCCGAGGCGCTGGCCACCACCGAGACGCTCGTCAGCTTCCTCGAGTCCACCATGGACCGGGTCATCGAGCGCACCGAGGCCACCACCGCCGTGGTGCTGCTGCGCCACTCCAGCGGCCTGCTGGTGCCCGCCGCCGTGCGCCACCGGGGCAAGCTGGCCAAGGGCGAGGTGCCCGTCTCGGACGCCATCGTCGAGGAGGCCCTGCGCCAGGGCCGCGCGCTCGCCGTGGGCGATGTGCGCGATGACCGGCGCTTCGCCGGCCGCGAGAGCGTGCTGCTCTACGGGGTGGACCGGGTGCTGTGCATCCCCATTGGCCGCGAGGCTCCGTTCTCCGGCGTGCTCTACGTGAACACTCCCGCCGAGGGGGAGACGACGCTGGAGATTCTCCTCGATGCGTGCAGCGCGGTGGCCCACCTGCTGGCCAGCGGGCTGCAGCGCTTCTCGGGCAAGGAGCCCGGCGGTAGCGCCAGCACGGGCCTGCGCCGCACCCTGGAGCGCTTTCACCCTCCGGAGGTTGCCGAGCGCCGCGCCGCCGAGGCCCAGAAGAGCGGCGGAAGGATGTCGGGGCTGGAGGAGCGGCAGATCACCGTGCTGTACGTGGAGCTGATGGGGTTCGCGGCGCTGTGCTCCAAGCTGGGCCCGGTGCGGGCCTCCGCGGTGCTCAGCGACTTCCACGGGAAGATGGGCGGGCTGCTGTTCAGCTTCGAGGGCTCGGTGGAGGCGTTCCTGGGCGACTCGGTGCGCTCGCTCTTCGGCGTGCCCTACAACAAGGTGGACGATGCCGTACGCGCCGTGCGGGCCGGGCTGGCACTGCGAGCGGACTGGCAGCGGGCAATGACGCGGCGCCCCGCGGACGAGCGGTGCGAGCTGCGCATCGGCATCCACACCACCAAGGCGCTGGTGGGCATGGTGGGCGCCGAGCCCCGCCTGGACCTGGCCGTGGTGGGGGAGGGGGTGCCCGTCGCCGCCTGGTTGGCCGCCACCGGCGCTCCAGGGCAAGTTCTGATTACCGGGAAGACCCTGGCTTCCGTGGGGGCCCGTTTCGACGTGATGCCGCTGGGAGAGAGGCTCCTGCGGCCCCCGAAGGACAAGATGGCGGCCTTCGAGGTGATTGAGGAGGACGTGCCCCAGCTCACCAGCCCGGGGGTCGTCAAGTAGGGCAGCGCCTGGCCCGCTGGATGCTTCGCGTCCGGTTGACCGGTTGAAGAAACAGGCCATAACCGGCTTGAATGCGAGTTTCGTGGGCCCCCACACCGCATGACTTCTTCCTCGCCATCAGCCCGACTGCGTCCCTTCCGGCCGCAGCCGTTCGGCCGGTACACGCTCCTGTCCCATCTGGCCACGGGCGGCATGGGAGAGATCTACCTGGCGCGGCTCGAGGGCGCGCAGGGCTTCGAGAAGCTGTGCGTCATCAAGAAGATCCTTCCGCAGCTGGCCGAGGACAGTGACTTCGTCGCGCGCTTCGTGGGCGAGGCCACCACGTTGGTGAAGCTCAGCCACGGCTCCATCGCGCAGGTGCTGGACATGGGGCTGCACGAGGGCGATGCGTACATGGCCCTCGAGTACGTGGACGGCAAGGACCTGCGCAAGGTGGCCGGCCGCGTGCGCGACCGGCAGATGCCGCTGCCGCTGACCTTCATCCTGTACGTGATGGGGCGGGTGCTGGACGCACTGGCGTACGCGCACCGCAAGCGCGACGACGACGAGAAGGAGCTGCAGCTCGTCCACCGGGACATCTCGCCGCAGAACATCCTCATCTCCTACGAGGGAGAGGTGAAGGTGGTCGACTTCGGGCTGGCCAAGAGCCGGCTGTCGGCGGCGAAGACCAACCCGAGCATCATTCTGGGCAAGTTCCTCTACATGTCGCCGGAGCAGGCCCGGCACCAGCCGGTGGACCGCCGAAGTGATTTGTACGCGGTGGGGCTGTGCCTCTACGAGCTGATCTCCGGCAAGAATCCGTTCGACAACGTGCCGCCTGGCGAGTTGATGCCCACGGTGGCCAACCCCCGGATTCCGCCACTCAACGAGGTGGAGCCGCTCACGCCCCCCGCGGTGGCGCAGCTGGTGATGAAGGCGCTGGCGGTGGAGCCGGCCCAGCGCTTTCAGACCGCCGAGGACTTCCGCGGCAAGCTGCAGGGCTGCCTGCGGGAGATCGACGCGAACGCGGGCCCCGAGAGCGTCAGCCGCTTCATGCGGGACCTGTTCTCCACCGAGTTCCAGGGCGAGCGCAAGCTGCTGGCGCAGCTCAAGGACGCGGCGCGGTCGAGTGAACCGGCCGCGCGCCCCATGAACGCGATGGACCAGGTGGCGCGCATGCCCAACCCGGCGCTGCCCCCGCGCACCATCAAGCTGGATGGGCCCGTCGAGCCGCTCTCGTTCCAGCCCACTCCGCGCAGCCGGGATGGACGCCCGGTGGAAGACGGGGACACCCGGCCCGGCATCCCGCTGGAGGAGTCCACCCGCCCGGGGGGCAGTGTCACGGCGCCCGAGTCGATCTCCCGCTCCCGCGTGCGGCCTGGGCAGAACAGCCTCGCGTCGACCACCACCGAGACCGCCGACATCGAGGTG
>DASVVJ010000842.1:0-15334 GCA_036389955.1 Myxococcaceae bacterium
CAGCCGAGGAACTGGCTGTCGCTGAAGCCGCCGCCATCAGGGAAGTCGAAGCACTTCTGGCTAGAATGCGCTAGAGGATGAAGAGAATGGCCGAGAAAATCCTGCCAGGCTTGAGCCGCTTATTCGAAGTTCTCCGGAAGCATGAAGTATCCTTTGAGACGCTTCTAGCAGGGCGAACTTCCCCGAGAACTGGCGAGCTGGTTTCCGGAATGCCCGTTGACCCGCTGCTTGCAGCCGCATTTGCCCAGGTTGGTAAGCTTGTTGTCGGCCGGAATGATTGGCTTTTGCTACGGTGTGATGACGAGATGAATGGCTTCTTGGAGGAAAACAAGCATTGGCACCAGCAGTTTCCTCATGATTTTTGGCCAGATCACTTCCGGTTATTCATGATCTTCGGAAGTGAAATGCTCTATCGATTCGCCACGGTGCCAATTCTTGCAGGCCCAGACGGCTTACAACCGGTGGTTCATGTGGATCCATACGAGCAAATCTATGCCTTGCCGATTGCCTCGGATCTTAATCGCTTCTTTGATACATATTCTCATTATGTGGAGATGGCGAACGAGGATCCAGACTACAAAGCCAGAGGGGTTTCTCATGTGGTTTTCCCCTGGCATGTTCCAGAACTGATTGGGAGAGATCAGCCATTGGTTGAGATGATCAAGGCGGGGCGGTTTGATTCTTGGATGTACGAGCGCAACAAGAGTGGTCGGCGCGATGAAGACTCGATCGCGACGACGAAGGAATGGATCAACAAAGTGCTACGGGCTGCTGATGGCTGAGGAACTCTGTCAGGCTTAGTTAGATGCTGTGCTGACGGTAACTGAGTTCGTAACGAGGTAGCCTCGGGCTACCCAAGAGCAACTTCAGCGACTCATGCTGCGGAGCGCACCTTGCCGGCCGGGCGCACGTCCCCGAAGTTGGGCGCCGGCAGGACCACCGTGGGTGACAGGCCCGGGGCCAGCAGCGAGTGGGTGAGCAGCGAGGACGGGTGGAAGTTCACGAACGCCCCCTCCACCAGCGATGGCCCCGCGAACAGCTTCTCCACCACCATCGACGAGTACTGGTCTAGCGAGTGCTCACGCGTGTTGCCGTTGAGCACTACCTCCAGCCCCAGGTGCTCGGCGGCGCCCCGCACCCCGGGGATGGCCGACTGCAGCGGCGTGTAGCTCTCCGTCGCCACCCCGTTCTCGCTCACCACGAACACCTCGCGGTCCGTGGCCACCGCCAGCGACATGTTCCCCAGCGTGTGCCCCGGCGTGGACAGGATCGCCGCGCCCGGCCCCAGCCACACGTCTCCATCCAGCAGCACCACCCGCTCCGTGGGCACTCCCGCCGTGCCGTTGGGCACGTACCAGGCCGCCTGCATCGGGTGCAGGTTCTTCGCCCCCTCCCACTCCGCCCGCTGCACCAGCAGCTTCGCCCGGGGGAAGTACGCCGCCTCGCCCTCGCCCCCCACCCAGCGGCGGATGTCCTGCACGTGCAAATGGTCGAACGCCAGGTAATCCACGTCCTCTGGCTTCAATCCCAGCCGCTCCAGGTGGCTCTCCACCGTGCCGTGCCGCGTGGACATCACCTTGTCCGAGACGAAGGCCCCGTAGCGCTCGCGCAGGCTGCGGAAGAACGGCGCGCCATAACCCCGCTCGTAGTCGCTCGGGTTGAAGAGCAGCGTGCGCGGCTGCCCCTCCTCCAGGAACTGCACCACCTGCATCCGGTTCGTCATCATAACGTACGGTGCCGGGGACAGCGCCGCCCCGCTGAAGGCGAACAGCGTGGGGTAGGGGAACGTGATGAGGTCGCACGTGGCCACCGCCGCCACCGAGCCTCCCGCCACGAAGGCCTCCCGGGCCTCCAGCGCGGCGCGGCGCAGCTGTTGAAGCTTCAGCCCGGGAACCCGCTCGGCGCGGGCCTCGGCGAGCTGGGGCAGAGTGCGGAAGGTCGTGCTCATTCGGTCACCGTCATGTCAAAGGCCGTCTTAACGGACTGATAGCGCCCCCGCGCCAGGTTCGCCTCGATGGCCTCCTGGTACCGCGAGAGCGGGAAGGTATGCGTCACCAGCATGGAAGGGTCTGGTCCCTCCCGCTTGGCCAGCAACTCCAGTACCAGATCGAACGTGTGCTTGCGCTCTCCCCGGAAGTTCTCTGGCCCGTACACGTAGGAGCCAAGCAGCGTCAGCTCATTGCGCCACACTGTCGTCCAGTCCACCCGCTCCAGAATCCCCGCCGCCCCCACCAGCACCACCCGGCCCAGCGCCCGCGTGTAGCGCAGCGAGCCCTGCAAGGACCTGACGCTGCCGATGCAGTCAATCGTCACCTCGAAGCCACCCGAGAGCGCCGGCGGGCCGATGACGGGCTTGTACACCTTAGCCCCCGTCAGCCGCGCCACCTCCCCGGCCTCCGTCACGTCGTCCCGTACCTGGATGGCCTCGTCCGCGCCCAGCTTCCGGGCAAGCTTGAGCTGGTACTCCTCCGTCCCCAGCAGCGTCACATGGTTGCGGTACCCCAGCGCCCGGATGGCCCACAACGCCGCGAATGCCACCGGCCCGCCGCCAATCACCAGCACCCGATCCTCGTCCTTCAGCCCCGCCTTGAGCACCGCATGGGTGCTCACCGCCAGCGGCTCCACCAGCACCCCCGCCTTGTTCGATACCGGGTGCGGCACCGGGTAGAGCTGCGACGGGTGGGCCACCATCTCCGTGCCCATGCCTCCTGGCAGGTCCTTCTGGTAGCCGAGCATCTGCCCGGCCGCGAGGCAGCCCTCCGCCGTGTGCTCGCACCCGTTCTCCTGCCCCGACTCGCACGGCTTGCACATCGGCTCGATCTTTCTCAGCCGGCACGTCAGCAGCGGGTTCACCGCCACGCGCTGGCCCACCTCCACCCCGCGCGTCTCCGGCCCCAGCGCTGTCACCTCGGCCAGGATTTCGTGCCCCAGCACCGCGGGGAAGCTATTGAAAGGTTCCAGCTGCGGGCTCGCCTTGAAGAAGAACGTCGCCATGTCCGAGCCGCACAGGCCCGCCATCAGCGGCTTGAGGCGCACCCACTCGGGGCCTGGCAGGGGGGGCGAGGCCAACTCGCGCACGGAGAGGCAGCTTCCCGGGCCGTAGTGGATTTTCGGGTACACCCCGCCCAGTCCCTTGGCCAGGACGTATTTGGGGATGGACAAATCGAAAACGAGACCCTTCACGAGACGCGCGCTCCCTGGCCAGCCGACCTGCGTGGCGCGCGAGTCTAGCGCTGGGAGATGGGCGGCGACACGCACCCCGTTCTTGCTAGGGTGAATCCTGACATGGCTACGAAGCGGAAGACCGAAACCCTGTCGCAAGAGGTGCTCTCGGACGATGTCCGTCTGGAGGCCTCGCTGCGTCCGCGCACCTTCGACGAGTATGTAGGGCAGGGCGCCGTCGTCGAGAAGCTCAAGGTCTACGTCCAGGCCGCCGCCCGGCGCGGGGACGCGCTTGACCACTGCCTCTTCTCCGGCCCTCCCGGCCTGGGCAAGACGTCGCTGGCCCACATCATCGCCTCCGAGCTGGGGGTGGGCATCCACGTCACCAGCGGCCCCGCCCTCGAGCGCAAGGGAGACCTGGCCGGTCTGCTCACCAACCTCAACGAGCGCGACATCCTCTTCATCGACGAGATCCACCGTCTCAACGCCGCCGTCGAGGAGTACCTCTACCCGGCCATGGAGGACTTCCGGCTGGACATCACCATCGACACCGGCCCCGCCGCCCGCGCGATGAAGATCGACCTGCCGCCCTTCACCCTGATTGGCGCCACCACCCGCACGGGCCTGCTCACCTCGCCGCTGAGGGACCGGTTCCAGATTCAGGAGCGGCTGGACTACTACGAGCCCAAGTACCTGGAGGCCATCCTCAACCGCTCGGCGCGCATCCTCGGCATTCCCATGGACCGCGAGGCCAGCAAGGAGATCTCCACCCGCTCGCGCGGCACGCCCCGCATCGCCAACCGGCTGCTGCGAAGGCTTCGCGACTTCGCCCAGGTGGAGGGCGAGGGCGACATCACCCTGGCGCTGGCCCGCTCCTCGCTCGACCGGCTCGGGGTGGATGCCAGTGGCCTGGATGCGATGGACCGGAAAATCCTGCTGACCATCATCGAGAAGTTCGGCGGGGGCCCGGTGGGTGTGGAGACCATTGCCGCCAGCGTGGGCGAGCAGCGCGACACCCTCGAGGACGTGTACGAGCCCTACCTGCTCCAAGAAGGTTTCCTGCAGCGCACCCCGCGCGGGCGCACAGCCACGCACCGCGCCTACAGCTATTTCAAGAAGTCGCCACCTCCTGCCTCGCCCCAGGGCGCCCTCTTCTGATAGGGGATCGCTCCCGATGAGCCAGGCACGCGCCAAGGAGCCCGCTGCGAAGACCCCCCGAGTCTCCCGGGACTTCTACGCGGACCTGATGCGCGACACGCAGGGCTCGCGCGCCGGGGTGCTCGCCGAGCGCGAGCGCTGGCTCCGGGGCCTCAACGTCGAGGGCCGCGAGGCCCAGCTCTTCGAGTTCGAGATGCTGCTGCGCGGCGTGGAGCGCTACTTCAGCCTCCACAACGTGATGGTGGACGCCCAGGAGCGCCCCCTCGTCACCCGCGACTTCCACGAGGAGCTGGAGGATGTGCGCGACGCCATCCACCGCGCCATCCGCATCGCCCGCAGGCTTCAGGACCCGGACTCGGACTCCAAGATGGTCTTCCGCAAGTACGTGGAGACCCAGCTGGCCGATGACCGCGTCCGCCGCGCCTTTCTCGAGGAGGAGCTGGACCAGGACACCCCACAGGAGAGCCTCTTCGTGCTGCGCGAGGCCTTCGAGTCCCTGCGCAACCTCATCGATCACCTGCTCAAGCTGCCCACCTGCGGCCTGGCCCTCTTCACCGACGTGGGCAACCTGGCCCTGCGCGAGATCGTCCTCAACCGCTACTTCCGCCCGTTCCGGCCGCTGGAGTTCCGCGCCGAGTACGATCGCCTGCGCTCCGTGCGCCTGCTCGAGCTGCTCGCCGCTCAGCCCAAGGACACCCGCACCCTCTTCACCACCGCCTTCCTCGCGATGTTCCGCCAACTGCACTACCTCTCCTTCGTGGAGCAGACGGGCGAGGACTCCGCCCACCGGCGCTCGCGCGTGGTGCTGGCCCTGGTGCGCAGCGAGGCCGTGAGCCTGGTGGGCTTCCTGCGCCAGGAGCTGGCCACCGGGGTAGGCCCCAAGCGCCTCAAGGCCGCCGGCCTGCGCGCCGCCCGGGACATCGCCAAGGAGACTAACCGCATCGTCCGCGAGGTGTTCTCGGAGCTCGACGGGGCCAAGGACTCCACCATGAAGGCCGCCGCTGCCTTCACCGGGTTGTTCCGCGCCCAGGTGGTGGCCCTGGTGGAAGCGCTCGAGCCGGGCGCCGCCGCCGGTGAGGACCCCGTCGCCGCGCTCATCTCCCAGGAGGCCATGGCCCAGCGGCTGCGGAAGGACCTGTGGGTCTTCGGCCAGCTCTGCCGCGCCACCGAGACGGCCCTGCGCGGCGAGGACGTGCCGGCTGCGGAGAAGGCCCTCACGGCGCTCAAGTCCTACCTTGGCTACTTCCATGACGGCAGCTACCAGCTGCTGCGCTACTCGGACTACGAGCCCTTCGACCGTTTCACCGCGCTGCTGGTGGAGCTGCCCTGGCCGCCCGAGGGCCCGGGCATCCGCAGCCGGCTCGTCGAGGACCTGCGCCACTTCACCCAGACGCTGGAGAGCACCTTCACCTCCGTCAGCCGCCGGGTGCTGCTACAGGGCCGGTCTTTTGACCGCAAAGAAGCCGAAGCCCTGCGCGATCGCTTCCTGACCCCCACTGGCCGTTAAGTCTCCGGCCCCCCTGTACCCGAGGGCAGAGTGTTTGCTTCCGGGCGGCGGCTTGCGCTATTGACCCGCCGCGTTGGTGCTCGATCTCGTGTCCGATAGGTCACAATGCCGTGGCCACTTGATGCTAAATCCCCGACACCAATGTCACGGTGAAGGGGAGCAAGCGCAGCGACCTGAGGGGGAGGGCCTCCATCCGGAAGGGGGCTTCGTGCCAAGCGTGAAGACAATCCCCAGTGATTTCAAGGGTTTCTCAGCACAGTCACCTGCTCCACGAGGTGGCAGGCCCACCGATGAGGTGGCACGCGGATTGCTCCACTGGGTACGGCGTACCAGATCCAGCAGTGAACGTTTTCGGGCCCGTCCGGACAGCCCGAGCGGCGACAATGGCCGCAGTGAGCAGTGAGAGAGGCGACACCGCAATGCCTTTGGCTTCCGACAAGCAGCGTACCCTCAGCCAGTCCGTGTCTTGCCAGGGCGTGGGGCTTCACTCGGGCGCGAAGGTCACCCTGACGTTGTGGCCGGCGCCCGCCCACCACGGCATCGTTTTCGTGCGCACGGATCTGCCGCGCCCGGTGGTCATCCCCGCGCTGGCGGAGAACGTGGTGGACACCTCCATGGCCACCACGCTGGCCAAGGACGGGGTGAAGGTGGGCACGGTGGAGCACCTGCTGGCGGCGCTGGCGGGCCTGGGCATCGACAACGTGCGCGTCGAGGTGGACGGGCCCGAGGTGCCGGTGATGGACGGCAGCGCCGAGCACTTCGTGCAGATGGTGCACAGCGCGGGGGTGCGCGAGTTGGAGGAGAAGCGCGGCTACCTGGTCATCAAGAAGCCCGTCACCGTGGTGGACGGGGACAAGGAGGCCACGCTGGCCCCCGCGCGGCGCTTCCACGTCAGCTGCACCATCGACTTCAAGCACCCGGTCATCTCCAGCCAGTCCTTCGAGCTGGAGATGAGCGACCGCGGCTTCTCGGGGGAGATCTCCCGGGCGCGCACCTTCGGCTTCCTGCGCGACGTGGAGATGCTCAAGAAGCTGGGCCTGGCGCGCGGCGGCTCGCTGGAGAACGCCATCGTGGTGGATGACTCCTCCATCCTCAACCCGGACGGGCTGCGCTTCCCGGACGAGTTCGTGCGCCACAAGATCCTCGACTGCATTGGCGACGTGTCCCTGTTCGGGCGGCCCATCATCGGCCACCTGAAGGCCTTCAAGACGGGCCACGCGCTCAACCACAAGCTGGTGCTCAAGGTGCTGTCGGACCCGAGCTGCTACGAGATCGTCCAGGGCGGCCCGGTGGACGCTGAGCGGGCCGAGGTGCGCCTGCCTGAGCTGGCGGGCGGCCTGGAGCTGGAACCGCTGGTCGCCTGATCTCCGAAGTTTCTTTTGCGAGGCACTGGACACCTCGGTTAAGAGGCCGTCCCTATGTCCATGCCTTCACTTCGTATCGTCCTGGCCGCCCTCGTCGCGGTCTTCGTCACCGCGGGCTGTAACAAGCAGGCCACGCCCGCGGCCTCCGCCACGAACTCCGCCGCGGGCGCTCAGTGCGAGATGCCGGGCGATACCGTCGTCGCCACCTACAAGACGGACACGGGCGAGCAGAAGGTGACCTACAGCGAGCTCCGCGAGAAGCTGGGCCCCTCGCTGGACGACCTGGAGAAGCGCAAGCAGGACCTGATCAAGCGCGGCCTCGAGGGCTTCGTGCTCGAGAAGCTGGTGCAGGCCGAGGCCAAGAAGCGCGGTCTGCCCAACGAGGACGCCCTCATCAAGGCGGAGATCGAGGACAAGGTGCCCGCGCCGTCCGACGCGGAGATCAACCAGATCTTCGAGCAGGCCAAGGGCTCGGGCCAGCTGCCCGCCGAGGTGACGCTCGAGCAGGTGCGCCCCGAGATCGTCAAGATGCTCACCGAGCCGGCCAAGCGTGAGCGCGCCCAGGCGCTGTTCGGCGAGCTGAAGTCCAAGGCGGACGTGCAGACGCTGCTGCCGGTCAAGCGCGTGGAAGTGGCCGCCACCGGTCCGGTCAAGGGCGCCAAGGACGCTCCCATCACCATCGTGGAGTTCAGCGACTTCCAGTGCCCGTTCTGCAGCAAGGCCAACGCCAGCGTGGACGAGGTGATGAAGGCCTACGAGGGCAAGGTGAAGTTGGTGTTCCGCCACTTCCCGCTGGAGTTCCACAAGGAGGCGCCCAAGGCGGCCGAGGCCTCCATGTGCGCTGGGGACCAGAACAAGTTCTGGGAGTTCCACGACAAGCTGTTCGCCAATCAGCAGGCCCTCAAGGTGGACGACCTGAAGAAGCACGCCGTGGACCTGGGCCTGGACACCGCCCGCTTCAACGAGTGCCTGGACTCTGGCAAGCACGCCTCCGCCGTCACCAAGGACTTCGAGGAGGGCAAGAAGGCCGGGGTCACGGGGACCCCAGCGTTCTTCATTAATGGAATCGCGCTCTCGGGCGCGGTGCCGGCCGAAGAGTTCAAGAGCATCATCGACGCGGAACTCAAGAAGAAGAAGTAAGCTGCGGGCGTGGCCCCTCCACGCCCCAAAGCCACTCCTCGCATCACCGGTGAGACGGCCGCTCTCGAGCTAGAGCGGTCGCTCGCCACGGGCCTTTCGCCCACCCGTCCCTTCGCGGCGCACTTCCATTCGCCCGATGGGATGATCCTCCTGCGCGAGCCCCCGGATCTGATCGGCTTCTTCGCCGGCAACCTGGGCTCGCTCTTCATGGAGGACGTGTTCGCCTACGTGCTGTCCGGCATTCGCAGCGGACAGCTCACGGTGCAGCACCAGTCGCTGCGCCGCACGGTGACCTTCCGCGACGGCCAGGTCATCTTCGCCACCTCCACCGAGCGGTACGAGCGGCTGGGCGCCGTGCTGGTGCAGTTGGGCCTGCTCACGCCGGACGCGCTCACCCGCGCGGTGGGCATGGTGACGCCCACGCGGCGCATCGGCCAGGTGCTCACCACCGAGGGCATGCTGTCCGAGGCGAACCTCTACAACGCGATGACGTTCCTGGTGCGCGAGGTGGTGCTCAACCTCTTCGAGATGATGGAGGGCACCTTCCTGTTCATGGAGGCTCAGCCGCCGCTGGGGGACGTCGTCAAGCTGCCCGAGCGCACGAGGGATCTCGTCATTCAGGGCATCAAGCGCGGCGAGGCCACCACGCGGCTGCGCCGGCAATTCCCCGACGACACCCGGGTGGGGCTGGGGCCCAAGGTGGACGGCGCTCCCGTGGGAGAAGAGACGCTGTTCAACCGGCTGAAGCAGGGAGTGACGCTCAAGGAGCTGCGCGCCGTGTACGAGGGCAGCCTCCACGGCTTCCTCACCTGGGTGGAGGAGCGGGTGAGGGATGGCTCCATCGTCCTCGAGCCGGTGGAGCCCGCCGTCCGGTCGCCCAAGTCTCCGGCAGAGATGATGGGTTCAGAGATGCTGGGCCCCGAGGAGCGCTACAACATGCTCCTGTCGCTGGTGTACCGCGCCATCGAGGAGGCGGGGAAAGACGTGGGCCTGCTGCGCAGCTTCATCAAGTCGCCACCGCCCGGGCTGGAGGAGGCATATGCCGGCGTGGAGCTGCTGCCGGATGGGCGCGTGGATGTGGAGCGCATCCGTGAGAACGTGGCGGGGGGCGGTGAGGCGCTGGCCCGCGCGCTGACGATGGAGGCGCTCGATGCCTTCGTCTCGTACGCACTGTTCTCCGCGCAAAACGTGCTGCCCAAGCACATCGCTGACCAGCTCTCGCTGACGTACCGTGCGCTCCAGGAGGGGCTGACATGAGTGCTGTCGCCGCGAGGGAGCGCATTGCGCTGGCCGCGGATCTGCCGCTGGAGCAGGGGCTCGCGCTGTACTCGCGCGTGGCGCCGCACGTGGGCTACGCCAAGGTGGGCCTCTCGCTCTTCGTCGAGCATGGCCCGGCGGCGGTGAGCGCCTTCCAGAAACTGGGCGCGCGGGTGTTCCTCGATTTGAAGCTGCATGACATTCCCAACACCGTGGAACTGGCCGCCGCGCGCGCGGGGGCTCTCGGGGTGGCGCTGCTCACCGTGCATGCCGGTGGCGGCACCGCGATGCTGAAGGCCGCGGTACGCGGGGCCCGAGAGGGGGCCAAGGCCCAGGGCCACGCGGCCCCACGGGTGCTCGCCGTCACCGTGCTCACCTCGTTGTCCGCCGAGGATGTGTCAGCCGTGGGCTTCACGGGAACTCCGGACGCGGCGGCACAGCGGCTGGCCCGGCTCGCGGTGGACGCGGGCGTGGACGGGCTGGTGTGCTCTCCTCGCGAGGCGGAAGGGCTGCGACGCTCGCTTGGCCCCTCGCTCTTCCTGTGCACGCCTGGCATCCGGCCCGCTGGGGCGGAGAAGGGCGATCAGGCCCGGGCCGAGACGCCGGCCTTCGCGGTGCGTGCGGGCGCGGATCTGCTGGTGGTGGGCCGTCCCATTCACACCGCTGCTGATCCGTTGGCCGCCGCTCAGGCCATCGCCGCGGAAGTTTCCTCCGCCTGACAGCTGGCTCGCCCCGCGCTCCGGGATCACTGGCCAGACGTGTGCCGCGTGCCCACGTTCGCGCTCTCAGTGCTTGGGGTGGGGGCGCACATGCGGCTGATGGGGATGTTGGGTTGGGGGCTGATGGTGCTGTGCACGGCGTGTGGGGCCTCACGCCCCGCGGTGGTGAAGGAGCCGGTGGAGAAGGCGGCTTCCGAGGCACCCCCGCCCGCGGCCAGTGAAGAGCTGCGCCCGTTCATCCAGGAGGCCCGCGCGCCCTCGCGCCGCTACGTGGATGAGGGCCTGGGCTTCGAGATTGTCCGCGCCACGACGGAGTGGCAGCTCACCGAGCGGGAGGAGCAGGGCTCAGCGGAAGGGCTCGCCATTCCCGTGGTGCTGCGCCACCGGATCAGCCAGGCCGAGGTGGTGCTGCAGGTGGCCCCGGCCGTCGCTTCCCCGGTGCAGTTCGCCGAGCGGCTCAACGCGGGCCTGCGCGAGCAGCCGGGCTTCGTCGCCACGGAGCTCGAGCCGCTGCCGCTGTCCGACAGCGCCGTGGGTTTCCACTTCGAGGTGGCCCAGGACGGCAAGAGCATGCGCGGCCGTGTGGCAGTGACCGAGGGCAGCCCCGGCCATGTCTTCATGATGCTCGCCACCTGGCCGGTGGACGCCCCCGATGGGGTGGCTCAGTCCGTGGACACCCTGTTCGGCGCGGTGCGCCCGCTTCCCGAGCGCGGGTAGGTTCCCGGGGCACGGGAACCCTCACCCTGTCCCTCTCCCGAAGGGAGAGGGGAATCAGCCGCGGGCCTGCTTCGCCTTGCCGGACTTGCCCTTGGCGGGCTTGGCCGGCTCGGTGGCCTCGGGCTCCGGCTGGCTGCCCTGCGTGGCCGCCCGCCGCCGCACGTACTCCACCAGCGTGCGCACGCCCACGCCCGTGGCGCCCTTGTTGAAGTAGCCGCGCTCCTTGGGGCTCGTGGACGGTCCCGCGATGTCCAGGTGCACCCACGGCGTGTCTCCCACGAACTCCTTGAGGAACAGCGACGCGTTGATCGCTCCGCCCCAGCGCTCGCCCGCGTTCTTCATGTCCGCCACTTCCGAGCGCAGCGCGTCCTTCTGCAGCTCCGTCACCGGCATCCGCCACAGCTCCTCGCCCGCCGTGCGCGCCGACTCCAGCACGTCCTGCACCGTGGCGTCGTGCTCGCCGAACGCTCCCGCGATGTAGTTGCCCAGCGCAATCACACACGCCCCGGTGAGCGTGGCCAGGTCGATCACCGCCGCCGGCTTGTGCTCGCACGCCCAGGTGAGGATGTCGCCCAGCACCAGCCGCCCCTCGGCGTCCGTGTTGGTGATCTCCACCGTCTTGCCCAGCCGCGAGGTGAGGATGTCACCCGGGCGGTACGCCGTGCCCGAGGGCATGTTCTCGCACGCGCCGATGAAGGCGTGCACCGGGAAGGGCGGCTTGATCGTCCCCACCACCTTCATGGCCGCCAGCACCGCCGCCGAGCCCGCCATGTCCGTCTTCATCTCGATCATCGAGTCGGCCGGCTTGAGCGACAGGCCTCCCGAGTCGAACGTGATGGCCTTGCCCACCAGCGCCACCGGCGCGCTCTTGGCCTCCTTGGCGTTCTTCGGCACGTAGGCCAGGTGGATCAGCCGCGGCTCGTTGGCGCTGCCCTGGGCCACGCCCAGGAACATGCCCATCCTCAGCTGCTCGATCTCCCGCTGCCCGCCGATGGTGGCCTTGAGGCCCACCTCCTTGGCCACCTCCCTGGCCGCCTCGGCCAGCCGCTCCGGGTTCACCACGTTGGGCGGCTCGTTAACCAGGTCGCGCGCCCAGTTGGTGGCCTCGGCCACGCGCTGGCCCAGTTTCACCGCGTCCTCGAGTTCCCGGCTCTTGCTCACGCCCTCGGGCAGCGCCAGCCGCACCGCGCTCAGCTTCGGTGCGTTCTTCTCCTCCTTGGCGGAGGTCTTGTACCGGTCGAACTTGTAGAGCCCCAGCAGCATGCCCTCGACGACGGCGCGCGCGGACAGCTCGAGCTGGCCGGTGGTGGGCAGCACGAAGGTGAGCTCGTCCGCCTTGAGCTTCTGGGCCGTTTTGGCGATGCGCCCGGCGGCCATGCGGATCACCT
The DNA here is from genome assembly GCA_036389955.1 of Myxococcaceae bacterium. Lineage (GTDB taxonomy): Bacteria > Myxococcota > Myxococcia > Myxococcales > Myxococcaceae > DATHBR01. The sequence continues at coordinate 12,413 of DASVVJ010000842.1, forward strand.
CGGGGGTGAACTTCGCCCGGGCACCCAGGCCCAGCAGCGCCACGCGGGTGGCTCCCAGCTTGCCCAGCGTGTTGAGCACCAGCGTCTGATCCGCCTTGCCCTTGAAGCCCTCCTGAGTGGCGGCGGTGCGCAGCTGGCCGTCCAGGGCCTTGTCGGCGGCCGCCAGCGACGCGGGGGCGCTGTCGCCCAGGTCACCCTCGAACAGGGAAATGACGAGCATGGCGCCGCCTGCCCGCACGGCATCACCGGAGAGGAAGCTGAAGTTCATGGTGAGAGGATGCTCCTGCGAGAAAAGAAGGGCGCGGACTGTAACGCCCCCCCTGTTGCGCGCAAAGCGCTGCCTTCACTCCAACGTTGCATTGACGCGCCGCGCTGGCTAGCTGTTGTCCTGCATGCCCACGCTGCTGCTTCATCTGACGGCCATCGAACGGCTCGCCGCCCATCCAGGCAACCTTCCGGAGGACCTGGTCCGGGCGCTGACCGAGGATCTGCCGTACGCGCACTTCGGGGCGGCGCTGCCGGACCTGCCCCTGTGCGAGGGCGTGCGAGGCAGCCTCTCGGCGCTGCTGCCCGAGCGGGAGCTGCCGCTGTTCGCGCAGCTGTACCACGAGCGCGCCCCGGTGGGCCTGGGCCTGAAGATGGCGGAGCTGGTGGCCACCGGCGCCCTGGTGGGCACCGATGCGGGGCTGGCGCTGCTGGCCGGCTACTTCACCCACCTGTGCCTGGATCGCGGGCTGCACCCCGAGGTGGACCGGCTGGTGGCCCGCCACAAGCGCCGGGAGGAGACGACGCTGGAGGCGCACCGCCAGGTGGAGTGGGCGCAGACGCTCTTCTACCTGCGCGAGCTGCACGGGAAGGATGTGTTGGGCACCTCGCAGGTGCGCGCGCGCTTCCAGGTAGTAAAAAGCACAGGCTTTCCGTACCGGGGCATTGGCCGCGGCATCTACGAGCTGGTGCGGCTGGCCTCGCAGGAGCGGGTAGGGCAGGCGCCGACCAAGGCGCAGGTGGATGGGTGGGTGCGGGGGCTCTATATGACGGGGATGGTGCTCTCCAGCCCGCTGGGACGCACGCGAGCGCTGCCGGCCTATTCGCAGCTGAGCTTCCACGAGCTGTACCGGCATGACGGGTTCGACTTCGCCCTCGCGGTGGACAACGCGCTGGAACAGGCGCGCGCGGTGCTGCGCCGTCTGCTGGTGTACATGGCGCGTGGCACGTTCACGCCTCGTACGCGGGCGCGTTTCCTGGAGGAGTTCCCCGAGGGAACGATTGGTGCATGTGCCGCGTGAGGTGGCCCTGAGGCGGCTGCCGCGTTGACGATGCACCGGGCCCGTGTCCAATGGACAACTGCGCGGCGAGCAGACGTCCAGGCGAGCACTTTGGACTCAGGGGCAGGCCGCTATCCGATCCGGGAGAGGGCCCCTATCCTCTCGCGGGAATGACGGTGCTCCTCCTCATTGCGGCGGGCGGGATCGCGGGCCTTGCAGGCGCGCTGCTCGGTATTGGCGGTGGGGTGGTGCTGGTGCCGGCCCTGGCGCTGGGTCTGGGCATCCCGCTGGAAGAGGCGGTACCGGCGAGCCTGATGTGTGTGGTGGCCAGCTCGTGTGCGTCCGCCGCCAGCTACGTGGACAATCGGCTGAGTGACATCCGGCTGGGCATGACGCTGGAGCTGGCCACGGTGCTGGGCGCCATCGCCGGAGGCATGGTGGCCGCCTACATCGCCCCGGCCATGGTGGCGGTGGTGTTCGGCCTGTTCACCCTCTACGTGGCGCTGCAGATGCTGGTGCTGAGCCGGCGCGCGCCCGAGCCGATGAGCACGGCGAGCTATGCGCCGATGAACTACCCGCTGGGCGTCTCGGGCTCGTTCGTGGCCGGTGGGCTGTCGGCGCTGCTGGGCGTGGGCGGCGGCCCGCTGAAGGTGCCGCTGATGAACTACGGCATGCGGGTGCCGTTCAAGGTGGCCACCGCCACGAGCAACCTGATGGTGGGAGTGACGGCGGCGGCGAGCGTGGCCTCGTATGCCTGGCGCGGGCACCTGAAGCTGGAGCTGGTGTCTCCGCTGGTGGTGGGCGTGCTGACCGGGGCGTACGCGGGCAGCCGGGTGATGCCGCGGGTGCCGACGGCGGTGCTCAAGAAGCTGTTCGCCGCGGTGCTGCTGCTGGTGGCGTCGCAGATGTTGTGGAAGGGTGGGGAGGGACTATGGCCGAGCCTGTGGAAGTGAACGAGGCCCCCAGGCGGGTGCCTCTGCCGGCGAAGTCGGTGACGGGGACCAACGCGGTGGTGTTCCCCGAGGTGGCCCGGGTGCCCGCCCCTCGCTCCCAGACGCTGGAGCGGCCGCGGGTGGGGCGCGCAGCCGCGGGTGAGCGGTGGATCGCCCGGATTCTCCGGGGCGGGGCGCTGATCAGCGGCGGCATGTTCCTCGCGTCGCTGGGCATGGAGTCCCTGCCGCGCTCGTTCACGACGCATGTGACGATCGACACCCTGCGCAAGGGCGCGGCGTCCATGCTGCTGGTGACGCCGGTGGCGCGGCTGGTGGTGGCGGGCGCCATGCTGGGGCTGCGTGGCGAGTGGCGCTACACGCTGTACGCCGCGGGCGTGCTGGGGCTGCTGGCGCTCGCGGTGAGCGCGGGCATGCAGGGCTGAGCACCGCTCAGGGCGGGTTCGCCTGGAACTGGCGCGCCAGCGCCGCGAGCACGGCCAACAACTCCAGGGGCTCCACGGGCTTGGGCACGTGGTTGCTGAAGCCGGCCATGAGGGCGCGCATCCGATCCTCGATGCGTGCGTAGGCGGTCAGGGCCACGGCGGGAGTCCGTCCGCCCTCGTCCGCGCTCAGCGCGCGCACCCGCTGGATGAAGCTGTACCCATCCTCTCCGGGCATTCCGATGTCCGAGATGATCAGCTGAGGCCGTACGGACTGGAGCGCCT
>DASVVJ010000843.1:0-2422 GCA_036389955.1 Myxococcaceae bacterium
GCTCGGCCACTTCTACCCCTGGCAACAGCAGCTCAACCCCCCGGGCAAGAGTTAGCGGCGGGCGCCCGGAGCAGGGCCCGTGAGCTCTCCCCGCAGTCCCGGTGGATTCCCGCGCACGATGCCCAGCTGAGAGACAGCGCCCAGGCCGAGTTGCGCATGAGCCCGCCGGCCGCCCCGCCTGCTCCCGGGGACAAGCCCCCCAAGCAGGAGAGGAGGAGGCGAGAGCGGGGAAGGAGGCAGCGGCCAGAACAGGGCGGATGAAGCACAGGACGCAGTGAGTGGACTTACGCCGAGGTGCTGAGGTGGACGTTGGACTTCGACGTGTTGGCCTGCGTGAGGTGTGGAGGCAGGCTTAGCGTCACGCTCCAGCGTGAGAGCGTCACGTTGTGTGACTGGGTCCGTGACGTGGTCACGTTTCGTGACCGCTGGCCGCGCAGTTCTCCGTGCCCGTCCCGCCGCGGGGGCCAAAGCCTACGGCGTGTCGGTTTTGCGCTTCGCGCGGGCCTTCTTGGGCCGCTTCTTCGGAGTCTCATCCGCCAGGACGCCAACTGCGGCGATGCCTGGCCCGAATGTGCGGAGCATCCAACGGTTATACGTCGCCGCCTTCTCCTTGGGAGACACCTTCGCCAGCTCTCTCTTGAGCGACGAGACGATACGTTCGGCAACAGCCTCTGACCCCGCCTTGAGATACGCCGTTTGCTCGGCAGCGGTCCTCGGCATGGGCTTCTTCACTCGGGCTCTCCATAGTGCCTTCCGACGGCAGCGATGAGTGCCTCGCGAAGGCGGACCTGCGAGGGCGTGAGACGCACGTCCTTGCATGCCTCTTCGGTGAAGGCAATGGCACTGCGCGCAAACGCCTCCCGGTCCTTTCGCTTCCACGGCAGCAGCGCCCCCTCCGCTTGCATGTTCGCCTCGCTTCTCAGGATTGTCATGGCACAGTCGTGAAACATCCACGCCACCATGCAACGCCTCTCCGCGGGCTTCAGCGCGGCCACCCGCTCAGCGAGCCCTGTCCCGGGCAGCACCTCCTCCTTCCACAATAAAACACAGACGCCTGCTAGGCCCGCCGCAGCTGGCGTGGCATCCGCCTCATGCCCCGGCAGCGGCACGCCGAAGAGCTCCGTCTCTCGAGGCGCCCGCGGCCGGCTGGCGCGCGTCTCGTCGCCAGCCCAGAGGCCCGGCTCGGTGGCCGGCGGGAGGACTCTCTGGTGAGGGCTTCGAGGAGGGGCCGGGCGCAGCTGGCCGGGCTGCCCCACCACGGGTGCGCCGTGCCCTGGGCGCACAGGAGGAGCGGGAGGGGGTGCCACAACCGAGCCGCGGTGTAGCTCGCGGTCCGGGGCAGCACACCCGGCGACCAGCAGCAGGAGGAGAAGGAGGGGCATGGGTGGTGTCCGCACTGCTAGGAGGTAGAGGCCAGAACGGGGCGGATGAAGCAGAGGAGGCCGCGAGAGAACTTACGCCGAGTGGCTGAGGAGGACGTTGGACTTCGACGCGTTGGCCTGCGAGAGGTGTGGAGGCAGGCTAAAGGGTGTTGGCGTCCGTGAAAGGAGCAGGAGGGGTGGGCGCGATTGTGAAGCACCAGGGCCTGGCCACTGCAGGTGAGAGGCTGGCCCCCGGCGCGAGGGCCACATAAGGCAGCGGAGTGTTGAGGCGCTCAAGAGAACCCACAGGCCCAGCCCAGGCTCTTGCCGCGCCCTGAAGGGAGGGCGGCTTGGGCACCAGATGTGCGCCAGGCGCTCGGGGAAGTCCGAGGTACTGGTACCAGCCCAGCTCGCTCGCCAGGCGCTCGGCTCCCGCAGCGCGCCTCGGGCCGGGTGGCGCTGGCGAAGAACGCACGGGGGGCTCAGCAGTAGCCCCTCGCCTGCTGCCTCCTCATGGGAAGGCGGCTTGAGCGCAACTACTGACAACGACGGTTCCTCCCGCCATCTGCTGCCAATGGAGCGCCGTCTCTCGAGACGGCAACCAGCTCGCGCTTGAACGATTGGAATTGTAGCAGGCGTACGTTGAAATCGCGCCGGTGAACCGGTTGCCGAGCCAGCCAGCCGTTTCCGTCATGGGACGGAGCGGCCCACCCGGAGTCGCCGGAAGGCGTGCCGTCAGGACCGTGTCGATCCAGTCGAACATCAGATCGAAGTCGAGAATGGGTCCATGATAGAAGGGGTCGATCGAAACCGCCCAGGGCGCCCCGGCGGCTCGGCCAGCTTCGAAAACGGCCGTGATGTTCTCTCTGCGATACGGCGCATCCAACTCGCCAATCAGGAAGTATCCCGGAACGTCGCCCGCTGCCAATGCCAGGCCGGTGTTGTGGCAGGCGCCCTTCATGGTCAGGAACCCAGCCACCCGGGCGCCGTGAACGCGGCTGAACCCGTACGCGGTGCATCCCCCCATTGAGTGCCCGACGAAAAAGATGGGAATGTTTGCG
>DASVVJ010000844.1:0-2340 GCA_036389955.1 Myxococcaceae bacterium
CTGCTGAGCGAGAAGAAGTTCCCCAGCCGGCCCGAGTGCTGGTGCATCCGGGAGATGACCTCGGCGCGCTCGGCCTCGCTCCGCGCGTGGGCCAGCGCCAGCACGTTGTCCCAGACGTGCTCACGCCAGCGGCGCACCACCTGCAGCAGGACCAGGCTCGTCACCGGCCGCAGGGCCCGGCTCGCCGCCACCGCCGTGGTGGAGCAGCCGTAGCGCCCGGCGAGCCGCTCCAGCGTCTCGGGCAGGGACGTGGCCAACAGCGCGTTCACCGCTTCGAAGTCGGCCTGGTAGCGGGCCATCCGCTGCGGAGAGGTGTCACCGAACTCCTCGATGGTGCGCCACAGCCCCAGCGCCAGGTCGAAATTGATGTGCGCGCTGATGCCCAGCGCCGCGTCCTGCAGCGGGAACGTCAGCCCGAGCTCCGCGTAGCGATGCGCCAGCTCCCACGCCGTGCAGTCCTGGCCCTGGCCCTCCAGGGACCACGCCAGCGTCTCCAGGTACCGCTCGGCGAACCGGCCAGCGAGCCGGGAGATCCACCGGGGCTCTCGAAACAGGCCCTGCTGCCGGTGCACCTCGTAGGCGACGTAGCGCGTGACGATGGCGTAGACGTCCGGAAACACGGCCCGCGCGTCCTTGCGCGCCGCCAGCCGGTCCACCACCGTGTTGAGAGAGCGCAGCGCCTCCTCGACCTCGCGAGGATGAAGCTCGACACCTGTGAGCAGCGAAGACATGGGCTCCTCCACGGCCGCAGGGAACGCGCGCCGTCCTCGAGGAGCGTGACGTGTTGACGGATCGACGGGGTGGGCTTCGTCCGCTGACAACAGCACACCGTGCTACAGCGGACACACCGGCCGTACAGCCTTGAACAGTGCCCTGCGGCTGACGCCGCAAGGGCCCGGAAACCGGTCAGGAGCCTGCGACTTCGCTCAGGTGCTGAACGAAGGGCGCGGCCAGGGGGGCGGGCAGCGAGGAGAGTTGCTGCTTGAGCTGCGTGTACAGCTCGCCAAGTTGCTTCTCCTGTTCCCGGAAGATGCGGCCGTAAGGGTCTTCGATGATGTCCTGGGGCACCTTGCGGCACTCGCGCACGAGCGCGTCCAGCTTCTGGAAGTCCTGGGGCTCGAGCGTGCTCTGCTTCGTTCCGGCCTTGGCAAGGCCCTCGGCCAGGGCTCGGAGGAGTGCTTCCTGGTAGAGCTGCACATCCTGCAGCTCCCGCCGGAAGATCCGAGCGTCTCCTCCCGCGCTCAAGGCGCTCAAGTAGAAGCGCTGGTACGCGAAGGAGTCGAGCTGCTTGCGCAGCCGCTCGAGCTGCTCACGGCTGGCGGCGGGAAGCGCTTCCGACTTGGACTGCGTCACTGCCTGGTAGCACTGGACATACTGGTCCACCAGCACGCCGCGCTTGACGCTGTCGAAGTCCTTGTTGCTCTGGTCATACCGCGCGACGAACTGGCTGGGGCTCATCGCCAGCTTCTCTTCGCAGGGCATCTCCTCCAGGACCAGCCACTCGGGCTCGGGCCTCAGCTCGGGCTCGGGCTGCGGGGCTGGGCTGGGGGCCGCGGCCACGGGGGGCACGGAGGGAGCAGGAGCCTGGGCCGGTGCGGCGGCCTCAGGCTCCGTGAACTTCTTGCAGGCGCTGAGGCCGAGCCCCAGACACAGCAGGAGCCACAGCCTGTACGAGGGGCTCATCGAACCCTCACCCCTGCCCTCTCCCGAAGGGAGAGGGAGTTACCGGCTCAGGAGCCGGACTTCGCCTCGCCCGAGTAGATGGCGTCCGCGATGCGGTAGGCGCTGCCCTCCAGCCGCTGGAAGGCCTCCTTCAGCGCGCTGGCGTCTCCGCCGTTCAGCACGCCCTTGAGCCGCTCCATGTCCGCCTTGATCTCCTCCCGGTCCTTCTCTGAGAGCAGATTGCCGTACTCCTCCAGGCTCTTCTCCGTCGTGTAGATGAGCCCGTCGGCGTTGTTGCGCAGCTCCGCCAGCTCCTTCTTCTTCTTGTCGTCCACCGCGTGCGCCTGCGCGTCGGAGATCATCGCCTGGATCTCCGCCTCGGACAGGCCCGAGTTGCCCACCACGCGCACCTGCTGGATCTTCCCGGTGCCCAGGTCCTTGGCGCTCACGTGGACGATGCCGTTGGCGTCGATGTCGAAGGACACCTCAATCTGCGGCACGCCGCGCGGCGCCGGGGGGATGCCCACCAGCTCGAAGCGCGCCAGCGTCTTGTTGTCCGCCGCCATCTCGCGCTCGCCCTGGAGCACGTGCACGCTCACCAGGGGCTGGTTGTCCACCGCGGTGGAGAACACCTGGCTCTTCTTGCAGGGGATGGTGGTGTTCTTGTCGATGATCTTC
>DASVVJ010000845.1:0-1786 GCA_036389955.1 Myxococcaceae bacterium
CTCTTGAAACATCCCGCTTGAAATTAAATCCTCCCAAACAAGAGGAATTTCTGCGTAGCACCGAAGTCACCCTGTTGCAGTCTTTGCGGCCGTATCTGCCTGCTCCGGCTGGCATTCGCTCCGTGCAAGGCGCCAATCCCCAGGTGCTCGGGGGATGGATGCTGCGAGGAGATGGCAAGGAAGGTGTTACTCTCACCCTGCGCCACGAGGGCCGGGAACAGCTCCCACAGGAGCCCGTTCCAGACACCGCGCTGACTTCGATACCCGAGGAGCTGCGCGCCGAGCTGAGGCCACTGGCCCTTGAAATCACTCGCGGAGCCACCACTCCCCGAGCCCGCGCGGAGGCCCTGGAGCGCTGGTTCCGCGAGAACTTCCAGTACTCGCTCACGGTGGACTTGAACGGCCAGGGCAGCCCGCTGGCCGTCTTCATCCGTGAGAAGCGGCCGGCCTGGTGCATCTACTTCGCCAGCGCGATGGCGGCGCTGCTGCGCAGCGTGGATGTGCCCGCGCGGCTGGCTGGAGGCTTCGTTCCCCAGGAGGAAAACCCCTTCTCGGGCGCCTTCCTCATTCGAGAGCGGGATGCCCATGCCTGGGTGGAGGTCTACCTCGAGGAAGAGGGGCGCTTCGTCGCCTTCGACCCCACGCCGTGGCAGAGCCGGGACGCCCTGCTCGCGCCGCAGGCCCAGGGCCGCTTCGGCTCGGCGCTCCAGGCCGTTGCCTCCTTCTTCCGGCGGTGGAGTTCTCGTCTGCTGTCTATGGAAACGCTGGCCGCGCTGCTCGTCATCGCGGCCGGAGTGTGGTGGCGTTTACGAGCGCGCGGGCGCCGTCAGCGTGCACCGCGGGCTCGTGAAGCCATGCGTGGCTCGGACCCCAGGCTCGCGCAGATCTACGCCCGCTATCTGCGAGCGATGAAACGCGGTGCGGGCCTCGTTCCCAGCCCTGCGGAAACTGACGAAGAGTTGCTGCAACGCCTACGCACAGTGCGTGGAGATGAGGCGGCTAACAAAGCTCAGGCATTTCTCAAGCTTTATCGTCAGGTACGTTTTGGCGGGGCAGTGTCAGACTTTGACTCACTTGTTGCTCTCGCCACAGACCTGGATCGACGTCTGCGAATCCGCTGAAACATAGTGCTTTCGTGTTTTACCAGTTTTGTTATTGCCAAAAATGCGTTGTAGTTGGTTGAAGTTTAATGACACAAGACTGGTCTGGCGGCGAAGACGGGGTGTTCCAGGAATTACCGTAGCGCACATTGCACAGACCTTCCCTTGTCTGGAAGCCTTATGGGTGCAGCACAACCCCAAACGAGGTTTCCACCATGACGACGTCAATTCCCTTCCGCCCCCGTCTGACTGTTGTTCCCCCGCAGCAGCAGATTGAGAAGCCGCGCTCCGCGGTGCCGTTCATCCTGGACTGCACGCCTTACCGCGCGCAGATCCAGCACGCGCTGGATGCCCGCCCGCACGTGTCGATCAACGACCCGGAGCGCTTCCTGGTCGAGGCGGAGCTGTTCTTCCACTCGCTGCCCGCCCCGCTGCGCCGCGCGGTGCTCGAGCTGAAGAACCGCCTGAGCCGCTACCCCTTCCTGGTGCTGCGCGGCCTGCCGCAGGACCAGAACCTGCCCCCCACCCCGCTGGACTCGCGCCGCCCGCGCGTGGACTACTTCCTCATCGGTGAGTGGTTCTCGGCCGCCATCTCCAAGTCCCTGGGCGAGCCCTTCGGCATGCTCCAGCAGAACGAGGGCGAGCTCATCCAGCACAACTCCCCCGTCAAGCTGCACGAGACGGCT
>DASVVJ010000846.1:0-1610 GCA_036389955.1 Myxococcaceae bacterium
AAGCAGGTCCTCGGTTTGGGCGAGGGACTGCTCGGTTCCAGCAAACAGCTCCCCCAGGCTGACGCCCAGGGCGTTGGCGAGAGCAGCAAGCGTCTCCACGTGGGCGACGCGCTCACCGCGCTCGATCATTGAGAGAAAGGACACACTGATCTGAGCCCGCTCCGCGAGCTCTTCCTGCGTCCAACGCTCCGGCCGCTGCGTGCGAAGCTCGCGGATGCGTTGGCCGATTCGTTTTCCGAGTTCCGACACGAAGATGTTGCCCTCCTGGCGAAGATTACATTGGCATGTGTCAACCACTGGGGGCGTCTCGCGATTCCGCTGTCCGTTAACCTCCGGACCCAAAGGCCCCGACGCCGGCCACACTCAGGTTGAAGCCAAAGTCGGGACGCTTCTGGTCACGCCGAAGCGTGGCCACCCCTTCGATACGCCAGCAGTCACAGGCCGGCCCGTACGACACCCCCAGCACCTGCTGGGCCAGTGGCGATTGGGTCCGGGCCAATGGCTGCACAATGGCTTCGTACCGCATGCCAAGCCCAATTCCGAGCGACATTCGCGCCCCGGCGACAAGCAACTGGGCACGGGTCTGGCTCTCCGCCGATGGACCAACCAGGGCGTCAATGCCTCGACGCAGCTGGTCAGAGCCCTCGGCCTGCAGGTCGTCGTAGCGGACGTAGAGCGCCTCACCGTGGGTGTTGGTCACCGAGGCGTCCACGCTGAACTGGGAGATCTTCTGGGTATTGGGATCGTAGCGCACCAGGGCCCTGCCATTGAGCACTCCGGCGCTCGTGCTCAGCTGGGCAAAGGTGTCGCGAAGCAGTGGGCCGTCCTCTTGCTCGGAGGCCGGGGTGCTGAGCATGGGAGCACGCCGGCTCAGGTCGAACCCCTGGCCCAGGCGCAGCCGGAGCACTTCACGGCGCTGGTCCCCTTCTTTGATTTGAAGGGCCTGGGTCACCTCCGCCACTGCGTGGAAGAAGCTCTGTCCCCTGCCGTCCGGCCCCCGGGGCAGCGCCGCGTCTATCTCGTCGTAGATCTGCGGAGGCAGCTCGGGCGAGGCCCCCGGCGAGGGCACTTCGCCCCACACCGTGGGCACATACCGCAGGTGGATCGCGGGCCTGAGCGAGTGCCGGTAGGCGGAGGTACGGCCCTGGAAGACGCGGGCCAGCTCCGAGTCGAGCACCAGGTCGGCCATGGGGTAGCCGCGCTGGTTGAACCGGCCGGACACCTCGCCCAGGTAGAAGTCCTGCCGGAGCGCCAGCGCGGGGGTCAACCGCATGAAGCGTCCCAGGCCCACCGAGGTGGTGAGCCGGGGAGAGAAGTCCAACCGGCTACGGGCCTCGCGATCCGCCGAGTCGAAGATGCCATTGCTCTGGCCGGGGTCGGTCAGGAGCACCAGGTTGCCATTCTCGTCGGTGGTGAGCCGGCACCAGGGGAGCACGGGCTTCTGCTTGTCCTCCTCGGTGAGAAAGCATCCGGCGGCGTTGAAGAGGCCTTCCTCGCCCTCATCTCCAAAGGTCCGGGTGAGGGGCGACAGGCGGGTGTACTCGATGCGCATCCCCGCCGCCCACCGTCCCGCGAGCTGCCGCTCGGGCAGCGCGAAGGTGAAGCCGGGC
>DASVVJ010000847.1:0-14088 GCA_036389955.1 Myxococcaceae bacterium
CGTCAAACGCGAAGCAGCACGGGAGGAACCGGGGTGAGGGCTTGTGCCCCCACCCCGTGCTCACCTGTTACACCTTCTTGAGCACCACGTAGCCCGCCGAGGGAATGTTTACCTTGGTGTTGCCCCCGTTCAGCGTGGCGCCGAAGTTGCCGAAGTTGTTGCCGCCGTAGACCCCGGCGTCACTGTTGAGCACTTCCTTCCACTGCCCCGGCGGCAACGGCATGTTGTAGCCCTCCAGGTTGTTGCGGTTCAGGCTCGCGACAATCAGGTACTCCTCGTTGCCCGCCTTGCGCGTGAACGCCATCACCGAGTCATCGTTGTGCGTGTACACGCGGTTCACTGCGGCGTCCGCCGCGAAGGCCGGGCTCGAGTTGCGCAGCGCGATGGCGTCCTTGAAGAAGTGGAACTGCTGACGCTGGGTGATGTCCAGCATCGCCTCCGTGCGCTGCTTCGGCTCCATCCCCGCCAGGTGGTTGAACACCTGCTTGTCCTGCGCCGACAGCGCCTTGTACGCCCCGTCCTGCTCACGCGCCTGCGGCGGCAGCGTGAACAGCCGCTCGTACGTCGCCTTCTGCGTGTCGTTGAACGTCACCTGGTCCCACTTCCAGTCCTGCCCCAGCCCCTCCCAGCTCCAGTCGTTGTCCCACGTGGACGGGTTGCCCCACCGGAAGTCGTTCTGCGCTCCGAACTCGTCTCCCTGGAAGAACATCGGGATGCCCGGCGACGCGAAGCCGATGCCCGCCGCGAACCGCGCCGCGTTGCGCGACCACTGCTCCGGGAAGTCCGTCGGCTTGTCGCCCTCGGCCGTGTTCATCGTCCGCTGCGCGTTGCCCACCTCGTCGTGGTTGGAGATGATCGTGAGCGCCTTCTTCCACTCGTCCAACCCACGCGGCGCCGTCAGCAGGTCCACGAACGCGTCCATGTCCGTCCGCATGCCACGCGCGGCCGCCTGGATCAGGCCCGGCTTGCTGTTGTCGTTCACCAACCGGTGCTGGTACTCGGTGTACCACTGCGCGTCGAAGCCGCCGCCCGTGCCGTCCGACTTCGCAGGCCGGGAAATGGTCGGGTCGTAGTCGAACTGCTCCGCCACCGTCCACGTCTCCGGGTTCAGGAAGTGCACCTGGCGGTTGATCTCCCGCAGCATCTCCCAGCCTTCCTTGCCGCCCACGCCCTTGATCGGCTCGGTGAAGTCGAAGCGCAGGCCGTCGAACTTCAGCTCGGCGATCTGCTGCACCGCGTGGTCCACGAAGAGCTGCTTCACCTTCGGCTGGTGGTAGGCCGGTACCGCGCCCCACGGCGTCTCCCGCTGCTCGAACTTGCCCGGCTCCTTGGACCAGTTGAAATACGGGTTCTGCGGCCCGCCCAGGTTCCACAGGCCGTTGTGGTCGCCGTGCACGTGGTTGTAGACGACGTCCGAGATGACGTTCAGCCCCTTGCCATGGGCCTCGTCAATGAAGCGCTTGAGCGCCTCATTCCCGCTCACCCACTTGCCGTTCTCGTCCTCGAAGCCGAACGAGCTCTCCGAGGCCAGGCTGTTCACGCCCAGGTAGCCCCAGTTGCGGCTGCCCTCCACCTCGTTGGTGGGCAGCAGCTCCAGCGTGTTGACGCCCAGCTCCTTGAAGTAGTCCAGCTTCTTCATCAGGTCTTCGAACGTGGACCGGTCCGAGTTCTTCGTGTCGCCCAGGAAGCTGCCCACGTGCAGCTGGTACACCACCCACTTGCTCTGGTCCTTCTCGCGCGGGGCGTTGTCGTGCTTCATGACGTAGCCCACCGGATCCGTAATCACCGAGCCGCGGAACGATACGCCGCTCTCGGCAGTAATGAGGTCGCTCCACGGATCATTGTGCGAGGAGGCCTGGCGCTCGGCGGCGCTGTACGCCCCGTCGCGGTTATGGTCATCGCGCAGTTGCAGCCCGCCCTTGCCGTCCTTCTCGAAGACCTGGAACTCGTAGCGCAGCCCCGCCAGCTTCTCGGGGTTGTTCACCAGCGTCACCCACGCCCCGCCCTCGTTGGTCATCTTGATGCGGCCGTCAGGCTGGATGTTCTTCGACCACAGGTCGTTGAACTGGCCGTCGTGCAGCTTGTCGATCAGCGAGGAGTCGAACTCGCCCAGGCGCTTGAGCAGCGCGTCCTTCGACAGCGGCTTGCCGCTCTCGTCCTTGAGCACCAGGTAGGCGCTGTCGGCGTCCGCCTCGTCGTCGATGTTGAAGCGCATCAGCTCGGTGGCGCCCGGGAAGTAGCGGTTCACCTCCTTGCCGCGCATCGGGTCCAGGTACAGCCGGTCGATGCCGCGCTGCTCGCCCATCATCTCTCGGGCGTACGGATCCGGCCGGTCGCTCTTCACGCCCGTGGAGTCCACCACCTCGTAGACGTAGGACTTGCCCACCAGGTCCTTGAAGCCGCCCTTCACCTCGGTGGCCCAGTCCCCGTTCTCGTCGCGCGTCATGGGCAGGCGCTGCACGTTGCCGTGCTGGTCCGTCACCTTCACGTTCACTTCACGCGCGTCCGGCGCCCAGAACTGGAAGGACAAGTCGTCGCCGCGCTTCTGCGCGCCCATCTGGTGGTACGTGGTGGGGGTGTAGCTGGCCTTGGGCTTGTTCAGGTCCAGCTTGAGGTTGCCCTCCCCCATCACCGCCCACTGGTCGTCGCCCGCGGGCCCGTCCACCGACACGCCCCACTCCCAGTTGCGGGGCAGGCCGTCGTCCTCCAGCGTCACCTGGGCCTCCCACTTGCCGTTGCCCAGCGACTTCATGGGAATGGAGCCCGAGGCCCAATCGCCGTTGAAGCGGCCGTTGGCGTCCCAACTGCCCTTGAGCTTCACGTCGGTGAGCGAGCTGTGCGGCCCCGCGTCATAGGTAAAGGTGATGGTGCGCTTGGCCGGCTGGGCCGGGGGGGCGCGGGTGCCCACTGCCGCCGTGGCCGCGGTGCCCGCCACGCCGCGCGGCGCCGTGCCGCGGGTGGACTCGAAGCCATCCGTGCCCCGGGTGCTCACCTTCGCGGTGGACTCGAAGCCGTCCGCCACCCGGTTGCCCGCCGGCTTCTTCGTCGCCGCGGCCGTGGGGGCCGTCTCCTTGCGCGTCTCCGCGGGTGTGGTGGTGCCCTTGGTGGAAGTGGGGACCGCGGGGGTCCGGCTCTGGCGGTTGATCTTGTTGTCGCTCATGTGGGGCTCCACACAGTGTAGGATAATGTACGGGGATATCTTCGCACAGGTGCGTCAAAAGTTGCGTGTCCCAACGAAACGGACTGTTGGGGACTCAGCGGGCATGGGCGGCGATGAGCAGGAGGATGTCCACCGGCAGGGAGTTGATGCCGATGCCCAGGGCCAGGGTGCCATCCGCATCGTCCTCTCGAAGGCAGGTCATCAGGATACCCCATCAGGACCGGGGGGCTTGGAGCCAACCAACCACCTGGAGCCAGGGCGGTTCAGGAAAAGGGTTTTCTTCAATGCGCATCCCAAGCCGCCTCATCACGGAGACCGAAGCGGCATTGTCTCGCGAGGTGGTGGCGATGATCTGGGCGAGGCGGAGGGCCTGGAAGGCGTAGTCGCACAGGGCTCGGGCCGCCTCGGTGGCGTAGCCGCGGCCCTGGTGTGCCGGAGAGAGCCCGTAGAAGAGTCCAACCTCGGCCGAGGCTCTTCCCGCGGCAGAGGCCTCGGTGGCACGCAGGCCGGGAATCCGGTCGAACTCGTCGAGACAGGGCACGAAGCCACAGGCGCCAATGAGCGCGCCGGTGTCCGCGAGCACGATGGCACGGTCGCCGTAGGGTGGCTGGTAGAGGTGATCAAGCTGGCGATAGCCCTGAAGGGTCCACTCGAGCCAGACCTTCCGGTCTTCCCGAAGCTGGGCGCCCGCATTCCCCATCGAAGCGTCCGCGAGCTCCACGTCGTAGAGCTGGAAGACCGCATCGAGATCCTCCCGGACAAAGGGCCGGATGACGAGCCGCCCGGTCCGCAGTATCGGCATGGCGCGAGACATGGTGCTCCACTCCTGGAGTAGCCCGGGCCGAGCATACGCCAGTGCGTACTCGCGCTCCGCGCCAGGGCTCGCTAGCCTGTGTCCCTCTTACTGGAGGGGGCTCCCATGCTCGTCGTCCCGTCCGTCCTGGATGCCGTCACGGTCCATGCTGACGGCGCGCTCTGTACCCGTGTCGCCACGCTGGCCGCCGACAATGGCCGGCTGCCGACGCAAGTGCGCATCAACGGCCTGCCGCTGGGGCTCAACGCCGGCTCGCTCCGCGCCGCCGTGCTCCAGGGCCCCGCCGGCCTCGCGGTCCGGGATATCCGGCCGGGGTTCGACGTGCAGCTGCCTCCCGAGGCCGACATCCCCAAGGAGCAGCGCGCCATCGAGGAGGCTGAGGACGCGCTTGGCCGCATCGATGCCCAGCTCTCCCGGCACAACCAGGAGCTGGAGCTGATCAAGAAGCTCAAGCCCTCGTTCTTCAAGCCCGAGCCGGGACAGCCGCCCCGCGAGGCCTCGCCCACCGCCGTGCTCGCCATGGGCGCCTTCGTCGATGAGCACCTGGCCGCCCTCTACTCCCGGAAGCTGGAGCTGGAGAAGCAGCGCCGGGACACCATCGCGGAGCTGCAGCTTCGCCGCGAGCGCCTCAACGAGAGCTCCTCCTCTGTCCGCAGCCAGCGCGCCGTGCTGTACCGCGCCGCCATCATCACCCTCTCCGAGGCCACCGGCGCTCAGGGCGAGACGCGCCTGGCCCTGGAGTACGCGGTGCGCGGCGCCCGCTGGGTCCCCGGCTACGAGCTGAGGATGCCGCGCTCGCTCGACAGCGGCACGCTGCGGATGCGCGCCTCCGTGCTTCAGCGCACCGGCGAGGACTGGTCCAATGTGAAGCTGTCCCTGTCCACGGCGGACCTGCACCGGCGCGCGGATGTGCCCGAGCTGAAGGCCCTGCGCATCGGCCGGCGCCAGCCCCCCCCCGCCCGCTCGGGCTGGCGCGAGCCTCCTCCGGGATTAGAAGAGCTCTTCACCGGCTACGACGCGGCCAGCGGTGGCCGTCCTCCCCCGGCGAAGCCCGAGCCCCCCAGGCGCTCCATCACGATGGAGGTTCCCGCGGTTCCGATGGACATGGACGAAGAGAAGCTCGCTGAGCCCGAGGGCCGCGTGCTAACCGCGGAGGTCTACCCGGAGGCCGACGAGCCCGCTCCGGCCTACCAGAGCGCTCCCATGCCCGTTGCCCCCGCAGCGGCCATGCCCCCTGCCATGCCAAAGTCCGCCGGGGGCCTTGCTGGCTTGTTCTCGAGCGGTGCTCCGCCGCCGCCCCCTCCATCCGCCGCGCCCACCGGCGCGGCCATGCCCATGAGGGCTCGCGGAGGAGGAGGACTGGAACAGGCCAAGAAGAAGTCCGCTCCCCGGGGCAGCGTCGCCAAGGAGTTGGCCCGCGCGCCTGGCTCCAACCGCAGGAGCATGGACCTGGGGGCTGCGGACGACGAGGACATGGAGGGCTTTGGCGGCTCCGCCTATGAGCCCGAGCCCGCTCCGCAGCCGGCCAGCATCGAGCCCGAGGGCAGCCTGCTCGACTACGACACCCTGGAGCTGGCTCCCGCGAGCCAGCCTGGCAACCGCGGCAAGCTCCAGCCCCGTCCTATCTACAGCTCCACGGAGCTGATCGCGCTCACCGCCGTGCATGTGCAGGTGGACATCGTCTCGCTGCTGGCCGTGCGCCAGCAGGACATGAACCGCGTCTACCACGTGCCTCCGCCCACCTGGGCCGTGCCTCCGCGCCAGTCCACGCCCTACTTCGACTACCGCTATGACGTGGAGACGCGGATGGATGTGCCCTCGGATGGAGCCTGGCACACCGTGTCCGTGTTCTCCGCGCCGGTGGGGCTCGTGGCCGAGTACCTCTGCGTCCCCTCCATGGAGCCGCAGGTGTTCCGCACGGTGATGGTCGAGAACCGCACCCCGCACGCGCTGCTGGCCGGCCCGGTGGATGTCACGCTCGGCGACGAGTTCCTGATGACCTCTCCGCTGCCCACGTTGGCTCCCGGCGCCACGCAGCGGCTCGGCCTGGGCGTGGAGGAGTCGATCAAGGTGTCGCGCAACACGCGCTTCGACGAGGCCTCGGGCGGCGTCTTCGGCGGCGCCACGGTGCTCACCCACCGCGTGTCCCTGGAAGTGGCCAACCGGCTGGGCCGCCCCGTGACGGTGGAGCTGCGCGAGCGCGTGCCCGTGGTCCCCACCTCCGAGAAGGACGTCAAGGTCGAGGAGACCGAGGTGAGGCCCGCGTGGCGTGCTCCCGCCTCGCTGCCCGGAGAGACGCCGGTGGACGGCGAGCGGGCGTGGCGGGTGACGCTACAGGCGGGTGAGAAGCAGTCGTTGGATGCGACGTGGATCGTCAAGATTCCCTCGAGCAAGATGCTCCAGGGCGGCAACCGGAGGACGTAAGTGAGCACCACCACCGTCACCCTGCCCGTCACCAAAGTCACCGTCCTGGAGGATCGCGCCCTCGTGGAGCGCCGGGGCGAAGTCACCCTGCCCGCCGGGCCGCAGCGCGTGCGCGTGGAGGGCCTCTCCCCGCTCGCGGTGGACCGGTCGCTGCAGATCTCCCTGTCCGGAGGCGCGCTCGTCGGCGCCCGCGTGAGCCGCGTCTGGAAGGAGCAGCCCAAGGAAGGCCTGCGCGAGCACCGCACGGAGCTGGGCCGCCGCATCGAGTCGCTCGAGCAGGCCGTGCGGCTCGCGGAGGCCGATGAGGTACGCCTGGACGCGCGCCTGGGCGTCGCCACGAACGCCCGGAACGATGTCATCCGCTCCATCCAGGAGGCCGTGGGCGCCAACCAGGCCGTGCCGGAGACCTGGCGCAAGCACCTGGAGGCAGTCCGGGCCGAACTCACCTCCACGGACGAGGCGCTGCGGCAAGCGCGCCGGCGGCTGGCCGTGGCGAACGAGCGGCTGGCGGAGGCCCAGGCCACGTTTGCCCGGAGCGAGCAGCCCGAGGCCAGGCTGATCACCTCGGCGGACATGGAGCTCAACCACCCGGCGGGCGGCACGGTGACGCTGGGCGTGGCGTACCTGGTGCCCTGCGCGGTGTGGCGTCCGGCGTACCGCGCCACGCTGCGGCAGGCCGAGGGCGGCGAGACCGTCACCGTGGAGTGCGAGGCCGTGGTGTGGCAGCGCACCGAGGAGGACTGGAAGGACGTGGAGATGGCCTTCTCGACGGCGCGGCCCACGCTGGGCGCTTCGCCACCGCGGCTGGTGGAGGACCGGCTGTACCTGCGTGACAAGACCCAGCACGAGAAGCAGGTGGTGGAGGTGACCGTCCGCGAAGAGGCCATCCAGACCACTGGCGAGGGCGGCGCACGGCAGGCCGAGGGAATGCCGGGCCTGGACGATGGCGGCGAGCCGGTGGCGCTCAAGGCGCTCCACAAGGTCACCCTGCCCTCGGATGGCGCACCGCACCGGGTGCCGCTGTTCCAGTTCACCGCTCCGGCCACCTCGGAGCTGGTGGGCACGCCCGAGCACTCGCCGCTGGTGCACCGGGTGGCGCGCTTCGAGAACAAGGGTTCCTCGGTGCTGCTGGCGGGCCCGGTGGACTTGGTGCGCACCAGCGGCTACGTGGGGCGCTCGCAGCTGTCCTTCGCGGGCGTAGGCGAGCGGGTCAAGCTGGGCTTCGGCAGCGAGGACACGCTGCGCATCGCCCGCCAGGTGGACGAGAAGCTGGACACCAACCGGCTCACCGGACGGCGTACGCGCACCCACTTCGTGAAGCTGTTCCTGTCCAACACCGGCAACCGGGCCGAGCAGATCGCCATCGAGGAGCGCATGCCCGTCTCCGAGGTGGAGGCGGTGGAGGTAGAGCTGCTCAAGGACAAGGCGAAGCCCGCGCCGGCCAAGGTGAGTCAGGACGGCATCGTCCGCTTCGAGGTGCCTGCCTCACCGCGCTCCCAGCAGGAGCTGGCGTTTGCTTACACCGTGTCCAGCTCCTCCAAGGTGGCGGGGCTCTGATATCAGCGAGCCTTCGAGGAGCCCATGCACCTGCTGTCCCCAGGAACTCGAGTCGGAGCATGGCGGGTGACGGCCTGGCAGGGCCAGGGCGCTAACGGTGCCGTCTACCTTGCCGAGCGCAGGGGCTTCGGGGGCTCGGAGCGTGGTGCGCTCAAGGTGTCACTGTCCGCGTGGGGTTGGCGCATGGAGCGTGAGGTGGAGCTGCTCTCGCGGCTGAGCCACCCCAGCATTCCGCGCCTGCTGGACCGGGGCGGGCCGCGGAAGCCCCCGAGAGACGAGCACCCTTTCTTCGCCATGGAGTGGGTCGAGGGACCGCCCCTGTATGCCTGGGCCGAGCAGCACTCGCCCTCGAGCCAGAAGCTGTGCCGGGTGCTGGGGCAGTTGGCGCGGGCGCTTCAGGCACTTCATGCCGTGGGAGCGGTGCACCGGGACGTGAAAGGAGCCAACGTCCTGGTCAGGTTGTCGGACAGGCGCGCGGTGCTCATCGACTTCGGCTCGTGCCACTTTCAGGGGGCACAGCGGCTGACGTGGCAGTCGCTGCCGCCGGTGACTCGGGAATATCTCTCTCCGCAGGCGAGGCTGTTCTACATCCGCTCTCTCCACGAGCCGGACGGGTATTACCCTCCGTCGCCAGCGGATGACTTGTACGCGCTGGGAGTGACGGCCTATCGCCTGGTGATGGGCGAGTACCCGCCGGGTATCGACGCGCGGCGGGATGAGCAAGGCACCTGGCAGGCGACGGGCCCGGACATCCGGCGGCGACTGGAGAGCAATCCGTGGGTGGAGCCGCCGCTGCGGGAGGTCATCGTCCGCCTGTTGTCGGACGCTCCAGAGGCGAGAGGAACGGCGGCGCAGGTGGCCGAGGCGCTGGAGGCTGGAGCAGGTGGAGCGGAAGGCCCCGAGCGCTCCTTGCCACCTGTGCGGACACGGGCCTGGAAGCCCTGGCTGGCGCTGGCGGCGGCGGGAGCGTGCGCGGTGTTGCTCTGGAGCTCGACGTGGAAGCCCTGGGCTTCAAACGCCCAGGCCTCGGACGCGGGCACCGTGGCGGTAGGAGACACCTCACCCACCGAGTCTCAGGACGCCACTCCGTCTTCTGAAGAGAGCAGGCCGCTTGCGCAGCAGCCGCCTCCCGAGCCCCGTCCATGGCAGGCCCGTCCCGATAAAAAAGGCCGGTGCCCGAGCCCTGAGCAGGTACCCATCAACGGAGGCTGTTGGGCGGAACAACCTCCGAGGAGCGCCGAGGAATGCGCGGAGATCGGCTACGTGCCCTTCAAGGGCAAGTGCTACCTGCCTGCTCCCGCGCCTCCCAAGAAGACTGTGCCCACCTCGAACCCTGGGGAAGCGCGCTGAGCCATCCGTCACCCGGCTTCACTGCTGACCGGTCAGAGGCAGCTCGGCGGAGGCGGCGAGAATCGAACCCGCATCAAGGCGGAAGCAAAACCCCAAGCAGGTCACGCTGTTACCGGCTAACGCCTTGATCTCACACCGGATCGTTCCCCCGCTCCGTCCCATCTCGTTCCATCTCGTCCCGTTCAATTCCCCGCTGGAGGGGCACACTCGGGACACATGCGGCCCAACAGGGTCAATCCGCTGACGGGCGCGAGCGGCCTGAGTTCCCCGGTCTCTCTGGGCTCACGAGAGGCCCGTGGGAGGCTGACAGGAGCGTGTGCCCTAGAGAGGCTAGTTGGGGAGGGGCAAGTGGAACATCAGGGGGGCGTACCGGCGGAGGCAGCCAGAGGGGTCGGTGCTGTACGAGGCGGTGAGAGACTACCTTGCCACGCTGTTGGCAGAGGCTAGCGAGGTGGGGCGCGACCTGCCCCGGTACGTGGAGCGGGATTTCGCCCGGTACTTGGAGTACGGCACGGGCGACCTTCCTCGCAGCCGCAGCCCGGCGCGCAGCCACTCATGGCTCTCATCACTGTGTCCAAAGGGCCGTGAAAACCATGGGGCATATCGAGGATTTTCGCTTGGAGTGAAGATGCCCAGCTTTGGAGAAGGGCGATAGGCAATGCGAGCCGAGGAACTCAGAAGGTCATCTGCCACGAGCTATACACCACCTTGGAGCGCGACTTCCTCTTTGCCCCTGGCTTATTTAACTTGCAGATTTTCCAGAGTTTCTTGCAAGGTCTACGACAGACCTCAGTGCATACTCGACGACATCACCTCCGCTATGCAAGAGTGCTGCTGTCTTCGGGTAAACAGCAGTCTGCGCGATGCGAGGGAAAATGAGTTACAGGAAGATTCGCAGTGCTCTGGCAGCAATCTTGTGTCTAGCGGCTCTACCAAGCTACGCCATCGACGTGAGCTTCAGTTCACCTACTTGGTGCCAAGACAGCGGAACCTTTTGTTGGTCCACTCAGGCCAAAGCCTTCAACGGCGTACGGGTCGTAGCGGATCTTGCCCTCGGTACAGTCATTCAAACCGGCGACAACCGCTTCGAGAAGGACTTTCTCACCGCTGCCCCACGCTTTGGGTTCGAATGGAATATTGCTAATGGATGGGTTTCCGCACAGACCGTCCTGGTAGCACCATTCCCTGCCAAGTTGGACTCCAACAGCCTGCTTGTCCGCGAAGGTCGGCTTCAGAATCTAACAACGCGAGAACTCCCGGTCGACGTTGGATACGCACTGGGGCTTACGTTCCTGGATGGGCTCTTTTCGGCGGGCTGGGGCCAGGTTCATTATGACTATCGGCAAATTACCGATCCTACCGCGAATGATAAGCGTTCTAGCTTCTTTTACTTCAATTTCAACCCGGTTGGGGCCGCGAGATTTGCCGGAAACCGGACTTAGCGGATGTAATACATGCTCACCCAACCTTCGAATGGGCGCCTATCATACGCATTATACGTAGCCTTTTGCTGCATGCTCTTAGCAGCTACTCCCGCACGGTCTCAGGAATGGGTTTTTAAGGAAAAAATGGGGGCCGGTTCGCTGGGTGATGCTCTCGCAACCCAATTCAAAACTTTCTTCCCTGGTTGCGGAATCAAATGGCCTCTGAGGCGGGCATGCCCGAAGTATTTCAACATCCTCCCATGCGAACTTGCATCAATTCCACCTGAGTTTCAGAGCTTCCCTCTTTCAGAACGCGCGATCTCTGTGAGCCAGTTTTCGAGCGAGGCGCTCGTCTTCTCGTTCAAAACCCCCTTATTTTCAGACTGGGTGAAGAATAAAGGGGAGACAAGTCGATATTTTACGACAATCGATAGAAATGTATCGTGGGCACTGCCGCCGCATTCGCCGCCGGTCAAGAGCGACTGTGTGGCGACAGCGGCCTTTGCGTATAAACTTCAGTTACTCACTGCAACCGAAGCGGCCCAGGTGCTCAAAGTAGCCCCGCTCAGGTTCGAGGCAGTGCAGCGTTCCTTCCGTTCGAATCTTGCCTACATGTTGGGTGACCATGATCCCCCCCCCGTCGAACAGACCAGTTTGTTCTTCGAGATTTGGGGTAGTTATGAGCAGGGCCGCATCCACCCAAACAGCAGTTACATCAGCGAGTTCAGAGCGATAGAAATCAAGAAGGACGGGACAATACAAATCCCGCCGGTTGGACGCGACATCTTGCTGCCCGTACGAACGGAGTCTAGTGAGCTCATTCTCGTAGGTACGCCCAAATACGCCATTCTCCCGACCTGGGAAGAGCTTTCTCGACGCATGTCTAACTTCACCCTTCAGCGCGCGCACTCTGACTCTAAAGAAGAGCATCTTGCGATCGGGCTACCATTAACCATTCAGTATACAATGGGCAAAATGCCCGAGTACTTGTGCATGGGGGCACCGTGGCGCATCGATGATTTCCCGCCAGGTACCCAGCTCATCAAGACTAGGTTCGAGGAGGATTCCTGTCGTTTCAGCATCAGGTATACACTCCAAGAGAATGCAGACCCAAACGTTCCAATACAATACAAATTTCACTTGGCGAGAAGTAGCGAGTCAGGTGGACCTGACTTGCGCTTTCTCGTGAGAGAGCGTCTTCAGCCTACGAAGGAGCCCCTTCTCACGTTTGACCGTGCCGAAGCAGGAGGGGACAAACTACTCGCTGGAAGCACTCTACCGACAAGAGCTGTGTGGAGGTTGGTTGCACTGCTCTCTCACGCCACAGTTCAGGTTGATCTTACGCAAAAGCCTAAAGCGGTGTGCACTGTTACATGCAACAACAGACCGGTCTCAAATCTTGCCTGTGATGCCGTCTGGGATGCTGGTGCCTATCGGATCGAAGCTTCGCGCCCCTTGATGGAAAGCAAGGAGACGCTTGCATTTGACTTGCCGACATCCTGCACGTTTTCTGCCACTCTACAGCTGAAGACATCAAAAGGGATCGCCGATCGCACTGTAACAAGCTCATCGTCATTCAAGTCACCAAGTATCGTTCCGCACACGATTCCTATGCCATCGGAACCAGGCTCAATCGTTGTTGTGCCTGACAAATGAATTGAGCAGGCAAATACCGTCCAGAGTTCCGGTCCCACGGGCGTGGCGGTGGGGCCAAATCCGATGCGTTCTCGCGCGACAGAGATTGCGTAAATGCGCCTCATGAGAGCGAGGCGCGCTGCGACAAAACTCCGCCACTCGGCCGGAGCGCCGTGCGCAACGAAGGCTGTGGTGGCCAAGAGCGGAGGGAGGGTCGGCGAGCCCACAGGTAGCAGTGAGGAGTGTCTCCAGCCTGCGCCCGTGGACGAGGCTGTCGCGGAGCACCTCGCATGCTCGCGCCCACGCCACGAGGTGGCGGCCTTCTAGAGCGCCGAATCGTTTGAAGTTCATGTTACCCAGCTTTGAGAGCGGGCCGTTCCAGGTGCCGCTGCCATGACTCGAGGTTCTGGATGGACGCGGCCCGCCGCAGTTCGAAGGTGTTCTTTCGTACCCCTCGGTACCGTGCCCTGGGGCCTTGCCGACGAGCCAAGTGAGCCAGACGATGCTCTACCCCCCACGCGCTCGCGGAGGCGCTCTCGGCCCGCTGGGGACTTCATCCGTTTACGCAGGCGATGCTGAAGCCTTTCATCCTCGGCAATAGACACGGTGCGGCCATGACCTGGCGCAGCTGTCGTGCATTGCGCACGCAGCGGGCAGGCGTCGCACTGCTTCGCATCAAATTCCACCACAGTCCCAAGGGTGAAGGGCATCGTCTGCCCAGCTGGGCAGGTGAGGCGTCGGCTGCGCATGTCCATTGTGAAGGCGGACTTGGCAAACAGCTCTCCATTCTTCGGCGCCCAGGGCTTGCATAGCACCTGGCCACCTTGCTCCAGCACCTCCTTTACCACGGGGCTGCTGATGTAGCCGCGGTCGATGTGCAGTTCGTCCAGCTGCATTCCCTGCCGCTCCAGGTCCTGTTGCAGCGCTGGCATCGCTTCCTCTTCCGGGCGATTGGCCGCAGTGACGGCGCACGCCAAGATGAGTTCCTGCTCCAGCTCCGTGGCAATGTGCTGCTTGAATCCATTGAAGCGCTTGCTCTTGCTCTTGCGCCCATGGCGCATCTCCCCGTCTTCCACCGACACGCGCCTGTCGGGGGCCACCCCCTGCCGGATACGTACTCCACCGCCGCCTTCCGGATCGGGTTCCAAGGCCTGGCGGCGCACCTGCGCAAGCACCTTCAGGGGCTCGGCCAACACCGGTTGCAGCATCTGCACCGGCAAGTGCTTCTTCACCCAGGCCACCAGGCTGTCCACCTGGCCGCAGAGCGTTTGAAGGGCCTGTCTCTTCTGCTCATCCTGATTCGTAAGCGTTCACGGGACTGGGCTGCCTGAGGGGTGAGCGAGGGTAGACAGAGGGGAGAGGACCCTATCGACAGGGTAGGAAGAGAAGGTTACTACCTGGAGGGTGACCGCGGTTGACCCGAGAGATGCGCGCATCGCAGAACTGGAGCGACAGCTGAGCGCGGCGCTCGCGCGAATCGAGCAGCAGGACGCCCGCATCGCCGAGTTGGAGGCGCGGCTGCGCAGCACCTCGCGCAACTCCTCGAAGTCCCCCTCCTCAGACCCACCGGGTGCACCGCCTAGGACGTCGGAGCCGACCGGCCGCAAGCCCGGAGGTCAGCCCGGACACAAAGGCCACAAGCGCGAGTTGCTGCCACCAGACAAGGTGAGTGAGGTGGTGGCGGTGCCAGCGCCGGAGCGTTGCACAGGCTGCACCGGGTGGCT
>DASVVJ010000848.1:0-3851 GCA_036389955.1 Myxococcaceae bacterium
GGTCCCACGGCAGGTCGTCGTTGTCCACGAAGTCCTTGCCGCCCGCGTACACCTGCGTCAGCTCCGGATGGTCCGGATCAATGCCGCTGTCGAGCACGCACACCCGGATGCCGCTGCCGTTGGGAGCGGCGGCGTCCAGCGCGCCGTCCAGGTTGACGTCCCACACCTGGGGGGCCTGCACCAGACGCACGCCCGCGGTGTACTCGCCGGTGCTGCCCTGCTTCACGGGCTCGCTGAGCGCCCGCACCTTCACGTCCGGCTCGATGTGCGCCACGTTGGGGTTTTTGGCCAGGGCGTCGCGCTCCTCGGGGGTGAGCCTGGCCGCGAGCCCAGGCACGGTGCGGTACACCCGGCGCACCTCGCCGCCCACCCGGCGCACCTGCTGCGTGCTCACCTCCGCCACGGTGTGGTAGCGCACCAGGTAGGGCTGGCGCCCATCGTCCACCGGACCCGAGGACAGGGACTGCCTGGCGTCGGCCCGCTCGGGCACCGCGCCGGCCACGACCCCGGGGCACACCTCGAACTGGGTGCTCGTGGCCGGCTCATCTGCTGCGCCGCATGCGGTCATGGCCAGCAGTGCGAGGACTCCCCAGCGCGTCATCATGAAAGGTCTCCAGAAGGGTGTGCCCTTGAAGCGGGAGCGTGAACAGGGGGGCTCTCGCGCGCGGGCTGACCCGACACAGAGAGTGCATCGCATTGAGATCTGACAATGGGCCCAGGCACATGAACGGTTACGAGGTACGCCGGTGCACAGCCATTCTGTTCGCCGGATGAAGTCACTCACAACAGGGATACGAAGAAACCCGCACGGGTGGGAGCTGGTCAGCCCCAGGGGCTAGCGTACGGTGAGTGAAGGAGGCGTAAGGATGACGCGGGAGATGTCCGACGCGAGGCTTCAGGGCGTGATGGAGCTGCCCCCCAGGCGGCGCCATGCCTGGTTCCTCCAGCGCGCGCGAGAGTCCGGCGAGGTGTGGGGGCTGTACCTGGAGGGTTGGGCGCTGGCGGTGGACGACGAGGGCCGGGACGTGCTGCCGCTGTGGCCCACCGCCGAGGCGGCCCGGGTGTGTGCCACCCGCATGTGGGCCGGCTACGAGCCCCAGCGCATTCCGCTCGCCGAGCTGCTCGAGGAGCTGCTGCCCGAGCTGGCCCAGGAGGGCATTCCGGTGGGAGTCTTCTTCACACCCGGCGGCCAGGGCTGGCCCGTCGAGGCGGTGGAGCTGCGCACCCAGTTGCTGGGCGGCGCCAGCGCCTGAGCCTGCCTGCCTGGTTGCTCTTACCGGGACACGAGAGTTTTTCTTTTTGGGCGGCTTCGGTGTCCAATGAGGAAAGCGAGCGGGTAGCTTGCTCCTACCTTGGGGCCCGTGGTGCGCTCTGGCCCCAGAAGATCCGATGACGACCGAAACGACTGAATCGCCGCGCAGCCTGGGCCGCTACGAGCTGGTGCACCTGCTGGGACAGGGCGGCATGGGCGAGGTGTTCCTCGCGAAAATCTCTGGCGCGGCCGGCTTCGAGAAGCCGTGCATCGTGAAGACGATTCTTCCGGCACTGCTCAAGGACCGGCAGTTCCTGGATCGGTTTCACCACGAGGCCAAGGTGCTGGTGCACCTGGTGCACTCGTCCATCGCTCAGGTCTACGACATGGGCGAGGCCAACGGCACCTATTACATGGCGCTGGAGTACGTGGCCGGCGTGGACGTGGCGTACCTGGCCGAGCAGGCGCGCGAGAAGGGCCAGGCCATTCCACCGGCGGTGGCGCTCTACCTGGGCCAGCGCATGGCCGAGGGCCTGGGCTACGCGCACCGCAAGACGGGGCCGGACGGCACGCCGCTGGGCATCGTCCACCGGGACGTCTCTCCGCACAACGTCATGGTGTCGTACGAGGGCGAGGTGAAGGTCATCGACTTCGGCCTCGCCAAGTCCGCGGCGCGCAGCAAGTACACGCTGCCGGCCACGGTGATGGGCAAGCTGGGCTACATGTCTCCCGAGCAGGCCCGCGCCGAGCCGCTCGACCACCGCAGCGACATCTATTCGGCTGGCGTGGTGGTGTGGGAGTTGATCGCCGGCCGCCCACTCATCGCCCACGGAACGGTGGGAGAGATGATGGCCGCGATGGCCAACCCCACCGTGCCCGCGCTCAATGAGCTGCGCGCGGACGTGGACGCCGCGCTCGACGCGGTGGTGCGCCGCGCGCTGGCGCCCAGGCCCGAGGACCGCTACGTGCGCGCCGACGACTTCGCCCGCGCGCTGAACGAGCAGCTGCTGCGCGTCAGCACCTCGCTGGGCGCCGAAGAGGTGGGCAACTTCGTCAAGGCGCTGTGCCCCGAGGCTTTCTCCGCGCAGCGCAAGCTGATCTCCGGCATCTCCGGCGCGCGCCGCCCGGCCTCGGGCCCCGTCAACACCGGGGTGGTGGCCGTCTCCCCGCTGCCTCCCGGCCTGGAGTCCATCACCGGGCTGGAGGCCACCTCGGTGCGCCCGCTGAGCCAGATGCAGGCGGACACCTCGCCGGCGCCGATCCGGCCCGTGGTCTCTCCGCTGCCCGGCGCGCTCGGGCCCGCCGCGCAGGCCCAGCCCGCCGCGGCCGCACACGCCGCGACGCTCGTGCCTCAGCGGGGGATGGCTCCTGGCTCCGGTCCCACCGGCGTGGCGGTGCCCCCGCCCGTGGAGGCCTCGCAGGCGGCCGCGCTCGCGGCCTCCGCCAACTCGCTCCACCGGTGGAAGATGGCCGTGCTCGTGCTGGGCGCGCTCGTGCTGGTGGGCGGCTCGGTGGTGGGCACTTTGATCTTCGTGCGCGGCCGGACCCCTCCGCCAGTGGTCGTGGTGCAGAACCCGGATGGGCCGCGCGGGGATCACCCGGATGGGCCGCGCAGGGGTGGCCCGGGTGGCCCGCGCGATCATCGGCCGCCGTATGATCCGTCGCATCCTCCGCCTCCGGGAGGCCCGCCGAGGCCGAGGCCGCCTCATCCCGAGGAGCATGCCGCAGACCGCGGTCCGTCCCAGGGTGGGCCGGGCGGCGAGGTGGTCGCCGCCGCGGGGGCCGAGGGCTCGGCCATGGCCGTTCCAGCCGTGGCGAAGGTGCCCGAGGATCCAGCGTCCTCGAAGGAGGCTCAGTGGATCACCGTGAAGACCGCGGTGCTGCCCGTGCTGTCTAAAGACGGGAAGTACTTCGTGGCCCGGGGGCCCAGCTCGGGGCTCAAGATGGGCCGGCCCGTGAAGGTGGTGGGGCCAGAGCGGGAGGGCGGCGAGCGCCCGGTGCTCGGCTTCGCCACGCCCATCAAGGTCATGCCCCGGCGGGTCTTCCTGGAGCTCGATGCCGAAGCGGTCTCGGCCACGCAGGCGCGCTTCCTGGTGCCGCCCGAGCCGATGGCGGTGGCTCCGCCGGCGCCCCCGGCCCCCGTGACCCCGCCGGAACCCCCGGCCCCGGTTCAGGAGACCGCCAAGCTCGAGCCGGCCCCCCCGGTGCCGGCGGCGACGCCCCGGACGCTGAGGGGCGGCGTGAAGCGCTCAAGCCTGCTGGGCCTGGGCGCCATCGACAAGTCGCTCGTCATCCGCAACGCCGAGGACGCCTTCTGGTGGAAGTGCAAGGCCACGCTGGCGGGCCGGCGTCAGGCCGTGCTCAGGGGCGGGGTGCCCAGCAAGGGCGAGAAGAAGGTGGACCAGGACGACTTCAAGCTGCGCACGGACGCGCCCGTGGTGGAGAAGAACCAGCTGCTCCTCGAGTGTGACGAGGGGACCGCCACCTTCCCCATTCAGGGCTGAGCCCCGTCAGCGCCGGGGGGCCTCGGGGCACTCGGGCAGCAGCGCCAGCGCTTGAGGGTGCTGGCGCTGGGCCTCGCGTGAGAGCCGCGCGAGCG
>DASVVJ010000849.1:0-5705 GCA_036389955.1 Myxococcaceae bacterium
GGTCCCACGGCAGCCCCAGCTCCCCCATCACGTCTTTGCCGAACTGCCCCTGGTAGGCCAGGTTGTGAATGGTGAAGACGCCCTTGGCGCGCCCCAGCGGCGAGGTCTCGAAGCCGCGCCGCAGCGCCACCCCCACCAGGCCCGTCTGCCAGTCATTGGAGTGGACGATGTCCGGAATGAAGCCCAGCCGCTGGGCGGCCTGGAGCGCGCCCACGCTCAGGTAGGCGAAGCGCCGGTGGTTGTCGCCAAACTCGCCGAACGCATCGCCGTAGACGCCCTTCCGGTCGAAGAAGCGCGCGTTCTCCAGGAACAACACCTCGAGGCGCTCCGAGAGCCGGACCGACAGGATGGGCCCGCTCTCCTCCCCGAAGGGGAAGCGCAAGAGCAGCGAGTGCCCGGTGGGCTGCAGCCGCGAATCACGGATGTCCGCATAACGCGGAGTGACGACCTTGACGTCATGGCCGAGCGCGGCGAGGGCCGCGGGAAGTGCCCCGGCCACGTCTCCCAGCCCGCCCGTCTTGGAGAACGGGGCGACCTCGGAGGCGATGAACAGAATCCTCATGAACGAACGATGACGTGTAGGGCCCGTGAGTCAACCTTAACTATCGCGGGCTTGTTAGGGTGCGCAGCATGGAACTGCCCCAGGATCCAATTGAGCGCTTTGCCGTCCTGTACGAGCAGGCAAAGAAGGCAATCCCCGTGGACCCGAACGCGATGGTGGTCGCCTCGGTGGGAGCCGATGGCCGGCCCTCGGCGCGCGTGGTGCTGCTCAAGGACTTCGATCAGCGCGGCTTCGCCTTCTTCACCAACTTCCAGAGCCGCAAGGGCGGGGAGCTGCAGGGCCAGCCCTTCGCCGCGCTCGTCTTCTACTGGGCCCCGCTGGAGCGGCAGGTGCGGGTGGAGGGGCGCGTGGAGACCGTCTCCCCTCAGGAGGCGGATGCGTACTTCCAGAGCCGCGCCCGGGGCAGCCAGGTGGGCGCCTGGGCGAGCCTGCAGAGCCAGCCGCTGCCCTCGCGCGAGCTGCTGGAGCAGCGGGTGGAGGAGCTGACCCGCCAGTACGAGGGAAAGACGATTCCCCGCCCCTCCCATTGGTCCGGCTTCCGGGTGGTGCCGGACCGCATCGAATTCTGGCACTCACGCCCCAGCCGCCTGCACGAGCGGCTGGTGTACCTGCGCGAGGGGAGCGGCTGGCGAACCGAGACGCTCTACCCTTGAGCCACCGTGTGCCCCAGGCCCTACCAGGGCAGGCTACGCCCCTGGAAGTCCAGGAAGTGGCCGCTGTCCTTGAGGCTGAGCTGATCAATGACCTTGAGCATGCCCTGCACGGACTCGTCCGCGCGCAGGGGCGCCATCTTCCCGCCCATGTCGGTGGCCACCCAGCCGGGGTTGATCACCGCGGTGATGAGCCCTTCCTTGCTGTAGTCCACCGCCATGGTGCGCATGCCGACATTCAGCGCCGCCTTGGACATGCGGTAGGCGTAGGCGCCGCCAGCAAAGCCGTAGACGCCCGCCTGCGTGTTCTCGGTGAGCGAGGCCATGCGCGTGGTGAGGTGGATGATCTTGCGCGTGGAGCCCCGCAGCACGGCGGGCATCAGCGCGGCGGACACCCGCAGCGGGCCAAAGGCGTTCGTCTCCATGACGCGCGCCATGTCCTCGTAGTCCAGCTCCGACAGCGAGCTCCACTTGCCGCTGACGCCCGCGTTGTTGATCACCACGTCGATGGGTGTCTCAGTCACCGCGGCGGCGAAGGACCGCACGCTGGAGGGCACAGTGACATCGAGCGCATGCACACGCAGCCGGTTGCCTGCCTCGCGCACCAGGGACGAGAGCAGCCTCGCCTCCGACGGAATGCGGACTCCGGCTTCGACGGAGTCGCCACGGGCAAGCAGTTGTCGGACGAATTCGAGGCCGATGCCGCGGCTGGCCCCGGAGATGGCATAGCGCATAAGTGCATTAACGCGCTTCACTGGCTGTAGGTACAACGGGGTCTCGCGTGATCACGCAACTCACGTTGGCCGAACGAATAGGGATCCAGGAGCAACGGAGATGACCGTCATCGCTGTGATTGGAGGAGGCATTTCAGGGCTCGCGCTGGCGCACCGCCTACGCTCCCGCGGCAAGGATGCGGTGGTGTTGGAAGCAGGTGCCCGCCTGGGAGGTAACATTCAATCGAGAGAACGTGATGGGTTCCTGACGGAGATCGGACCCAATGGGTTCCTCGACAAAGAGCCGGCCACGCGCGAGCTGGCCGCCAGCGTGGGCGTGGAGGAGCTGATCCGGCCGGCGGATCCTTCGGCGAAACGGCGCTACCTGTACACGGGAGGAAGGCTGCGCGCGGTGCCCGGCTCTCCGCCCGCGTTCCTGAAGTCCGACATTCTTCCTCTGGGAGCGCGGCTGCGGGTGATCGCCGAACTGCTCAGCGGCCGGGGGCCCGAGGGCCTGGACGAATCACTGGGGGCCTTTGGCCGGCGGCACCTGGGCGAGACGGCGACGAAGGTGCTGCTCGACTCGGTGCAGACGGGCATCTACGCGGGAGACCTGGAGGCGCTGAGCGTGGGCGCCACGTTCCCGCTGTTGACGAAGCTGGAGCGCGAGCACCGCAGCCTGATTCTGGGCGCCATCCGCATGCAGAGCGCGCAGCGCAAGGCACTGCCCTCGGGTACAGCGCCAAAGCTCACCGGTGCGCTCTCTACCTTCGAGGGAGGCCTGCAGACGCTGGTGAACGGGCTGGCGCGGGCGCTGGGGCCCGCGGCGCGCACGGGAGCGCGGGTGGAGGGGCTCATTCCGAGCCAGGGCGGTTGGCGCGTCTCGGTGTTCGAGCACGGCCGGCAGGCGGAGCTGAACGCGGCGCAAGTGGTGGTGACCACGCCCTCGCATGTGGCCGCGGGGCTGCTGCGTCCGTTGGACGAGAAGCTCGCGGCCTTGCTCGAGGGCATCGCCTACGCGCCCATCGCCGTGGTGCACCTGGGCTATGCACCGGGCAGCACTCCGCCACCGGATGGCTTCGGCTTCCTGGTGCCGAGCCTGGAGAAGCGACGGCTGCTGGGCGCCATCCACGCGTCCACGGTGTTCCCCTTCCGCGCTCCGGGAGGGCGGGTGCTCTACACCTGCATGGTGGGTGGGGCACGGCGACCTGACCTGGTAGGTCTGGACGAGGAAGCGCTGCTCACACTCGCCAAAGATGAACTACGAGACCTGGTAGGTGTGACTGCGAGTCCTGTTTTCACCGAAGTGATCCGCTGGCCGCGTGGCATCCCTCAGTACAACGTGGGACACCTGGAGCGGGTGTCGGCAATCGACGAGGCGCTGAGGAGGCTGCCGCGGCTACACCTGGCGGGTAACGCCTATAAAGGTATCGGCCTCAACGACTGCATCCGCAACGCGCTCGCGCAGGGTGATGCGCTGTCCACCTGACACCAGGGGCCAGGTAAGACAATCCCCCTCTCCCTTCGGGAGAGGGCGGGGGGTGAGGGTTGCGGGGAGCGACCGTTCACCCATGAGGCGCGACCGTTCGCCTTAAGCGGGCCCGCAGGCGTGGGTCCGGTGAGTCATCTTCCTTCGCGTCACGCCGTCTTCCGGAGTGCGCCATGACCACACTGTCCACGCCCCTGTTGATCCTCTGCGCTGTCCTCTTCTTCCCGCTGGTGCTCGCGGGCACCATCGTGCTCGACCTGAGCGAGGCGGAGGTCGAGTCATGAAGAGCAAGCGCCTGTTGGACCTCGCGCTGCTGCTGCCGCTGATGCCGCTGTTCGGCTCGGTGGTGGGAGTGCTCGCGCTGCTAGTGCTGGTGCTGGACGGGCGGCCCATCTTCTTCACCCAGCCACGGCTGGGCCAGGGGCGGCGCGTGTTCCAGATCCTCAAGCTGCGCACGATGACGTGCGAGCCGGACATGAAGGCGCGGCGGCCCACACGGCTGGGCCAGCTGCTGCGCCACCACGGGCTGGACGAGCTGCCACAGCTCTTCAACGTGCTCATCGGTGACATGAGCCTGGTGGGCCCGCGTCCGCTCACGCCGGAGGATGCCGAGCGGCTCATCGCGGCGCACCCGCCGCTGGCGGCGCGCTTCGAGGTGCCTCCAGGCATCACCGGACTGGCGCAGGTGTGCCAGGCGCGCGGCGCGGCGCTCACGGCGCAGTTGGATGCCGAGTATGCTCGCACCCGGAGCGCTACCGTGGACATCGGCATTCTGCTTCGAACCACCTGGATCAACGTCGTCGGCAAGCGCCGGGGTGCGCGGCCGCTGCCGCCGCACCTCGTGCCGCGATGAAGAAGCTGGGCGAAGGCTCCATCGTCCGCGCCACGCTGCTGGCGCTGATGGCTCCCAAGCGCCTGGCGCCGATCCTCCTGGTGTCAGCGAGCCTCGTCTTCGCCCAGGCGCGCTTCAGCAGGGATCCGCTGGCCATCCCGCTGGGGGTGATGCTGTGCCTGCTCTTCGTGGCGGTGGCCCCGGTGTCCTACCGGGTGCTCTTCCCCGAGGGGTTGGACCTGAGCCACGGCGGGGTGCGGTTGGTGCTCTACGGCGCGGTGGGAACGGGCGTGGTGATTTCCTCGGGCTACATCCTGCCGAAGTTCCTGCGCATGGGGCCCACCTTCCTCACCCAGCCGGTGAACCTGGCCGTCTGCGGAGCGCTGTTCCTGGTGGGCGGGTGGGGCCTGGGGCGGGACATCGGCTTCGAGGAATCGCTGGCCAAAGAGCGGGCCCGGGCCACGCGGTTCGCCCTGGAGGCGGAGCAGGCCCAGCTCCTGGCGCTGCGCAGCCACCTGGATCCGCACTTCCTCTTCAACACGCTGAACGCGATCGCGGAGTGGTGCCGCACGGACGGCGCGGTGGCCGAGGCGGCGGTGCTCAAGCTCTCGGCGATGCTGCGCAGCGTGCTGGCCGGGGTACGCAGCGCGACCTGGCCGATGGAGAAGGAGCTGGAACTCATCCGCACGCTCTTCGACCTGCACCTGTTGAGGGATCCGGAGCTGTTCAAACTCTCGGTGGAGGTGGGGCCTGGAGTGAGCGAGGTGCCGGTGCCTCCGTTGATGTTCCTTCCGCTGGCGGAGAACGCGGTGAAGCACGGGCCGGCGGCAGGGCACCGGGGGCAGCTCTCGCTGACGGTGGCGGTGCGTGACACGGGGCTGGTGTTCACCCTGGAGAACCCGGGAGCATCGAAGGGTCCACGGGAAGGCAGCACGGGGCTGCCGATGGTGGAGCGGCGGCTGGCGCTGGCCTACGGTGCGAACGCTCGCCTCCTGCTGGAGAGCACCGAAGACCGCACCCGTGTCACCGTCACCCTGCCCCGCTCAGGGCCCTTTCCTGGAGTCCTCACGTGAGCCAGCCGCTGCGCATCCTGATTGCGGATGACGAGATGCTTGCCCGCAAGCGCCTGGCGCGCCTGCTGAGCGCGATGCCGGACGTGGAGGTGTGTGGCGAGGCGGCGGATGGAGACGCGGTGTTGGCCGCGGCGCGCACGGGCGGAGTGGACGTGGTGCTGCTGGACATCCACATGCCCGGGCTCAGCGGCATGGACGCACTCGCGCTGCTGCCGGCGGGTGGCCCCCACGTCATCCTCGTCACCGCCCACGCGGACCACGCGGTGGAGGCCTTCGAGCACGGCGCCGTGGACTACGTCCTCAAGCCGGTGGAGGCCTCGCGCCTGCAGAAGGCGCTGGAGCGGGTGCGCGTGCGGCTCGCGGCCCGGGTCCCGGAGCCGGGCAGG
>DASVVJ010000850.1:0-1965 GCA_036389955.1 Myxococcaceae bacterium
CACACAGACGAACACGTCCAAGTCGAACGTCCTCCTGAGCAACTCTGCCCAGTCCACTCGCGGCGTCCTCTCCTTCATCCGCTCCTTCCTGACCGCTGCCTGGGGCGCCTCGCTCGCCTCCTCCGCACCTGCTTGAGGGACCAGAAATGGCCGCAGTTGCGCGCCTGGAGCGAAGACGCCGTGGGTGCGACCAGGCAATCCTGGTCCGAAAGGAAGGGTGATGCGATGACGCCCTGAAATTCGGTTTGCCGTCCAGCGGGTGCGAATCCCGCCCGGTCAAGGCTGAGCCCAGCGGGCCGGTAGCGAGCCTTGCGACGAGGTGGGTAACCACCCCGGCGATGCGTAGGTGCGCAAACAGGCGGGCCGCGGCAGTGTGGCCACGAAAATCTTTTGATTCCGGAAGCCCAGGGGTTTCACGGCCCTGAAGGCAGTAGCGCCGCCAACGCAGTGCGGGCGAGGGGGCGGCGCTTCCGGCGGGGTCTTTGAGCGCGGCACGTAGGAAAGGGGACGGCCCAGAAACCTGGGAGACCCTCATCTCTCCACGAGCATGCCGGCCGGAGGGCCGGGACCCAACCCCTCCAGGAGGTGACGCGTCAGCGGACGCACGCGGCAGCTTGCAGTCGAAAAGAGTCCGCCTCGAGGAAGGCCGCCGCAAGGGGAACCGGAGCGGGGGCCGAAGGGGATGAGGGAGTCGGAGAGCTGCAAAGTAGCGAGGAAGTCGGGGAACAGGAGGCAGCTGGACCCGGCGGAGCGAAGGCGGCTCGTGTTGGGAGTGAGCTTCAGGAGGGAAACATGGCCGCTACACGGAGAGCGGGAAACATGTCACCAGGACTTTTGAAGGTAGTGGAGAGGGCGAAGCAGGATCCGAAAGCGCAGTTCACCTCGTTGGCGCATCTGCTGGATGCGGATGCGCTGACGCGAGCGTTCCACCGGCTCAGGAAGAATGCGGCGGTGGGCGTGGATGGCATCACGGTGGAGCAGTATGGGGCGAACCTGCAGGCCAACATCCTGGCGCTGCATCAAAGGATGAAGACAGGCGGGTACCGACATCAGCCAATTCGCCGGGTGCACATTCCGAAGGACAAGGGCAAGACGCGACCGATTGGAATCTCGTCCATTGAGGACAAGATTGTGCAGCACGCGCTACGCGAGGTGTTGGAGGCAATATACGAGGAGGACTTCCTGGACTGTTCGTATGGCTTCCGGCCCGGACGCAGTGCCCATGGCGCGCTGAGGGCCATTGACCCGGTCGTGACAAAAGGTGAAGTGAACTGGATTCTGGAGGCGGACATCCAGTCCTACTTCGACAGCGTGGTTCGCACCAAGCTGATGGAGATACTCCAGAAACGGGTCGTCGACCGGTCCATGTTGAGGCTGGTCGGCAAGTGTCTGCACGTGGGTGTCCTTGACGGCGAGGAGTATTCCGAGCCGGAGGATGGGACAGCGCAAGGCTCTATCCTCTCACCGCTGGTCGGAAACATCTATCTACACGAGGTGCTCGACTTGTGGTTCGAGGAGGAGGTCCGGCCAAGGCTCAGGGGCAAAGCGCACCTGGTCCGCTATGCCGACGATTTCCTTATCGGTTTCGAACGGCAAGATGATGCCAGGCGCGTGATGGAGGTTCTTGGGCTACGGATGAAAAGGTACGGCCTCACGCTGCACCCAGAGAAGACCCGCTTGCTGCCTTTTGGTCGCCCGAAACGCGGGCAACAGGAGGGCAAGGGCCCAGCGACCATCGACTTCCTCGGTTTCACGCTCTATTGGCGTCGAGGGAGAAAAGGGAGCTGGAGGCTGACCCTGAAGACACGCACAGCGAGGTTGCGGCGGGCAGTGCAAGCCGTCTACGACTTCTGTTGGCGCCACCGACATGAGTCGATTCAAGAGCAACACGCTGCACTTTGTCGTCGCATCCAGGGGCATTTCAACTACTTCGGCGTGAACGGCAACATCAGGGCCTTGCAACTG
>DASVVJ010000851.1:0-39885 GCA_036389955.1 Myxococcaceae bacterium
GCGGAGCGCTCTCGGCCCGGGTGAGCGCGAAGGGCACCCTGCCCCGCCCGGACGCGGAACTCTCCGTCACGCTGGTGGACGGCCGCTTCCAGGAGTACTCGAACGTGGACGTGAGCCTGAACGGCACGTACCTGAAGGACCGGGCCACGGGCACGCTCACGGCGGACGTGCCGGCCGCCCATGTCACCGCGGACTTCGACGTACCGGTGCAGGGCGTGCTGAAGCGGCGCGGAGACGAGCTGAACCTCAAGGTGAACCTGGCCCGGCTGAACATCGAAGAGGCGCGGAAGATGCTGGGCCGCGCCGAGCCGCCGGTGAGCGGCGAGCTGTCGGGCACGCTGGAGGTGACGGGGCCCGCGAGGGATCCGCGCCTGAGCTTCACGCTGCGCGGCCAGGGGATGCGCTATGACGCCCCGCCGCCCGCGGTGGCCATGGAGCCGCTGGCCTTCACGCTGACCGCCGCCTCCGACAAGGCGGACGGCACGCTGGATGGGCGCCTGGAGCTGCAGGGCGTGGGTTCCGAGGCCTTCGTGGCGCTGCAGACGCCCTTCACGGTGGGGCAGCTCATGGCCAAGCCCCCCACGGCCGACGAGGTGCTGCGCGCGCCGGTGAACGTGGAGGCGCGCGTGAGCGAGGTGCCCATGAAGCTGCTGGGGAACCTGGCCAACCTGCAGAACCCAGACGGCACGGTGTCCCTGGCGCTCAATATGTCCGGCACGGTGCTGGTGCCCCAGGCGAAGGTGGACGTGCTCGCGCGCGGCGCCACCGTCAACGGCCTGCCGCCGATGGACGGACAGCTCACGGTGCTGGCGGGCAAGGACGACATCCGCATGGAGCTGAAGACGCTGCAGCGCCGGGGCGAGAGCACCCTGCCGCTGGCGGACCTGAGCGCCACCCTCAACGCGCCGCTGGGCGCCATGCAGGACCCGGACGTGATTGGCTGGGTGCCCTTCGAGCTGAAGGGCCGCGTCCACCCCACGGCGCTGAAGGAGCTGCCGGGCATGGCCAACGCGGACCCCTCGCTGCGAGACAGCGGCCTGCAGGGCATTGTCTCGCTGGAGTTCGCCGCGCGGGGCACTCCGGCCACGCCTCAGGTGGACCTGACCCTGGGCCTGCAGCAGCTGGGCGTGGGCAAGCTCGCGCTCGGCCAGGCGCGCATCCACTATGCCTACCAGGAGGCGCAGTCCAAGCTGGACGCGCTCGTCACGGCGCCCGCGGGCGGCACCCTGCTCCTCAAGGCGGGCATTCCGTTGGACCTGTCCCTGCCGGCGGTGCAGCAGGGGCTGGACACCCAGCAGGTGCCGCTGGACGTGTCGCTGGTGGCGCGGCAGTTCGACATGAGCTTCCTGTCCGGGGCGCACGAGATGGTGCGCAGCCTGGGCGGCGTGCTCGAGGCGGACGCGCGCGTGGCCGGCACGGCGGGAGCGCCCACGCTGAAGGGCACGGTGAACTGGAAGGACGGCCGGCTGGGGCTGATGGGCCTGGGCGAGTACCGGGACATCCGCGTCAACGTGGACGTGACGGAGGAGCGCATCCAGGTGAAGGAGCTGTTCGCGCGAGCGGGCTCGGGCGAGCTGAACTTCAAGGCCGAGGCGAAGCTGGCGCGCGGGGGCAACTACGAGCTCACCGGCGAGGGCAACCTGAAGGACTTCCCCCTCATCTCGGATGATCAGCTCGTCGCCGTCGCCTCGCTGAAGGCCACGCTCGAAGGCAGCATGACCAGCGACACGGTGAACATCCGCAACCTCAGCATCCCCGAGGCGCACATGATTCTGCCGGAGGTGCAGCGCAAGGATCTGCAGGCGCTGGAGCGGCCGGGAGACGTGGTGCTGGTGCGCAACGGGGTGCCGGTGGAGAAGCGGCGCCGCAAGCGCACGGATCCGGCGAGGACGACGCCGGCGGCCCAGGCCACCGCCACGAAGGACACCGCGCCCAAGGATGCGGCCACCAAGGACCCGGCCATCAAGGATCCCGCGGGAGGTGTCACCTCGCCCGGCGATGTCCGGGCGCAGGGGCCCGGAGCGGCCGGGGGTGCAGGCACGGGCGGCGCGGGCACGCCGCGGCCCACCGAGGAGGAGCTGCTGGCGGCCGAAGAAGAAGAGGAGGTCCAGCGCACGTACCGGATTTTGATCAACGCGCCGCGAAACCTGTGGGTGCGCAGCTCGGACGTGAACATCGAGCTGGGCATGTCGCCGGGCTTCGAGGTCTCGTACACGGACCAGCTGTTCCTGTCGGGCGAGGTGATTGTGCAGCGGGGCAGCCGGGTGGTGGCGATGGGCCGGCGCTTCGACGTGCAGAAGGACAGCAAGGTGACGTTCACGGGCCCGCCGATGGCGCCGTACCTGAACATCACCGCCGAGCACAAGAACGAGCGCGAGGGCGTGACGGTGTTCGTGCACATCCGCGGGCAGGGCAAGGAGTTCACCATCGAGCCCACCAGCGAGCCGCCCATGTCGGAGACGGAGATCTACACGCTGCTGGCGACGGGGCGCAGCACGCTGGAGCGCAACTCGGGCGCGTCGATGACGGGCTCGCAGGCCGCATCCGTGGTGGGTTCGCTGGTGGCCTCGCAGGCGCGCAAGGCGATCGCGGCGGAGCTGCCCCTGGACGTGTTCTCCATCGAGGCGGGCGAGGGAGGCCTGGAGGGCACCAAGCTGGAAGTGGGCACGTACCTGAC
The DNA here is from genome assembly GCA_036389955.1 of Myxococcaceae bacterium. Taxonomy (GTDB): domain Bacteria; phylum Myxococcota; class Myxococcia; order Myxococcales; family Myxococcaceae; genus DATHBR01. Next base: position 2,678 of record DASVVJ010000851.1, read on the forward strand.
GGACAAGATCTACGTGGGGTACACGGGCCGGGTGGGCACGCCACCCACGGGGCAGAACCGGGAGAACGCCAACGCGGTACGTTTCGAGTACGAGTTCAGCCCGCAGTGGAGCCTGGAGGCCAACTACGGCGACGCGCGCTCCGGAGGCCTGGACCTCATCTGGAGCAAGGAATACTGAGCTACGATTCGCTCCACCAGCGCGAGCCTGCCTGGAGAAGGAGCCCCGTATGCGAAGCACTTCCCTGTTCTCCCTCCCCTTCATCGCCATGAGCGTCAGCCTGAGCCTGGCGGGCTGTTCCTCGACGCCGTCGGCGGAGGAGCTGGCCGCGGACATCGTCGCGCTGGGAGAGTTCCAGTCGGGCATCGCCACCTTCTATGACGCGACGGGGGCGGGCCACTGTGGCTTCGACAAGAGCCCCCAGGACATGAACATCGCGGCGATGAACGCGCCGCAGTTCTCCGGCACGGCGGTGTGTGGCTCGTGCGCGGAGATTCAGGGCCCCAAGGGCACCCTGGTGGTGCGCATCGTGGACAGCTGCCCCGAGTGCGGCCCGGGCCACCTGGACCTGAGCCGCGAGGCCTTCCGGCAGATCGCCAACGAGGTGGACGGCCGGGTCCCAACGCAGTGGCGGCTGGTGAGCTGCCCCGTCGCGGGCCCGGTACGCTACCGGGTGAAGAACGGCAGCAACCAGTGGTGGTCCGCCATCCAGGTGCTCAACCACCGGGTGCCCGTCACCAAGCTCGAGTGGCAGAAGAGCGGCGCGTGGGTGGAGGCCAAGCGGGATCCGGCCTCGAACTACTTCACCGAGCCCAGCGGCATGGGGCCCGGCCCGGTGAAGGTGCGCATCACCGGCTCGACCGGAGAGACGCTGGAGGACACCATCCCCTCCACCGCCGGAGAGAAAACCTACGAAGGCGCAGAGCAGTTCAAGGCGGAATGATCCGCGCCAGGGCTCAAAAAAGGCCGGAAAACCTGCCCATTCCGGGCTGAATGTTTATATCCCGGTCCCTACGCTCTCCGTGTGGAACTGGAGTGCTGCCCCGAGAAGATTCAAGGGTTTCTGAGGCGCTGAGCCACCACCATGGCTCCAATTTCCACAGAATCTTTCTCAGCCTAAGAAACTTGATTCTCGAATCAACCGAAAACCGGGGCAAGTCACTCTCAAACGGAGAGAAATCTCAATGTCCCAAACCTACTCTGTCCGCAGCGGCGACACCCTGGGTGCCATCGCCCAGCGGTTCAACACCACGGTCTCGAAGCTGGCGCAGGCCAACCACATCAGCAACCCCAACCGCATCCTGGCCGGCCAGAAGCTGAGCATCCCCGGCAAGGCGGACGGCTTTGACCGCCCCACCTCGCGTCCGGCGCCGGCTCCGGCCCAGGCGCAGTCGGGCAAGGCCTCGGGCCCGGTGCGCGATGACGACGGCCGCAAGTTCCCCACCTCGCGCGACGGCACGCCGATGTACCGCCAGGGCGATGCGCAGTGGGGCGGCCGGCGCCTGGGCACCAGCTCGAGCCTGGCCGCGGCGGGCTGCGCGATGACGGCCACGGCGATGGCCATCAGCAAGATCTCCGGCAAGGTGATCAACCCCGGTGAGCTGGACCAGTTCCTGGACAAGAACGGCGGCTACTCGGGCAACGCGCTCATCTGGGGCAAGGCCGCGTCGATGGCCGGCATGGGCGCGACGAAGGCGGGCTGGAACTTCAACACCATCAACAAGCAGCTGGACGTGGGCCGCCCGGTCGTCATCGGCGTGAACCACAAGCCGGGCAGCAACGGCGGGGCCAACGGCACCGACCACTGGATTACGCTGACGGGCCGCGGCCGCGAGGGTGGCAAGAACGTCTACTACGCCAATGATCCGGCCACCGGGAAGCAGATCACCCTGCGCCAGTCGGGCAGCCAGCTGGTGGGCGGCAAGTACAACACCACCGGCGAGCTGGTGACGTTCTCGGGCGGCCGGGCCAAGCCGGGCACGGGCGGAGCGGCGCCCACCAAGCCCACCCAGCCCTCGACGCCGGCCACGCCTCCGCGGGGCACCAGCTCGCTCAAGGGCGTGACGCTGCCGGCGGGTGACCTGGAGAAGGGCGACTCGGGCGCGGCGGTGAAGCAGCTGCAGGGCGCGCTGGTGAAGCTGGGCCACATGTCGCAGGCGGAGATGAACACGGGCCCGGGCCAGTTCGGCCCGCGCACGCAGGGAGCGCTCAAGGAGTTCCAGGCCAAGCACGGCGTGCCGGCCACGGGCTACTACGGTCCGCTGACGCGCGCGGCGATGCAGAAGCTGGGCGCCAAGGTGGGCGGCGCGGGGCCAGTGAACCCCACGCCGGCGCCGGGCCCCTCCACGGGCGGGCTGTCGCTGAGCCAGCTCAAGGCCATCATGCCCAACCTGTCGGACGCGCGGGCGCGGCAGACGCTGCCGCACCTGAACAAGGCGATGCAGGAGGCGAAGATCAACACCCCGAAGCGCCAGGCGGCCTTCGTGGCGCAGCTGGCGCACGAGAGCGCCGAGTTCCGCTACTTCGAGGAGCTGGCCTCGGGTAAGGCCTACGAGGGCCGGCGCGACCTGGGCAACATCCACCCGGGTGACGGCGTGCGCTACAAGGGCCGTGGCCCCATTCAGCTGACGGGCCGCTCCAACTACCGGGCGGCGGGCAAGGCGCTGGGCATCGACCTGGAGGGCAACCCCAAGCGCGCCGCGGACGTGGACGTGGGCTTCCGCACGGCGGCCTGGTTCTGGAACAGCCGCAACCTGAACACCTACGCGGACGCGGGTAACTTCCGCGAGGTAACGCGCCGCATCAACGGCGGCTACAACGGCCTGGCTGACCGCGAGGCGTACTACCGCCGCGCGCTGAACGTGCTGACCTGATTGACCCCTGGGGCCTGGAGCCAGCCTCCAGGCCTCAGGATTCTTTGCATCATTTCGCGCCTCGGCGGCTCATGCATTTCGGGGGAATTTCTTCTCTCCCTCTGAAGGCCCCATACCCCGAGGACACACATGACGAAGACTCCCTCTCAGCCCGCCAAGAAGCTGTCCCTGAAGAAGGACACCCTGCGCACCCTCAACGACACTCAGGTCCAGCAGTTGGACAATGCCGCGGGCGGTCTCCCCATCATCGTCATCACCATCGTGGTCTCCATCACGATGTGGCCTGGGGACGCTAACTAGAAGCGTGCAGGCCTGATGCACGCCCCCGGGGCCTGGAGCCAGCCTCCAGGCCTCGTGCGGCTTCACGCGGCCGGGAGCCAGCGGTGCGCCTCCTTGAGCCGCCCGGGTGAGACTCCGAGGTCCTCCTTCCCACCCTGGAAGGGTGCTACGTCCAGCGCCTTCCTGTTCGAGGAGAACCTTCATGAGAGACACCCCCCAGAAGAAGCTCCCGCCCCCCCTGGGCCCGGAGGCGGTGACCCGTCGGCTTCTCTTCGGCTTCGTGACCGCCGCGGCGTGCCTCGCCGCTGGCCTGAGCGCCTGCGACGACGACGACGAGGCGCCACGGCTGCAGGCCACCTGGACGGCCTCGCCGCAGAACTACAACGAGCCCTTTCCCATCGCGGGGTTGCCGCCGCCGGAGCCGCAATCGTTCCAGGACGAATCGATACGGCATGTGATGCGGGTATCGGTGGGCGGCGACGCGGTGCGGGTGAAGGTGTCGAACATCTTTGGCACCGCTCCGGTCACCCTCGGTGGCGTGCACCTGGCCCGCAGCACCGGCGGCGCCTCCATCGATGCCACCACGGACGCCGCCCTGCGCTTCAACGGCCAGGAGTCCGTGACGGTCCCCGCCGGCCAGGAGGTCTGGAGTGACGAGGTGCGCTTTGCGCTCCCCTCCCAGACGGACGTGGCGGTCACCGTGTACGTGCCCCAGCTAACGCGCGTGGAGACCGTGCACACGCAGGGACAGCAGACCCACTCCATCGCGCCTGGAAATGCCCTCGGCAGCGCGACCTTCACCCCGGCGGAGACCCAGCCGTCGTACTACTGGGTGACCGGCATCGACGTGCGCAATGCCACGGCCCGTGGAGTCATCGTCGCCTTCGGAGACTCCATCACCGACGGCGCGGCATCGACCGTGGATGCCGCGAACCGCTACCCCGACTTCCTCGCGCGTCGCGTCGCGGCCGACCCGGCGCTGGCAGGGTTCAGCGTGGTCAACCAGGGCATCGGGGGCAACCGGGTGCTCCACGACGCCATCGGGCCCCGGGGAGTGGACCGCTTCGAGCGTGACGCGCTGGGCACGACGGGTGTCACCCACGCCATCATCCTGCTCGGCATCAACGACATCGGCCTGGGCAACTTCGTGCCGTCGCAGGGGGTGACGGCCGACGAAATCACCGCCGGTCTCCAGACGATGGTGGACCAGGCAAAGGCCCGCGGCGTCGAGGTGTTCCTCGGCACCCTGCTCCCGTTCAAGGGCACCTTTGCGCCGTATTACAACGAGGAGGCCGAGGCCAAGCGGCAGGCGGTGAATGCCTGGATCCGCGCCAACCGCGCGCAGGCCAACGGCCTCATCGACTTCGATGAGGCCATGCGCGACCCGGCCAACCCGCTCGAACTGCGCCCGGAGTACGACAGCGGCGACCGCCTGCACCCCAACGACGCGGGTTACGAGGCGATGGCCAAGGCCGTCGACCTGGCCTTGTTCCGCTAATCGCACCCCTGCGCCTCCATGCACATGTTCCTCCTTGTGGCCGCTGTCCTGACCTCCCACCCCCTGGCGTTGGAGGCCTCCGTACCCGCTCACCTCGGAGGAGGGGCTGCCCTGCTGTCGCCCCCCTCCCGGGAGACGAAGCTCCACCTGCTGGATACGAGGTTCACCGGGCAGAGCGAGGATCACGGAAGATTCACCCGTTACCTCGCCGAATATCTGGGTGGGCTCGGGATCGGGCTCGTCGGCGTGGTGGCGGGAGTGGTGGCCCTGCCTACCCCCTGGAAGCTCACGGATGCCCCGCTTCCGATGGCGCTCGGGGTGGTGGGAAGCAGCATGGGGGTCACGCTCGCGGGTTGGGCGCTGGACGGACGTGGCAGCTTTGTCTTTGCCCTGCTGGGGAGCGTCATAGGCCTCGCGGCCCCATTTCTTGCCGGGGCGGGCATCCTGATGGCCAGCGGCTGCGACCTTCAGGCCTACAGGAACTGTGGTGCCGTCGAGCCCATGATCGTCGGCATGCTCTTGCTGACTCCCTTGGGAGGCATCGTGGGTTATGAGCTCTCGGCGCCCACGCCCTGGCTGGACGAGGACTATGCGTCGCGCACTCCAGGACCTGTGCCCCGGTTCGCTCCCGTGCTGACCCTGGCGCGGCAGGGAGTAGGGGGCACGCTGGGCATTGCCTGGAGCATGTAATGCGGCAGGCGCTCGCGTGGGTGACGGCCGCGGTCCTCTGCTGTGTGGCCACTGCGGCAGCCGGGCAGGCGCCGCCGGACATCCGCCTGGCGGAGGCCAAGACGGCCTATGACGAGGCCCGAAGGCTCTACGGCCTGGGCCAGTACGACAAGGCCGAGGAGCGCTACAAACGCGCGCTCGGCATCGTCGAATCGACGCAGGGCCGGAACCACCCCTCCGTTGCCGAGCTGCTCAACGGTCTGGCTCAGCTGCGGGTGGCCGACGATCGGCTGGACGACGCCCTGCCGCTGTTCCGGCGCGCGTTCGCCATCTCCGAGCTGCGCCTGCGCCGGGAAGCACTCGACTTCTCCGAGTCCCGCCTCGCCAACTTCATCTCGCAGCTGCGTGCCCAGGAGGAGCTGCTCTACGAGCTGGTTCAGCTCGAGCCGTCCGAGGAAGACGTGAGGCACCTGGCGCTCACCTCGGTGCTGCTGCGCAAGGGCCGCTCCGTCGCGGAGACGGCCGATACCTCGCGCACCATCTACCGGCGCGTGAGTGCCCGGGACCGTGGCGCCTTCGAGCGGCTGCGCGGCCTGCGCAGCCAGCTGGCCAGCCTGTCGCTTCAGGGGCCCGGCTCACTGACGCCGCTCGAGTACCAGCAGCGCCTCAAAACGCTCGCCGAGCAGGGCGATGCACTCGAAGCGAGCCTGGCCATGAGCTCGGCGCCCCTGCGCGCCCTGACCGCCCTGCCCGCTCCCGAAGACATGGTCGACCGTGTCGCGGCTGCCCTCCCCCCGGACAGTGCCCTGGTCGAGTTCATCGCCTACACGGATCGCTCGCTCCTCCGGAAGCCCGAGAGCCCGAAGCCGCAGCGCGCTCAGCAGCTGCGCTACCGGGTGCTGGTCCTCTTCAAGAATGGGCATATCCGCACCCTCGACCTGGGGCCCGCCGCGCCCATCGACGACGCCGCCTCGGCGATGCGGGCGGCCCTGGCCCGCCGCGATGCGACGTTCCTGCCCTCCGCCCAGGCACTCCACGCGCTGGTCTTCCAGCCCCTGAAGGGCGTGCTGGGCACCCCCCGCAACGTCTTCCTCTCGCCGGATGGGCAGCTGGGCCTCGTTCCCTTCGCCGCGCTCCACGATGGCCGCCAGTACCTGGTGGACCTCTATGACTTCACGTACCTCACCTCCGGCAAGGACCTGCTGACGCGCGCCCGCGGGGTGCAGCCTTCCCAATCCGTGGTCATCCTGGCCGACCCGGACTTCAACGCCTCCGTGCCAAGCGCCCCGGACCCGGAGCCGGAGCAGCAGGAGCGCTCCGTCTTCGTCGAGCGCTTCTTCTCCACGCAGCGCGGCGACGTGACCGCGCGGCCCTGGGCACCGCTGCCTGGCACCCGCGGGGAGGCAGAGGCCATCCAGCGCATGATTCCTCGCGCGGAGCTCCTCCTGGGCGCCGAGGCCACCAAGGATCGTTTGCTGAACCTGTCCACCCCGGGCGTGCTGCACCTGGCCACCCACGGCTTCTTCCTCGAGGACGAGGTGGCTCCGGAGGCCACCCGTGCGGTGGGGCACTTCGGTGCGCTGGGAGAGAACGCCCTCGCCGTGGCCCCCGCGGATCCGCTGCTTCGCTCCGGCCTCATCCTGGCGGGCGCGAATGTCCGTGCGCCCGGCGACCCGGAGGCCGCCCGGTCACCGCCTGACAGCGCGCTGGTGACGGCCCTGGAGCTGGCCGGCCTGAACCTGTGGGGCACCCAGCTGGTGGTTCTGTCCGCCTGTGACACGGGGCGTGGGGACGTCAAGCTGGGCCAGGGCGTCTACGGGCTGCGGCGGGCCTTCGTCGCGGCGGGGGCGGAGACGGTGGTGCTGAGCCTGTGGAAGGTGAACGACGAGACGACCCGGGTGCTCATGGAGGGCTATTACCGCAACCTCCTGGCGGGGCATGGCCGCGGCACGGCCCTGCGCCGGGCGATGCTCACGCTGCGGCAGACGCTGCCTCACCCCTATTACTGGGCACCCTTCATCGCAGTGGGCCAGAACGCTCCTCTCCGATTACTGCCTTCACGGGCCCCACCGCGTTGATCTGAAAAGCCATCGAGCCGGCAATACTCGCCTGCAGGGGGAGCTCAATCTTTCCGATGTGTGGATCGTACGCCACGACCGTGCCGACAATCCTTCCTGGATCCGAGTTGTCCACCGCGAGGACCAGGAAGTACGGGCCCGTCTTTTCAGCGGCGAACTCCCACTTCCCCACCAGCTCACCGTTGATTTCCTCCTGACGAGGGGGCTGAAGCAGTCGAGAGACGAGCGTTCCTTCGTCATTCACGACATAGACATCGGGTACCGGGGTCAGCTTCTGAAACCCGAGACAATCACAGCCACTCTTGACGGTGAGGGTGTAGCTCTGGCCGGCAACGGCCTCGAAGGCGTACGTCCGATAATAAGAGACGTAATAGGAGTGGGAGGAGGCCTCATCCGACGTGAGCAGGAGGTCGTCTTCCTTGTCGAGGCTCAGTTTGATCTCCCGGCCGACCTTGACCCTGAACAACCGAGGCGCCTTGAACGCCTCCTCCAGGGTTCGCGCCTTCAAACTCTCCTCCGCGAGGGCCGCATACCGTTGCCTGGGAGTCACACACCCGGATACAGCCACCACCACCGCGAGACACCAGAGAAGCCTTTCCATCGGATCCTTCCTGGACGGCTCGAGCAGCCTTCAAGCCCTCGTCCCCGGCAGATAGAGCCGGCCCCCCGGAAATGATGCACACAATCCGCGGGGGGACCTCGGGGAGCCTTGAATGGATCCCAGCGGCCGCCCGTCAGGCGCTCGACATGCGCCGGAGGCCGGAGAATGCTGGGTAGCATGCGGTGCGTCACATGGTCGTTCCTGCTGGCGCTGCTGGCCGGGTTGCTAGCGCCTCCGGTCCACGCCGAGAGCGTGGAGGAGCGGGCGAAGGTGCCCAGCTCGACGCTCCGGCTCCGGGGCGCCTCGGGGATCCGCCCCATCCCAGGCGGGTACCTCTCGACTGGTGGATCCCGGCTGCAGATCCTCGAGGGCAACGCGAAGAGCTGGCGCGTTCTCCACCAGGTTCCGGGCGACAACCTCTACCGGGTCGTGGCTGACGACAACGGCCGGATCCTCGCGTCGTGGGAGCAGGAGCGCGTGTTTCACCTGTTCGACCGCGCGCGCGGGACGCACCTCACCCTTCCCAAGCCGCCCGACCCGCCGGGGTACCCCCCGAACAACTTCCACATCGAGGCGCTGTACTTCGACGAGAACGGGCGAGACGTCATCGTGTTCACCGACGGCCATCCGTACCTGGGCCCCACCATCGGCCAGCGCGGGGTGGTCGCCGCCTACCGCATGGCGCTCGACGGCAAGACGGCGCCCCGGCTGCTGTTCGCCGAGGAGGGGGTGGAGCTGCAGTCCTCGCCGCGCGGCGCGATCCTCATCAAGGCCCGGAACTGGCAGCTGGGCTGCTCGCAAGGCGGCTGCAACATCGAGTCGATCATCGCGCTGGAGCTGGACGGCGATCGCGTCACGCGCCGCACGCTCCTCGAAGCGGGCGACCGTCACCTCGGCACCGCCCTGCCCGTGAAGGGGCGCGACCCTGAGCGCTTCGCCGCCCAGATCTCGGTTCACACCGGCCGCAAGCACTCACGGGGCCTGTTGCGCTTCCAGTTCGGCGGCCGTCCCGAGTTCCAGCAGCTGTCGGACAGCGACTCATTGCCCTATCAGCACTCGCTCCTCACCCGGTCGGGTGAGTTCATCGAGGTGCGGCAGGGGGAAGACCGGAGCCTGACGATGACGAGGTCGACGGCGGCCGGAGAGGAGACGCGGACGACGATTCCTCCGTGGACCAACGCGCGCGGCCGCCGGGAGAAGGGCTGGTTCCAAAGCGTCGGTGAGCGCGCGGATGGCAGCCTGTGGATGCACTGGTCCGATCACCTGGTGTTCGTGCGGGACAACGACCGCCCACGCAAGGTCGACATCAGCGGCATCCTCGGCCGGGGCACCGAGTGGGCGGGTGCCTATATCTACGTCACGCAGCCCGAGGGCCTGTGGGTCGGAATCGAGATGCGCGGTGGCCGCGACTACCGTTTCCTCGCGATGGCGGATCTCGAGAAGCGCGCCGTCCCGTGGACGCCTCCGGCGCCGGGCTCCGACGTGCCGTCGCCGCTGCCGCCGGTCGTGAAGGAGCTGCGCGGCCACCGGCGCACCCTGGTGTTCGGCGGCGTCACCGTCTCCGTCGGGGACAACGACCTCTACGCTCGCAGCAACGGCAAGGAGCCCTGGCGGCTCCTGTATGGCGTGCCTGGCCGCGGCATCTACCGCATGGCCACCGACGACGCCTCGGGGCGGATCCTCGCATCGTGGTCCGCCGAGAAGGAGGTTCACCTCTTCCAGCCCGCGACGGGCACCCATGAGCGGTTCCCCTGGCCGGTGTCGGACCTTCAGGGCCTCAGCTCCAGCCTGCAGGGCCTGTTCTTCTCGACCGACGGCTGGCATGCGCTGGTCTACATGACCGGCAGCGTCATGGGCGGGTCGCAGAACATCAACGAGGCCTATCTCGTGCCGCTCGACCGCAGGGGCCCACCGCACCGGCTGTTCCGCGTGGAGGGGCGGCGGTGGCACATCTCGTCACGCGGTGCCACGTTCTTGAAGACGAACCCGAACCACGGCTGCTCGGTCCATCAGTGCGTCATCGACGCCATCGTCGCCGTCGACATCGCTGGCAGCCGCGCCACCGAGCGCGTCATCCACAAGCCGACGCTGCACACCGACTACGTGGGCCTGGTGCGTGGCAGCAGCGCCGACGGAATCGCGCTCCTCACCCGGCACTCGCCTCCCAAGGGGATGAACACCTCTCTCGCCCTCCTGCGCTTCCGCTACGGAGAGCCCGCGGTGGACTACCGCCTGCTGCCTCCCGACAGCGAGAGCGACGCCAGCCGGACGTTCCTCACCAGCTCGGGCGAGTACATGGAATTTCTGGCGCGGCCGGGAGGTGGGCTGTCGGTACGCCATCATCAAGGCACCGGCGCGCCCGCCGGATGGGACCTGCCGGCGTTTCCTGTCGTGGACATCGACAGCGCCGTCGACCTCGCCGTGTACGGCATGGGTCAGCGGCAGGGCGGAGGGTTCTGGCTGCACTGGGGCGACCACCTCGTGCTCCTCGGAGACGGACCGCCCCGCGCCTACAGCCTTGTGCCCCTGATGCCCCGCGGGGGCGAGTGGGCCGGAGCCGACCGCTATGAGGAGGCGCCCGAAAAGCTCGAGATCGGCGTCGACCGCGGTGCGGGCCGGGACTTCGTGTCGGTCGACTTCACCACCGTCGAGAAGCAGGCCCGCACGTGGGGAACTCGGCGCGGCGCGCGGTGACCGGAGCGCGAGGCGGAGAGGCTCGGACCGGCCTCAGAACGCGAGGCGCAGTCCGAGGTGCCACCCCGGGCGTGCGGTGCGCGCGGCGCCGGTCCCCTGCGCCCCACCGAGGCGAGCCTGCGCGTCCGGCGCGGAGTGGAACTGCGCCCCGATGAGCGCGCCGGCTCCAGCGCCCACGAGGCCGCCTACGGCCGTGAGCCCGGCGCACTCGCTGCCGTTCAGCGCGTCCTGGTTCCGTGACTGGTTGCACAGGCTCATGGAGCCGCCCGACTGCAGCAGGAGGTACGTCGCCCCCGCGCCCACCGCGAGGCCGATGAGCGCCCCGGTGAGCCAGTACGAGCGGCCCTGCTGAACGGAGGTCCCCGCGTCGTCCGTGGACGACCTCAGGTACGGCGGCACGGCGTCGGGGAGACGCGCCTGCACGACTGGAGCTGGCGACGCGGCACCCCCGCCCCACGTGGGACCGGACGCGTGGGCAGTGGAGACGAAGAGGAACAGTACTGCTGCGATCGTGACAGGACGGATGGCTACCTCCCCTGGAGATGCCGACGAACCCTAGCCGCTCCGTGGCCCCGCGAGCATCAAGATGCTGCCAATCAGTCCAGGCGAAAGCCGGCCGGAGCCCGCGGAGTCTCCCGGCGGTACATGTCGAGGTAGAGCATCACCGGCTCCTTCAGCCCGTCGTACGTCACCTCGTACATGTCGAGCAGGCCACTGCCGAGAGGCAGGGAGGGGTCCTTGAAGCTGCAGCAGCTGCCATGCCGCTGGAAGCGCAGCGGCTGCCCCTCGGGACCGCGCAGCCACTGCAGATACTCACGCTCGCCCTGCGGCCCTCCGCCGACCTTGATGGGATCCTCCGGCGTGTAGCCGTAGCCCGAGGGCTTCTGCGCCTCCACCTGCGCAGCAGGCGCCTGCGCGGTGGATTCGGCCGGTGGCGCCGGAGATTCCGCGCCCGGTTCGGTCTGGCGCGTCGAGGCAGACGAGCCGGCACAACCGGAGGACAGCAGCAACAGGACACTGCAGGTAAGGGCGACGCGAAGGGTGAACATCCCCGCCTCCTGGCCAGAGCTGAACTCTCCCGGAAGATACCCGCAGCACTCACCTTCCCGAGCATGGCGGGCTCGGCGACTTCACAGGCGAACAGTGGTGGGGGTCCGAGGTTGCGGCCGGAAAAGCAGTGGCGTATAGCCAGAGTACCGTGTCCCTGGCCCTGCGCATCTTCACGCTCGCTCTCGTGCTCGGCTGGCAGGCTGTTGCTGTCGGCGCGCTCGGGCCCGCGCATTTCTGCCAGCGCCAGGTCGAGACGCGTGCCACCGAGTGCCACTGCCCGCATGGCGCGGCCAAGGCGGACACGGCGCCGCACGACGAGCCAGTCCTGCGCATGGACTGCTGCGATGAGCCGGGCTGGGAGCTGCCCGCGCCTTCCTTCGCGGACGTCTCCAGTCACTCCTCGCTGCCTGGGGTCCTACCGGCCCAGGTCCCGGCGGGGTCCACGCTCAGGCCCGCCGAGGGAGCGCGCCTGCTCTCGCTCGCCCTCTGGGACACGCCTCAAGCCCAGGGCCCGCCTGTCTTCCTCCGCGTCCGCTCGCTCCTCATCTGATCGCTTCGGGGCGCGACCCGTGCTCCGGCCTGCCTCTGTCATCTCCCGAGGGAAGCCCGAGGACTGCGTCGCCGCACGTGCCTGCACCCCTCAGGTGCACGCGGGCCCTCATGGCCACCGCACGCCTTCGTCTCCTTCCCTCCCCGGCTGATGCGCGTGTTGCTCAGTGCCGCCCTGACGGCGGCCGCCTGCAACAGGCGTCAGCGGGGTTTCACACCCATTCGCTTCAAATAACCAAGTAAGGAATCTCTATGAGCCTGTTCTGGGAATTCGTCATCGGCATCGTGGTGCTGTTTGTGCTCGTCGTGGTGCTGGGACCGGGGCTGTGGAGCTCGCGGCTCAGCCTCACGGAGAAGCAGAAGGAACTCGAGCGCCGCTCCAAGCAGAAGTGAGGGAGCCCCGGGGCGGCGGGTGGACGCACCATACCTGGCTCGGTAGCATCGGCCGGAAGACATGAACACCCGACGTGAGTTCCTGGCATGCCTGGCTGGCCTCGCGGTCGGCCCGGCGCTGGCTCAAGTAGAACGGTTCGAGAGGCGCGGTCCCCCTCAGCAGGTGATTGTGCTCGGCGCAGGCCTGGCGGGCATGTGCGCCGCTTACGAACTCCAGAGCCAGGGGCACAAGGTCTCTGTTCTCGAAGCACAGCTGCGGCCCGGCGGACGCGTCCGCACCTTGAGAGAACCCTTCGCCCCCGGCCTTTATGTGGAAGCCGGCGCGGAGAACATTCCCGGGGCACATGAGCTGACTCAGCACTACGCCCGCGCGTTCGGTCTCAGGCTGGTGCCCAATACGGTGCCTGGAACCCGAAACTTCTACCACGTGCGTGGACAGCGAATCCTTCCGGACGACAAGACCGTCTGGCCATTCGAGCTCACGCCCGAGGAGCGGCAGCTCGGACTCCAGGGCTTGTTCCGCCAGTACATCGAGGTGGCGACGCAGCAGTCCCAGGAAGCGGGCTTGGGACCACAAACGCTCCGCGCGTTGAGCGCCTTGGATGCCCACACGCTTGGCGCCTGGCTGCGCTCGCGAGGCGCGTCGCCGGGTGCGGCGGAGCTGCTCGCCCTCGGCTTCGGAATGGAACTCGGCTCCGCGGCATCGTTCCTGCTCCATCGGCTGAACTCCATGGGAGGAGCGATGAACTTTCGGATCGAAGGCGGCAACGACCGCTTGCCCGAAGAGTTCGCCAGGAGGGTGGAGATTCGTTACGGAGCGCCCGTGGTGGGCGTGACTCAAGATGACCAGCACGTCAAAGTCGCGATTGGGAGCGCGGGTGGAACCGACACTTTGACGGCGGATCGCGTTGTCTGTGCGCTTCCCTGCCCCGTCATCGGGAAGATCTTTCAGGACGCCCGGCTCTCCAAGGCGAAACAGAAAGCCATCCGCGAGCAGCACTACTCCCGGACCGCCAAGGTCTTTCTGCAGACTCGCACGCGCTTCTGGCTCAAGGACCGCTTGAGCGGGTACGTCACCACGGATCTTCCCATCGAGAGGCTGACGCCGGACCCTGGCGCCGATGCGGGAGTGCGCGGCGCTCTCACGGCTTATCCGATTGGCCCATACACCTCCGCCCTCGAGAAGATGCGGGAAGAAGAGCGTGTGGCCGCCGCGCTTGGCCAGGCGAAGCAGATCTTCCCGGAGCTCTCGACTGCCTTCGAGGGCGGCGTCGCGTACTGCTGGGGCCTCGATTCATGGCAGCGCGGCTCCTTCGCGCTTCATACGCCCGGCCAGCTCGGGTTCATCGAGACGCTCGCCGCGGCCGAGGGACGGATTCACTTCGCGGGTGAACACACGTCCCTCTGGACCGGGTGGATGCAGGGAGCCCTGGAGTCCGGCCGCCGCGTCGTGCGGGAGATCAACGGCTAGGGCTCAGACCTCACCGGCGAAGGCGAAGCGTGCCAGGAGGCCCCCTGGCTACTCCTTCTGGGCGATGACGCCGCAAGCCTCGCGGCTGCCCGAGTTGCCCGCGGGATCCGTGACGAGGTCGTCCTCCCCCGCGTGGATGACGACGGCCTTGCCCACGACGTCATTGGCGGAGCCATCGCCGATTTTCCACTCCGCCTTGGAGAGCTTCAGCGTGCCCTTGCCATCCTGGCCGATCTCGATGTTGCCCAGGTCGCCCAGGTGGTGGTCACCGTCTGCCGGCCCATGGGGATGAGACGAGGGGTTCCAATGGCCGCCCGCGCTGGAGGCATCGGCAGCGCTGCAATCCCCCGTCTGGTGGATGTGGGCGCCGTGCTTGCCCGGGGTGGAGCCGGAGACCTCCAGCGTCAGCGTCACCTGATCCCCGTCCTCCTCGAAGGTGGCGGTGCCGGTGGTGGTGCTGCCGCTGCGGCTCTCCAGGGAAGAGGTTGCCTGAGCCCCACCGCCGCACGAGGCGAGCGCGAGCGCGGCTGGAAGGATGGCGGTACGAAGCACAGCGTCGATCCACTTGTTCATCATGCCCCCAGTGCGGCTCTGCCGAGTAGCGGAGCCGGGAAAGCCACACCGAAGGCGTGGCGGTTACCGGACTGGAGCCATATAGCCCCCCAGGCTTGAATCAACCCCGTTAGTGCCAAAGACGCCCTTCTCTGTCGTCTCCACGTCATTCCCAAGAAGCGCGGGACGCCGAATGTATATGTATCGGAAGGGCAGGGAGCGACTCCCCGCCGGTACTGGTGGGCCTGGCCCAGCCCCGTCTTCTCAGGGACCTTCGCTGGTTGCTCCTTGAGGCATAGGACGGCCACCAGACTCATGCAGGAACTGTGCGAACAGATCGGCAAGCCGCGTGGTATCCTCTGAGTTCCTGCCATTCTGAACCCAGTGATATTCATGTCTACCTAGCGTCCCCAACAGCTCGCCTTGAAGCGTGATCCGCTCGCTGGTGGAAAGCAGTGGCGCCAGGGTTCGAGCAAGCAGAAATGTCGCTCGCATGGGCAATGGGTGCCGCTGATTCAGGAGCTTGAGCACTCGGTGATACCAGGCGCTCACGTTCGCCCGGATGAGGCGTGTGAATGTTGAGCGCGGAAGGGAACTCGTATTCCACTCGGCGGGCCACCCTTCGGCGGCTTGCTGAGACAGGTCCGCTGCGTTACTGACACGGAGAGGCAGCAACACCGAGGTGGCTTGGTACCGAAGCCAGGAGTTCCAGGTGCGCATCCGCTCAAGCGTGTTCTGCACTCTCTCCGTGATTCCCGCGCGCTCAGCCCAGCTGAGCCAGAAAGCAACGTCCCAGGGCGCCCTATGTTGAAACTGATCGGCGAATCGATCAAAGCGCTCGGAGACAAGCTCTGCGAGTTCCTCTGGGTAGGGCGACTTGGAGAACACACCCAGGGCATGCGTGAGAGTTCCTTCATTCCCAACGCGGGCGCGCTGAAGAATCTCTGACTCCAAGCCAGTGATGTTCTCCCAAGCGGGGCGAAGTCTTCCCACTATACTGGCCATTGCTAGTCCCGAGAGGAAAACAAGCTTGCCCTCCTTGTCCAGCCAGCCATCCTTGTATTGACGCCAAATGTCCAGGGCCCGCTCGATTGCGACCGGACGCACGATAGGGTGCAAGAGGGCGGCTGGAGACAAGAAGACGTGCTTGAAGCCCATACGCAACCAGACCGTGACGCGAAGCCACTGGGCATAAATCGCTGCCGCCTCCTCATCTCCCCGTGCAACCAGAGCAGAAAGCGCCCCTC
The DNA here is from genome assembly GCA_036389955.1 of Myxococcaceae bacterium. Lineage (GTDB taxonomy): Bacteria > Myxococcota > Myxococcia > Myxococcales > Myxococcaceae > DATHBR01. Next base: position 18,630 of record DASVVJ010000851.1, read on the forward strand.
CCGGATAGAGACTGCGCTCATTCTCGCTCGGATTGCGCTCCCACAGTTCCAGAAGCGCTGCACGTAAGGCGGGATGCCGCACAGCGGCCTCACCAAGTTCGAACTCTATATCAAGAGGCAGGCTAAACCGTCCTGGGTGCTTGAGCCTCTCCAGAATGCCTTCCGGATGCTCCCAGGCAGCCTCACACAGCGCACGAGTAAGCTCGAAGCTCATTGGGGAGAGTCCCATCTGATTCCACTGTTCTGGAGACCATCGTGCGATTCCGGGCCCCAGGGCGCTATAGAGGTTGCGAAGGGTCCCTACGGAAAGAGGCGGTGTATCACCTACCGAGGTCGTCAACGACGTCGGCGGCGTCTCGGGCTGGGAATCGGCATCTCGCCAATTTTTCCAGCGCTCGTTCAGCGCAGTTTCTCCCTCAGGAAGGGCCGCGAGTTCCTGGAGAGGCTCTTGATACACCTTGCCTGCAATCGAAAGCGCATGCAGGCACTTCGCGAGCAAGGGCGCCGGGGCCTCGGTCGAGCGGAGTGCGAGCGCGGCAGCACCACCCGTGAACTGTCCACCGTCTTGCGCGAGGCCAATCAGTTCAGGGAGCATTTCTTGGAAGGCCTCATCGCGAGTCGCTTTCCGGAGAACAAGGCCTGCACGCAGTGCGGGGGGCTCATCGAACGGTGGATAAGTCTCATCAGCGATCAGCGAGAGGAGTGCATCCCGGACCCTGAGGTCATCCACCCAGGCCCCGAGCCGTTCTATGGCGACACAACGAACCTTGGGGTCAACATGCTTCAGGGCTTCCAACCACCAACCGAGGCTGCGCTTGTCCTGGGCCAGATACCACTCAGCCGGTTCACACCGGGGCGACAGCCGCGCTTTCAGCCTGCGGAGCAGCGCATCCCAGCAGGGCCCTCCCAAACGAGCCATCTCGCGGGTGACGTCCGTTGAAGCTTGTGGGATCCACGTGGAGGTCTCAACCGTCAAAAGGTTGGCAAGGGCCTCTGCGATCTTCTCCGCAACCGGCCTCGCCTCCTCGCCGAAGTCCAACGCTGCGCGGGCGGCGATCAGCAATGGGCGTACTTCGACAACACGAATCCCATTTGGCCCCGGCAGGAGAGCGCTGAGCATCTCAAGAGCCCACTCCCCTCCCTTGGAATCCAACCCGAGCCCAAGGGCATGACGGACGGGCTCCTCTGCCCACTTTTCGTGCGCTGCCTTGAGGATGGCCTCCTTGCCTTGCTCGAGAAGAGCCGCGCCGGCCAGGTGTTCTGCGATACCTCTCAGTAGGAACCGGTAGCTCCCATCTTCGAGGTATACGAACAGCCCAAATCGCCGGTGAGCATCTTCGATCAACTCATCCAAGGCATCGGCCCTGAGGTGCCGGCGAAAGTCCTTTCGGGTCAACTGCTCATCACCCGACTTCAAGCTCTCCAGGGCAAGCTTCCGAAGAGCCGGTGCGATCTTCTCCCAAGATGGTACCTCCCCCTCTTTTTGGATACCACGGCGCCTCGCCCAGGTGGAGAAGAGCCTCTCCTCGATACCACGGAACAACCCGGCACGACTCCTTAACGCCTCCGGCTCTTCCTTCGCTAGCAGCAAGGCGAACGTCGCGGTGAGCGGAGTTGTAAGTACAGGCAGTAGTGCATCGATCCGTGACAGATGGCGCAGGGCATCCACTCGTTCCGGATCATGCTGGCGCCACCGGTCTAAAAACTCGTCAACCTGAGCCCGACTCCAGGGGACCACACGAAGGCGCACTGTCGACGAGGGGACCGTGACGTAGGACGTCGAAGGACGCCCAGCCATGATCATCGCGATGGTTGATGCCTGGCGGCTCAGGATGTCGAGGCGATCCTGCACCGTTCGACCGCGATGCTGTTCCACCTCATCCAAGCCATCCACCAGGTAGACAAAGCCCACCGAGGAGGACTGAAGCAGCCGTGGATCGAGCGGTGGCGAATCCAGCGTCACCGCTTGAGCAAGGTCGCTGACGAGATCACGCGCTTGGAGCCGTATCGGGAGTGGCGCTCTGGGATCTTCCTTGGCTCGCTCCGCAAGTTTGAAGCGCAAGTGCTCCAAGACTGTGCTCTTCCCTGCTCCGACACTGCCTTCCAATAAGTACCGAGGGCGCTCGGCAAGATGCCTTGGCTCCAACAACTGCTCAACCAGCCGATACATCCCTGGCTGGAACAGCAGATGATCGAACGACTGGCGCAGTTCTTCATCCTCTTCGTCAGGCGGCTCGATGACGTTGCCTTGCAGCTCCGGTTTGGCCGGAATACGTAGGAGCCTCTCGTCCTGGTTCTCAGCCCTCAGGGCGGGCATGGCGAAGATATCTACCAGTTTGGGCTCATTCTTCCCGGACGCGCCGCGGCCCGTGAAATCACGAAGCGGAGATAACCGTTTGTAGCTCTCGATGACGGTATCGAGATACTCGCCTCGGAGTTCAACGGCGGAACCGCTGCGGGATGAAGAACGTCGCTCGACTCCTTTGAACGCTCTCTCCTCAAGAAGCGCAGCGGTAAAGCGGACAGCGCCGTCGGTGTTCTCCCCCAGGAAGGCCATGAGCCGGTCATGAGCTCTTTCGGGCTCGGTGAAATGGCGCTCCAGCAACTGCATTGCACGTCTCTTGAGGGACTTCTCCTGCCCTAACTCAACGACTTCCAAGCGGCTGAAGAGCGCGAGCGCCTCTTCAAAGGAGCATCCGAGTTTCTGGACGAAATTGACCCATTTCTTCTCAGCGGTGCTCAGCTCAAGCTCGGCTCCCGGATCAAAACCAGGTTTCTTCACTCGCTCGCAGAGTTCATCGAGGCTGACGAGCGAGCCAACCTTCGGGACATCCACGAGGCTGTAGAATGCGAGATGCCCTACCAGTCCAGGGGCTTCGTACAGCGCTTTCAGGAGTGCAACGAGGTGTTCCCGCTTGATCTGCTCGCGCTGACGCTTGATCTGCCAGACGTGATGCCTCTTTTTATCGTTCTCGTCACGATGCACTTCAGTGAGGTCATCCCAAGGGGAGTGAGGGGAATCCTCCAAGCGCAGTTCAATAGGACCGCATTCATCGTCGCCCACGTTGAGCAACTCAGCGCAGCGCTGTGCCGCGACGAGGAGCCCGTAGCGATCTGACGTCAGCAGTCTCGCTTTCTTCCTGCCCATGGACCTTCCTCCCTCCTTCTCTGTACCCTTACCCCACCCTCAAGCCCAAGCGTGCAGGTGCACTGTCTACGGGATCGCCAATCACGTGTGCGATTTCACGGTGTCTCAGGAGGTGCACGGCCAGGCGGAGAGAGGCTCCATCGCTGTTGGTGACTGAGCAACACTCTGTGCTTAGTCAGCGCGCATCCGGCGGGCTTGAGGTGGGCCGAGTCTTCCTGGGGGGCGCCTGCGCAGGGCCATAGCACTTACCCTTGAAGGGCACGTAGCCGTTCTCAGCGCACTCTTCGGCGCTTATCGGGAGCAACTCCACCCAGCAGCCTCCGTTGATAGGCACCTGCGTGCGTCCCGGACACTGGCCTCTCTTGTCGGGCCGGGCCTGCCCTGGACGGGGCTCGGGGAGAGGCTCCTGGGCAAGGGGCCTCTTCTCTTCTAGAAGCGGAGTAGCAGCCTGAGGCTTGGTGGGCGAGGCATCTCCCACGGCTGCCGTGCCCGCATCCGGGGCCTGGGTGTCTGGGGCTTGAGACGTGCTCACGTGAATGGGGCCGGGCGGCACGGGCACCGGCTGCGAGTGCCACAGGAGCACCGCGCAGGCTCCCGCTGCCGCCGCCGCAAGCCAGGGCTTCCAGGTCCGTGTACGCACAGGAGGTTTGGAGCGCTCGGGGCGCTCAGTTCCATTCACTGCAGCCTCGAGCGCACGGGCCACCTGCGATGCCGTACCTCGCGCTTCCGGTGCGTCCGAGAGCAGGCGCAGCATCACCTCCCGCAGCAGCGGCTCCACCCGAGGGTTGCTCTCTAGCTGCGGCCTCATGTCGGGGCTCGTCACCCGCCAGGCGCCTTGCTCATCCTGCTGCACGTATAGAGGCGGCGGGTACTGGCCCATCACGAGGCGATAGGCCGTTACTCCCAGCGCGTACAGATCATCCGCCGCCGAAGGCGCGTAATAGCTGTCGGGCTCGTAACGGGAGCGGATATGGAACAGCCCAGCCTGCGGGGAGAGATAAGCCAGCGTGACCGGTGGCAGCGACTGCCACGTCAGCCGAGGTGCTCCCTGGAAGTGGCACGAGCCGAAGTCGATGAGCACCGGCAACCTGTCCGACAACCGGACCAACACGTTGTCGCCTTTCACGTCCCGGTGCACCGCTCCCGCGACATGAATGGCCTCCAGGGCCCGTGCCAATTGAGCCAGCATCCGGCACAGTTCCTGGCTCGAAGGCGCGTGCTGCTCAGCCCAGGCATACAGGGGCGTGCCCTGCACCCACTCCATGACGATGAAGGGGTACTCGGCGCCGGAAGGCGGCCGCAGCTCGCCTCGGTCTAGCAGTCGGGGGATGCCCGGGTGACTCAGGCGCGAGAGCAGCTCCGCTTCCCGGGCGAAGCGCGCATCCCACGGTAACAGTGCCACCTTGAGCGCCACCGGCTCCGAGCGCCTCCAACCCCCGCGTACCGCACGGTAGACGGCTCCGTAAGCGCCCTGGCCCCGCCAGGCCTTCACGCGCCACTCTCCGACTCGAGTGCCTGGGACCAGCGGGTGCAAGGGCTCCTCGGGGGCTCGGTTCATGGCTCAGGAGGACTTCTCGTCCTGACTACTGCAGCTTCCGCAGCCAGGCCTGCGCCTTCTGGTGCGCCTCATCGTCTGGCGGCGTCAAGGCGATGACCCGTTGGAAGTACTCGCGGGCCTCGCTGGGATCGGAGTCTTTGAACGCATAGCCCCGGAGGAAGAAGTCCTTGGCCCGGGCCCTCAGCTCCGAGAGCAGGGTCGCGGCGCCCGCATGGCTGGGGTCCGCCTGGAGAACCGTCTGGACGTCCCTCATCGCCTGCGTCCATTGGCCCTTGGCCTTCGCCTCCAGAGCGCTCGAGTAGAAGACCTCCGACACGCGAAAGGCCGCCAGGGTGAAGAGTGGACTGGACCCTGAATTCTCCGTGAGCTGCTGGTGCAGGGTGAGCAGGCGCCGGAGTTCCTGGGCCTTCAGCCTGTCGAGCCGCCCCGCCAGCTTGTTGAACTCCTCGAGCTCCTTGAGGCCCGACTTGCACCGGGGGTTCCGGGAGGCGCACGCCCGGGCCAGGGCTGCCGCTCCTTTCAGATCCTGCCGCTTGAAGACGGCGACGGCCTGCTGCCAGGGGTCCACAGGCGCTGGGGGAGGAGTGGCCCGAAAATCACAGCTCATGTCTTCCTCGGCCTCGAGTTGCTGGGCCTCCTCGGCGTTCCTCAGCTCCCGCTTCAACGCGACCACCTGCTCGAACATCCTCGTGTCCGGGCTGATCTTCTCCAGCTCGGCCTGGGCCACCGCGAGGTTCTTCTCCGCCAGCGCCGTCTGGGCCGCCGACAGGTGATCGGCGTTGGGGAGCTCCCGATCCACCAGGTCCAGGTAGTCCGGCAGGCCGGGGGAGTCCGGCGCCACGCTCCGCAGCTCCAGCAACGAGGCCCGGGCCTCGTGCCACCGATTCTCACGAATGTGGTTCTTGGCTTGCTGGAAGAGGCGGTCTTGCTGGCGTGGCCTTGGAGGTTCAACCGGCTTCACCGGCTCCGCGGAGCGCTGGCGTGACTTCACCCCCAGCACCGCACCACCGGCCAGCGCCACCCCGAAGGTCCCCACCAGCCCCCACATGAGAATCCCCCGCCCGTTCCGCCCTCGCGGAGAGGGGGTCCTGGGGCGATCAGGAGACTCTGGCAGACAGCGAGGCCGGGGATTTTCCATGGGCAGGCTCAGCCCGATTGTCGCAGCAAGGCACACGGCTTGAGAAGTGCCCTGCCCATGTGACGGAGCCCTGGCCCACAGGGGCCCCGCCTGGCTCGCTGGCGCGGCAACGTTCCGCGTCCCAGCGAGCCAGAGCGGCCAGACGGCGCTTAGAAGACGTACCGCGCGCCCAGCTGCATGCGCCACCGCGACCGGGTGGGGCTGAACACCACCGACCGCACCTCGGCCGGCTCGGTGAAGCTGTAGATGGGCCGGTTGTTCGCCGTGTCGTAGCCCACCGACCGCAGGAACTGCGCCGAGTGGCTCTCGAAGCTCGCATCCTGCTCGAACAGGCCCCAGTCGGAGTTGATCAGGTTCATCACGTTGAAGATGTCCAGCTGCAGCTCCAGGTGCTGCCCCTTGACCCACTCCGGCGAGTTCCAGCCCAGCCGCATGTCGACGATGTTGGCCCACGGGTTGCGGCACGCACCGCGCCGCACGAAGTCGCCCTTGGCCTCCCTCAGGCACTCCTGGCCATCGATGAAGTTGCTCAGCGCCTCGTACTGCGTGGGGTCCTGCAGGGTGATCTGCTCCGGGCTGTTGGGCACGAACACCAGATCGTTGCCGCCGATGCCGTCTCCGTTCACGTCGCCGCTGACCGTCCAGGTGTACGGAGAGCCCGACTGGCCCACGTAGATGAGGCCGGCGTTGAAGCCCAGCGGCAGGTTGGTCGTCGCCGTCAGGGTAATGCGGTGCGGGCGGTCGAAGTTCGAGGGCCGCAGCAGGCGGTTCTGGATGTCACCGTCGAGCGGCGCGAACTGGAAGTTCGACAGGGCCTGCGAGCTCGTCAGCGAGATGCGGTCACGCGCCCGGGTGTGGGTGTAGGCCAGGCTGGCGTTCACCACGTTGCCCAGATCCTTGCTCAGCTGCACCGTGCCGCTGAACACATTGGCGCCGTTCTTGTTGAACACCTTCACCGCCTGAACCAGGTTGGTGGGGTCCACGCGCTGGGGCGTGGAGCGGCCGTTGGCGGGGGCGAACGTGCCGTAGAGCGGCCGGCCCTCGCCACTGTCCGCCTCCTGGCGCACCAGGTTCTCGTCGGTGGTGTACCAGCCGTTGATGTCCCGCGTGTACAGCAGGTCCACGGTGCCCGTGAGGCCGAACGGCAACCGCCGGTCCGCGCCCAGCGCCACGCGGAAGTTCTGCGGATACCGGGTGTCCGGATCGAAGTAGTTGATCTCACCCTGGTTGACGGCCGCCGTCGGCGGGGTGGTGCCGCCCGCGCAGTCGAACGGCTGGGCGTTCGGGTCCAGCGTGAACTCCGGCACCCGCCGGCTGCCGGCGGCCCGCTGACACGTCAGCTCCACCTGGGACAGGCCGTTGATGCTGTACGCGTTGGACACCCACACGTACGGCGGCCGGCCCGAGAACACGCCCACGCCGCCGCGCACGATGGTGTTTCCACCGTCCATGTCCCAGTTCACCCCCAGCCGCGGCGACCAGAGGATGTTGCCGCTGGGCATCACGCCGGTGTCGATGCGGAACCCCGCGCTGTTGGCCAGGCGCGCGTTGGTGTTGGCCTCCGACAGGAACGGCACGTCCATGCGCACGCCGGGGGTGAGGGTCAGGCCCTCGAACACCGACCAGTGGTCCTGCACGTACAGGCCCAGCTGGAACACGTTGAACTCCGCCGTGCCGGGCTCCTGGCGCGGGCTGACGCCGAAGCGGCGCTGGAACGCGCTGGCCCGGCCCGCCTCGAAGTCGTCCAGGCTGTCGAAGGTCCACACGCCGGTGGCCGCCTGCAGGAAGGCGTTGCGCAGATTCAGGCTCTCGTTGCTGGTGCCGAGCGTGAGCGCGTGGTCGCCCAGCTTCAGGGTGACGCTGTCCTGGAACTGGAAGATGTCCTGATCCAGCACGTTGTTCTGCGAGAAGCGCTCCGCGCCCGCCGCCAGCCACGCGTCCGCGGTGCCGAGCTGGCCCGCCTTGACGAGGATCAGCGGGATGTCCAGGCCGGGCTCGCGCCGGTCGCGGATGATGGAGAAGCCGGTGAGCAGCTCGTTGGAGACCTTACCGTCCAGCCAGCTGGAGACGAGCTTCGCCCGGACCGTGTGGGTGGTGTTGGCCTGGGCGTAGCCGCTGTTGGACAGTTGGTAGCCGTCGCGCAGGCGGCCCGGGACGGTCGGATTGGTGGGCGAGCGCGTCAGGTTGTCCTGGAAGGAGTTCACACCGTTGTAGGACAGCTCGAGGTAGCTGCCCGGAATGACGCTGGTGCTGATCTTCGCGAACAGGTTGCGGTCCGGGTTCTGCAGCTGCGGCGCCAGGGCGGTGCCCGCGTTCTGAACGCCGTACTTGTCGGCCAGGATCTGCGAGAACCGCTCGGCCTCGGCGACGGTGAAGCCCGCACGGGCCGCGTCCTCTTCCGCGTTCACGCCGCCAATCTGGAACTGGTTGCCGAAGGCGGACCGGCGCTCCTGGATGTCGGTGGTGATGAAGAAGTGCACCTTGTCCTTGACGATCGGACCGCCCAGGGTCAGGCCGTACTGCCAGCTGTTGTAGCCGAGGAACGTCGGATCATCCCGCTTGCCGGCCAGGCTCTTGTTCTGGAAGTACCCGAAGATGGAGCCGCGCACGTCGTTGGTGCCGCTCTTGGTCACCGCGTTCACCATGCCGCCGGCGAAGTTGCCGTAGCGCACGTCGAACGGGGACACCTGGATGACGAAGGACTCAATGGCCTCGATCGACAGGGCGCGGGCACCGGCCTGGCCGCCCGGCGTGCCGCTGCCCGACAGGCCGAAGAGGTCGTTGTACGAGGCGCCGTCGATCTGGATGTTGTTGAAGCGGTTGTTCTGACCCGCCATCGAGGTGCCGCTCACCTGCGGCGCGGTGGCGATCAGATCCGTGAAGTTACGGCCCTGCACGGGCAGATCGAGGATCTGATCGCTGCTCAGGGCTTTGGTCGGTCCGGTGGCGCCGCGATCCCGGATGCCCTCGGTGGCGACGATGTTGATCTCCTCGACCAGGGTCTCCGTCTTGCGGAGCTGGATGGTGAGCTTGTTGCGGCTGCCGAGCGTCAGCTGCATGCCGGTGCGCTTGTTGCCGTAGTAGCCGTCTGCGCTGACGGTGATGCTGTAGTTCTTGCCCGGCGGGACGTTGTCGAACAGGTAGCTGCCCTTCGAGTCACTGACCGCGATGAAGTCCGCGCCAGTCGAGTCGTTGCGCAGCTCCACCACCGCGTCCGGGATGGGCTGTCCCTCGGGGGTGACGACAGTGCCAGTGAGCGCCGCGCCGGTGACGCCCTGGGCCAGCGCGGTGGATGCGATGGCCAGGGCACCGATGATCACGGCGAGCCTCAGGTGTAATGGACGAAGCGGGTGGTCCAAGTGACCCCTCCAGGTGCATGCGTGGTGGACTGCGTGACTGCCAGATTCTGCGAGCCCCTCTAGTACCCTGAATGCGGTTGTGAAGGGTAAAGTAGGTGACAGATGTGTGACGTTGGTTTTCCACCCCGGGTGGATGAAACCTGGACGGTCTGTTCTTTCAGGGGGGTAGAAGCCAGGGGTCGCTGAGACCCACCCCCAACCCGTCCCTCCCTGGAGTACGAGGCGTGGCGCTGGGCTGAAGGCGAGGACATTGCCTTCCCGTGGGGGAAGGAAATGAGCCGGCCGGTGAGAGCTCGTGGCGGACCAGCCGCGTTCTGGCGCGCGACCTGGTTCCATGCGCTGGTCCTGGGCGTCGCCTTCTTTCTGCTGGGGCGGCTGGCAGGTTGGTTCGTGTTTCCCCCTCAGCCCTGGTCCGTGCTGTGGCTGCCCAGCGGCCTGTCTCTGGCCTTCCTTCTGCGCTCTCAGCCCCGGAGCTGGCCAGTCCTCCTGTCGTGCTAGACCTGCCCGGCGGGACCCAGCCGGTGGCGCGGCCGGAGGATCCCCGCTCGCCCTCCGCCTCCTGAGGAGAACCCATGGCCTTCGTGACTCACCTGCTGCTGGCGCTGACCCTGGCGGGCAGCGGCGCGATGACGGAGACGGCGCCCCTGCGCACGGTCACCCTCGTCGTCACCGGGATGCCCCAGGACACACCGGCGGACGCCCGGGTGACGCTCGCGGGAGGCGTCAACGGGTGGAACCCCGAGGCGCCCGGCTTCGCCTTCACCCCAGGCGAAGGGGGCACCCAGACGCTGCAGCTGAAGCTGCGCGAGGGCCAGGCCTTCGAGTACCGGCTCACGCGGGGCAGGTGGGACACGGCCGAGCGCAACGCGGATGGCTCGGAGCGGCGGGCGCGCACGCTGGTGGTCCGGGGAGACATGCGCGTGGAGCTGCGCGTGGAGCGCTGGCTGGACTCGCCGGGCAAGGTGACGTTGGTGAAGAGCACCCTCACCGGCAACATCGAGCACCTGAGGGACGTGAAGAGCCCGCAGCTGGGCAACAGCCGCAACCTGCTCGTGTACCTGCCGCCGTCCTACAAGAAGGGCACGAAGCGCTACCCGGTGTTGTACATGCATGACGGGCAGAACGTGTTCAACGAGCTGACCGCCTACGTCAAACGCGAGTGGCGCGCGGACGAGGCCGCCGAGGCGCTCGCGGCCCGGGGGCACGAGGTGATTCTGGTGGCCATCGAGAACGCGGGCGGCGCACGGGCCGCGGAGTACCTGCCGTTCAAGACGCGCCACAACCACCACGAGCCACGGGCCGAGGCGCACGCGGCCTTCGTGGTGAAGACGGTCAAGCCGATGATCGATGAGCGCTACCGCACGCTGCCGGACGCGGCGCACACGGGCATCGCCGGCTCATCCTTCGGCGGCGTCATCAGCCTGTACACGGGGCTGAGCTACCCGGAGGTCTTCGGCTTCGTGGGAGCGTTCTCGCCCTCACTGTGGGTGGGCGACGGCAGCCTGTTCCACTGGGTGAAGGAGCATCCAGCACCCAAGACGATGCGGCTGTGGCTGGACATGGGTGACCACGAGGGCGACATGCCCGGAGAGCGGCTCTACGCCATGGAGCTGACCGAGGGGATGGGGGACCTGCTGCGCGAGCAGGGTGCCCAGGTCCGGGTGCAGTTCGGCAAGGACGCCTGGCACAACGAGGACGCCTGGGCCCAGCGCTTCCCCACCGCGCTGGAGTGGTTCGTCACCGGGAAGTGACAGGCACCTCAGGCCTCAAGGCCTGCCGCCGCGCTGGCCGCTCTGCCCGCCCTGCCGCCCCGGTCCGCGCTCCTCGCGCCGCAGCTCGTCGTACTTCACCCGCTGCTCCTCGCTGAGCACCTTCTGCATCTCCGCGTCCGTCTGGCGGCGCAGGTCGCGCAGCTCCCGGCGGACATCCTGCTGAGACTTGCTGCCCGCCTCGATCTCCGCGAAGAGGGCCTGGCGCTGGGACTCCTCACCGTCCAACCGGCGCAGCAGCTCCTGCTCCTGGTTGTAGTTCAGCCCCGCCTCGGAGACGAACTTGCGCAGGCGCTCGGCGCGGGCGGCCTGGGCCTGGGTCTGATTCTGGAGCCATTGCTGCTGCCGCTCCTGGCGCTGCGCCGTGCGCATCTCGTCCTGCACCGAGCGCACCATCTCCTTGAGGTACTCGCGCCCGCCCTCGGACTGCAGCGCTTCACCGGCAATCATGCTGCGCACCTCGCTGCGCAGCTGCTCCACCTCTTGAGCCAGCGCCGCCGGAGGCAGGGCCGCCATCGTTCCTCCGCCCCCATCCGAGACAGCCAGGGGCCGCCGCTCGATCGCCATCACCCGGCTGGACAGGCTCACTGCCGTGTCCTCCAGGGACTTCAGCCGCCGCTCCAGGGCCTGGAGCTGCTCGGGAGAGGCCGCGGCAGCCGTGTCAGAGGAGGGGCTGGACACCACCACTTCCTGGGAATTCGTGAGCGCCACCGCCAGTGCGAGCACCGCGAGACCCAGTGAAGCGAATCCAAGGAATCGGTTCATGATGACCCTCTGACGTTAGAGGCTGGCAACCTATTCCACAGGCAACTACAAAGCGCCGCCGCCGTTGCGCTGGAGCGTTCGTCTGTGGCCACTCTCGCTCGCTACTGAAAGGAGCCTCGAGCATGTCCAGTCTCGTCGCGCGCTGGAGTTCCTGGAGTCCGTATTTCCTCAGCCTCCTGCGCATCATGGCGGGGTTCCTCTTCATTCAATACGGGACGACGAAGCTCCTGGGGTTTCCCGCGCCGGTGATGCCGGACGGGAGCACCGCCCCGGTCACCTCGCTGCCAGGAGTCGCGGGCCTCTTCGAGATGGTGGGAGGCACCCTCATGCTGGTGGGCCTGTTCTCCCGCCCCGTGGCCTTCGTGCTGTCGGGCCAGATGGCGGCGGCCTACTTCATGGTGCATGCCAGTCAGGGGTTCTGGCCAGTGCTCAACGGCGGCACGCCCTCCACCCTCTTCTGCTTCATCTGGCTCTACATCTCCTCGGCGGGGCCGGGCCCGTGGAGCGTTGATGCGCTGATGAGCAGGAAGCGCGCGTAAGCGCGCTCAGCGCCCCAGGCGCTTGCGCGAGCGGGCCCGCGCAGCCTCCAGCGCCGAGTCCACTCCTCCCGTGGGCTTGTCAGGAGGTGGCGGCTCTTTCGGTTCGGATCCCGGGGCTGTCTCCGCGGGTGTCTCGCGCGGGGACTCCTGGCGCGGAGCCACGGTGCCCGTCACTGTTGTGGGGACCACGCCCGCGGCGGCCTGCGCGGGCTGAACCGCCGGAGCCACCGCCGGCTTGCGCAACCGGGGCGTGGAGAAGAAGCGCCGCACCACCACCTCGGCCAGCAGCACCAGCACCGCGAAGCCCACCAGCCACGGGGCCAGCGGCACGCGGCCCTCGGACACCGGGGCCTCCGCGAACAGGCCCGCCATCGACAGCCGCTCCACGCCTCCGCCCACCTCCGCCACCCCGTGCAGCACCACGAGCCCCTCCTTCGGGCTGCCCGGCTCGAACTCGGGCGCGTACGGCAGCGCCACCGGTGGCGCACGCAACGCCCGCGTGCCCAGCTTCACCACCGGGTGCCACGTGCCTCGCCCCGGCAGCGTGTACTCGGCCGCCAGCCGGTCCTCGTCCTCCCATCGCATCGGCACTTCCACCGGCGCGCTGCTCCCATCTCCCGGCAGCACCACCAGCGTGGGCAGCGCGGTGGGCATCGGCTCGCCGGGCGCCAGGTCCAGCGTCACCCGCAGCAGGTTGCCCCGCCGCTCCGCCCGCGCCACCGCCTCCCCCTTCTCTCCGGTGCCCGCCATCGACCAGCGGACCATGCCCTCCAGCGTCGCGCGCAGGCCGCTCCACCGGCTCAGCTCCCCGGAGAACTTGCCGTCCACCTCGCCCATGAAGGCCACCGCGCGCCCCGAGCCTCGCGGCCACATCGCCAGCAGCGGCGCGGCGTTCTCGTCCAGCGTGCGCATCGCCACGCTCGCTCGCGGCTTGAGGTACGTGAGGTTGTAGCCGCCCACCTGGGGCAGCCCCTGCATCGGCAGCTTGCCCAGCAGCGGCAGGTCCGGCGCTGGCTCCAACGAGGTGGGCACGTCCACGAAGGCCGCACGGGCAATCGTGATGGTCTCCTGGCTGAAGATGCGCGGCAGGCTCATCGCATCCTCGGCGAAGTAGATGCGCCCGCCGCCCAGCATGGCCACTTCCTGCAGCAGCTTGGCGTCCACGTCCTTGGGCGTGCCCAGGCCGATGACGGACACCGTCACGTTCTCCTGGCGCAGCGCCGAGATGGTCGCCTTGTAGTCCTCCGGCTCCTCGGAGTCCGCCGCATCCGAGAAGAGCAGCACGTGCCGGGTGGCCTTGTCGCTGCCGAGGATCTGCTTCTTGCCCGTGCGCAGCGCCTCGCCCACGAAGATGCCGCCGCCGCCGCTGAAGCCGCGCGCCACCTTGTCCAGCGGCAGCCCCTCGCTCACCGGGCTCATGGGGAAAATCTCGTGCGTCTCCGTGTCCACCATGTGCACGGAGGCCTCGTCCCGCTCATTGAGCAGCGTGAGCGCGCCCACCACGCCCTCGGCCGCCACCTCCATCTTCGTGCGCCCATCCGGCACGGTGGCGCCCATGGAGCAGCTGCAGTCCATCAGCACGCTGAGCGCCAGCGAGGTGCGCCGCTGCTCCTCGCGCAGCTCCAGCGACACGGGCAGCACCGGCTCCAGCACCGAGCGCCGGAAGCCACCCTGGCCGAAGCTGTCCTGGCCTCCCGTCATCACCAGCCCGCCGCCGGCCTGCTCCACGTACGCGGCCAGCGCGTTGAGCCCGGGCTCGCTCAGGGAGTTGGCGTCCACGTTCTCCAGCACCACCGCGCCCACGCCATCCAGCACGTCCAGCGAGAGCGGGAAGGGTTCGCGGACCTCCAGCCGCATTCCGGCGGCCTCCAGCGCCTGGGCCAGCGCGCCCTTCGGCTGGCGGGTGAGCAGCAGCACGCGCGGAGGGCCCTCCACGCGCAGCACCGCACGGCCCTCGTCGTTCTCCACCACGCCATCTCCAGGGGCTTCGATCACCAGGCGGTAGCTGGCCAGCCCCTCCTTCTCCACCAGGTCCCGGAACGGCAGCACGTTGGGGCCGGGGCGGAACTCGAAGGGCCCCTTGAGCAGCACCTGGCCGTTGCGCTCCAGGCGCACCGTGCCGGCGACAGGGCCCGAGGCCACCACCACGCCGGAGAACTGGAAGGGCTCGCGGACCGCCACCGTCGAGGGCACGTCCAGCGAGACAACGGCCAGGTCCAGCGGCACCTCCTCACGCGCCACGTGGCGGAAGTCCACGGAGATGCCCCGGGCCGCCAGCCGCCGTGCCGCGCCGCGTGCATCCGCGCCGGTGGCCCGCCCGTCGGACATTACGAGCACCCGGCCGGTGCGATCCGGCGGAATGAGGGCACCCGCCGCGTCCAGCGCGGACGAGAGGTCCGAGGCATCCACATCCACGGGCCGGGAGTAGCCTCCGAAGACGCCCGCGGCGCTCAGCGGCTGCTCGACACGGGCCTCGCGGCCGAAGGAGATGACGCCCAGCCGATCCCCCGGCCGCCGCTGGGCCTCCAGCAGCTTGAGCAGCTCGAGCGAGACGCGGTCGGCGTCCTGAGGCATGGAGCGCGAGCGGTCCACCACCACGACGATGTCACTGCCCGCGTCGCGCAGCAGCAGCTCGGGCCCAGCGAGTGCCCCCACGGCGAGCACCAGCAGCACCCACCGCAGGGGCATGGGCGGGCCGGGACGCGCTCCGCGCTTCCAGAGGAAGAGCCCGAGCGGAATGAGCAGCACCAGCGCCTGCGGGAGAGAGAAGCTCATCGAGAGTGGGGTGCACTCTACTACTGCCCGGGTGCGATGCGCTCCTGGGCAGGTGGCACCGAAGACGGACAACCCAGCCCCCCATCCGGGTCCGAAGGCCTGCGCTCCCCAGGCGCTGTCACCGCTGGCGTATGGCCGACTCAGCGGGTGACGGACGCAGGCGGTCAGGCCCCGGCGGCTGCACTTCGCACCAACCTGTCCGTTAAATCGACGGTCCGACTGTTGGACAGGTTCGCGACAACTCTGCCCGGACCCCAGCCTGGGTGGCTTCGGGCCCGTGGGCAGCAGGCCTGTGGCACACTCCAGGCGCTGTGGGACGCACATGCTTCCGGGGTGGGCGCAGCGGGCCTGCCCCTGCTCACCAGACGTCCTGGGCCCAGCGCGAGTTCCCTACTGCGGGTCCGAGGTGGCGGGGCGCTGCGCGACCGTGACGGGAACGAAGCAGCCGCCCTTCCACTCGTAGGAGCGTTGCGGACAGTCCGGCGCCGGATCCTTCAATCTGAACCAACACCCTCCGCGAATTTCGACCTGGCCCCTCTCGCACGGCGGCCTTTGCTGCCAATCGAACGGCTTGGCCGGGATGTCCACCCGGATGCCGCTCGCGCGCGAGGTGGGCCTGTTCATCTCCACGGCAGGGAGTTCTGCCTCATCCGCCAGACCTGCTGTCCCGCCGTCCGGGCTGTCGGCAGCAGGCGCCTCCACCGGTTCCCGAGCCACCCGTGGCCAGATTGCGATCATCATTAGACACGCCGCGACAGCCACGGCTCCGAAGTAGCGCCAGAAGCGAGCCGGAGCCAGGAAGGGTTCGCGCTCGGTGCGAGCCTTGGAGCGGGCAAGGTCCTCCGCCGCCAGGCGCTCGATTTCAGCCCTCTCGGCCTCATCGTACCGGGCCGAGAGCTGCAGCACCTGCGGGTCACGCTGCCGCAGGCCGTGCTTGAGCAGCACCGTGAACGGCACATCCCCTGAATGCACGGCATGGGACGCCTGCTCCTCCACGGCGAAGAGCGGATGATCCGCGTGCGGGCCCGCGTTCTCCGCGGCCTGCTCCAGCTCCGCCGCCAGCGCTCCGGCGGTTCCTCTCTCCTTGGGATTCACGGAGAGCATCCTCATGACGAGCGCGCTGAGCCGCGGCTCCACCCGGTAGTTGACCGCCACCGGAGCCCTCGGGCCCTCGCCGCCCATGCGCCACACACCGGCCGTGTCCTCCCCGGGTGCCGTGGACGGTGGGTACTCGTCCGTCACCAGGCGGTACGCGGTGACGCCGAGCGCGAAGAGATCATCCGCGGCCGTGGCGACGTAGCGCGCGGAGGGTTGATCCCGGAAGTGCAGGACGAACCGCCACGCCTCGGGGCTGCGGTAGGCGGGCGTGCTGGGCGGGAGCTGCTGCCGGGTGAGCGGCGCGGCCCCCGCGTAGTGCCCCGAGCCGAAGTCCGTCAGGAAGACCCTGCCATCCCCGGGCCTTACCAGCACGTTGCCTCCCTTGACGTCGCGGTGAGCCGCCTTGGCGGCGTGGACCGCCTCGAGCGCCCGGGCCGCCTGCGCCAGCACCCGGAGCGCTTGCCGCGAGGACGGATTGCGCACGGAGGCCCAGTCATAGAGGGCAATGCCGTGCACCCATTCCATGGCGAGGTACGGGTGCGAAGCGCCAGAAGGGTGCCGCCAGGCTCCCTGGCCCAGCAGGCGTGGGATGCCCGGGTGACGGACGCGAGCCATCAACCTCGCCTCGCGCTCGAAGCGCGGATCTTCCGGATGTAACGCCAGCTTGAGTGCCACGGGCCGTGCCTCCTCGCCTCCCTCCCGCACGACACGATACACGGCTCCGTAGCTGCCGCGGCCCCGCCAGCCCACCACGCGCCACGGCCCTATGCGCGCTCCCGTGGGGAGTGCGGCCGGATCTCGCGCTGGCAGGGCATTGCGTTCCATGGGGCCATCCTACCTCATGGGTGGGCACTGGAGTAGCCGCCTGTCCCGTTCCAGATGGTCCCGAAGAACCGCCTGTCCTACGGTACGGGCTTCATGTTCACGCCCCAGGCGCCACGCCCCGTTGCAGGTCTCTTCGCGGGCGCGCTGCCGGTGTTGCTCCCCCCCTTCTCGCTCACCCTGTTCATCCTCCAGCAGGGAGGCTCGGATAAGTCCCTCTATGTCCTCGGGATGATGCGGGAGCCCTGGGGCCTCTTCGTCTGGCTCTCCCTGGCGTGCACCCTGGGCCTCGCCGCCACTCTTTACTTCCTGGGCTCCGGGCATGAGGTGCCGCTGCTGCTGCCCGTCACGCTCGCGCTGCTGCCCTGGGTCGGGAGCATCGGGCTGGGGCTCTACCACTTACAGGGGATCCAGGAGTTCGTCGCCCAGCTTGATCTGACCAATCAGATCAACGTCCTCGTCGTCAGGGCCAGCGATCCGTTGTGGATGCTGCTGCTGGGCACCTGGACCACCGCCACCCTGCTGGTGGCCTGCGTGGGAGGGCTCCTCATCAACGGCGTGGGAAGCCTGAATGCCACCGAGGAAGGCACTGCCTCCACCCTCATCCCGCGGACGCTCGAAGCCCTGGTGCTGCTGTTGGTGGTGGGCGTGGGACTCACGCACATCTCCGAGGACAGGGGACTTGCCTGGGTGCTGGAGGAGTGGTCGGTGCTGTTCATGAGCGTCCGCGAGGAGGCGGCTGATCAGTTCGCCCTCGGAGTGAAAGAACTCAGCGGCATCGCCTTGCTGCGTCCCTGGGCGCTGAGGGCACTCGCCCTGGGAATGGGAGCCATGGGGGTCTACCAGCTGACACGGCGGCCGAGGGACTTCGCCGGCCTCGCGGCGCTGGGGACTCTCGCGCTCCTGGTGGCAGGCACCCTCTGGGCGAACAGCCGTGTCCTGCCCCGGCTGGAGCGGTTCCTCGAAGCCGTGCTGCAGCCCCGGTTGGTGCCACCCGAGTTCCGGCTGCTGCCCTTCGGCGGGGAGGGCTGGCCCGCTAACCAGGTGGACGTCATCGTCACCGCGCACGAGCTGACCGGGCCTGCTGGCACCCGCCTGGAGTGGAGCGCGGGGGATCAGCCGCTTGCTGGCTTCCTGCGGGACGCGTACGAGGAAGTCGAGCGGCGTCCTGCTCGCCTGATGCGAAAGCAAGACTCGCTCATCAAGGGCGACTGGAACACCCTGACGCTGGCGTTGGAGGAGCGGGTGACGACGCAGCAGTTCCGGCGGCTGCTCGCCGCGAGCAGCGCGGCGAAGCTGCACGGGCTGATCCTGCTGACGCAGAGGAACCCCGATCACCTGAACAACGTCTCTCGCCAGCTGCGCTCCCAGCTTCCCGCGCACCCTTTCCTGCAACGCCTGGTGACCCTCATGGACGCGCGCCCCGGGTCCGTTGAGGTGAATCTGCCGTGGGCTTTCAAAGCGGTGCAGGCCACACGCTACAGCCCTGCCCCTCCCGTCTGGGTGGGTGAAGTCGGAACGGAGCGCGAGGTGCGCCTCTCACGGTGGCCTCTTCGCGAGGGGCAGGAGGAGCGGGTGCTCTCGCTCTCGGGGCCTGAAGAGCCCGCAGCTCCCCCTGTCCATCCCGTGCCGCATCTCTACCTGCAGGTGAAGGAGGAGGCAGCCCTCATCGATGTGGCGCATGCCATCCGCCGGGCCCGGGCGCACCGGTTCATGGTGATCCTGACCCTGACACCGCCCCCGGGAGAGTTCCCGGAGCCTTGAGCCGGCTCCGGGCAGCCTGGCCTCACTTGTGCGTCTTGCTTCGCTTGGCCTTGGCCGTGCGGGCAGCGACCTGAGTCTTGACGCGGCGCGAGCCCGTGGCGCGATGAGCCGCGCGGCGTGCGGGAGCACGGGCGGGCGCCTCGGTGTCGCGGTCCCTCTTCGTGGCGGCGAGGCTCTTCTTCAGCGCCTCCATCAGGTTCTCCGGAGCGCTGTACTCGGGTGCAGCCATGGGCGACGCCCGGATCTCCATGCCTCCGGCCTTCTGGCGCAGCACATCCTCGAGCTGCTCGCGGTAGACATCCCGGTACTTGTCCGCGTCGAACGGAGCGCTGAGCGAGTCGATGAGCTGCTCGGCGGTGGCCAGCTCGCGGGCGTTGACGCGAGGCAGCGTGGCGGGCATGCCGTCGATCTGCTCCAGAGGAATCACCTCATCCGCGCTGTGCAGCAGCGAGAGCATCAGGCCGGGGCCGTTGGGCCGCACGGCGCACGTGTGCTGCCGCGTGCGCAGCACCACGCGGCCCACGCCCACCCGTCCCGAGGCAGCCAGAGCCTCGGAGAGCAACGCGTAGGCGCGCGCCGCGTTCGTCTCGGGCACCAGGTGATAGTGGGCGTTGAAGAAGAGCGGGTGAATGTCATCGGTCGGGACGAAGTCCTCCACGTCGATGGCATAGGTGCCCTTGGGAGCCAGCGCCTTGAGTTCTTCCTGGGTGATGGTGACGTAGGTGCCCTTGCTGATCTCGTAGCCCTTGATGATCTCGTCGTAGGGCACCTCCACGCCTTCGGCTTCGCAGAAGCGCTTCTCTCGGACGCGCGACTTGCACTTCTCGTGGAGCAGGTTGAAGTGCACATCCCGCTCGGACACGGCGCGGTACATGCGCACCGGCACGTTCACGAGACCAAAATTGACCGACCCCTTCCACATGGGACGGGCCATGAGCCACCTCCTGTAGGTTTCGGCGGAAATCGCTCCGGAGGCCGAAAAATCGGCTCCGGAGACGTTGGGCCGACGTCTGAAAGCTCGATCCGGTCCGGCCGGGCGGCAAACTCCGCCAGCGCCTCGTTGATCAGCAGGCGGACGACTCTGATCGGCGGATCACACCAGGCAGCGGGCTTCTGCCGGATCAACGGCTCAGGCGTTCAGTTCACCCGTTCAGGCCACGGGCAGCCGCACGCGGAAGCAGGAGCCCTGGCCCGGCGTGCTGTGCACGGAGATCTCTCCGCCCAGTTCGGTGACGATGCCGTGGCAGATGGACAGCCCCAGGCCCGTGCCAACCCCCGCGGGCCTGGTCGAGAAGAACGGATCGAAGATGCGCTTGTGGAGCTCCGGTGGAATGCCGGCGCCCGTGTCTTCGACCTCGGCCACCACCCACTGTCCCTCGGCGCGCAGGCGCACCTCCACGCGGTTCTTGTCGGGTGCTCCCTCGGGAATGGCCTGCGCCGCGTTGATGAGCAGGTTGAGGAACACCTGCCCTAGCCGCGCCTCGCTGCCGCGCACCTCTGGCACGTCCTCCAACCGCTGAATCAGCTGGGCCCTGTGCCGCAGCTCCATCGAGGCAATGCTGAAGCACGCCTCGATCGCACGCCTCGCATTCGCTCTGCTACCAGCCGTGTCCTGACCGCGCGCGAACGTCTTCAGATCGCCCACGATCTGGCGGATGCGCAGCGCGCCCTCCCGGGCCTCGGAGAGTGCGTCCAGCGCTTCGCGCACCGTGTGCTCCAGGGTGGCGGGCTCGGCGGCGCCTTTTTCCAGGCTGCTCAGCACCTTCGCCAGCTCCCCCAGGGCGAAGTTGAGGTTGGTGGAGACGTAGCTCAGGGGATTGCTCACCTCGTGGGCCACGCCGGCCGCCAGGGTGCCCAGCGCCGCCAGCCGGTCCGCCTGAAACAGGCGCTGCTCCAGTTCCTTGAAGCGGGTGATGTCACGGATCAGGAAACCCACACTGCGGCCGGGTGGCAGCGCCACCCCGTCGGCGCTGTACCAGCGCAGCCCGGCCGGAATCTCCATGCTGTACTCGAACCGCTCCGGCTGCCCGGTGGAGACGATGCGCTGGATGCGTTCCATGAACGGCGCGGCGGCCTGGGGGCCGAGCACCTCGGCCAGCGTGCGCCCCAGGAACTGCTCCCGAGGCATGGCCAGCAACGCGTCGGACTTCGCCCAGACGGCGAGATAGCGCCCCTGTGCGTCCATCTCGAAGACGATCCCGTCCGTCAGTCCAAGGACGACAAGCAGCCGCTCCTCGACCGCCTCCAGCTGAAGCACCGGGCCTGGTTTGGGCTCAGGCGGCGCATGGTTGTCTCCTCCCTGCGAGGATTGGCTCATGTGTTCCCGTTTACTTGCGCCGTGTCACGTAAAAGTCCGCCAGCAGCGCGGCCAGCAGCACCAACAGCGGCCAGCGCGCGCGGCCCGATGAACCGGTGCTCCCTTCGGCCGTCTCCTCGGCCTGGGCTTCCCGCTCACCGCTGCTCCGTCCACGCAGATCCGACTCGCGTGCGTCCAGCGCCAGCACTTCCGTCACATCCACGG
>DASVVJ010000852.1:0-14312 GCA_036389955.1 Myxococcaceae bacterium
GGGGACTGTTGCGGGACGAGCGGCGGCCTTGGGAACTGACGAGTACCCCCTGAGTGAAAAGGGCCAACCGCCGAGCTGTCCCGGTTGAGTTGTAGACACGGCATCGGGAATGGCGGAGCCCAGCACTTTTGTGTGCTCTCCCTGTTCTGGCCGAGGGACATAGAGTGGGGCTTGGCAAGCTTCTGGGGGGGACCGCATGTCCGATGCTGACGACCTCTTGCGCCGCGCGGAGCAGGCGCAGCGGGCTGCACAGGAAGTTCAAGATACGGTGCAGCGGGCTCGTGAAGGCAAGGTCCCTCCCCAGCAGACGCGAGCGCTGGAGAGTGCGCTTCAGCAGATCCCCCAGGTTCAGCAGGCCGCGGGGCAGGTGCAACGCGCTGGCCAGACCGCGCGGCAAGTGGTGGATGTGGCCGAGCGTGCTCTGGGCGGAGCAGGAGGGCTCGGGGCGCTGTCCGAGGTGGCACAGACCCTGGTTGGGGGCGAGCCCCTGGACAAGGTTCGCTTCACCTTCGAGTCCAGTGCGGACCCGGGCGGCACCTGGCGCGTGGTGGAACTCCATGCCCGAGAGGGGCTCTCGGATCTCTATACCTGCACGGTGGACCTGGCCAACGAGCAACTGGGCGTGGATGTGGACGAGTTGCTCGGCTCGTCGGCTGAAGTCCTCATCTCTCACGAGGCAGGGGCCCGTCGCCTCTGCGGCATCATTCATCGGGTGGAGCACACCGGCACCAAGGCCGGTCACCTGATGGCGCGCGTTCACGTCGTCCCCGCGCTCTGGGCGCTCTCTCAGCGGCGAAACAACCTCATCTTCCAGGAGAAGAAGGTGCCGGAGATCCTGGAGGCGGTGCTCACCCAGGGGCTGAAGCCCTTTGATCGCTCGTTCCGGATCGAACTCAACCGCGAGTACCTGCCGCGCGAGTATTGCGTGCAGTACCGGGAGACGGACCTGGACTTCGTCCTGCGCCTCATGGAGGAGGAGGGCATCGTCTTCTTCTTCGATCACTCCGGTGACAAGGAGGAGCTGGTCCTGGTGGAGGAGAATGAGCAGAGCCCCACCTGCGAGACGGTGAAGGGCAGCCCCATCACCGTGAAGGGGCCGGAGGCGGCCACCGCCGCGGACGAGTGCCTGCGGCACTTCGAGTTCACCCAGCAGATGCACACCACCAGCGTGGTGGTGCGAGACTTCAACTGGACGCACCCGGACTATGACTTGACGCGTGAGGCTCGCGGCAAGGACGCGCGCAGCCGGGACCGGGAGTCATACGAGTACCCGGCCCCGTTGCTGGGGCCATATGACGCGGGAGAGAAGAAGTACAAGTACGAGCCGGCGCAGAAGCAGGAGGAACTGCGCCGCCAGGCCTTCCAGGTGGAGGGTAAGCGTGGGCACGGCCTGGGCTACGTCACGGGCTTCACGCCGGGGCACATGTTCGAGCTGACGGGACACGGCAACCCCGCGCTGGACCAGTGGTACCTGCTCACCCGCGTGGAGCACCATGGTTATGCGCCAGAGGAGCTCACCAGCGACACGCACGAGCTGCCCAAGGGAGAGAAGGAGCGCGAGCGCTACCACAACACCTTCGAGTGCATTCCGCTGGACGTGCCCTTCCGCCCCGAGCGCCGGCGGATGCGCGCGCGGATGGCGGGTCTACAGACGGCGACGGTGGTGGGGCCTGCCAGCGAGGAGATCCACACGGACGAGCACGGCCGCATCAAGGTGCAGTTCCACTGGGATCGGAAGGGAGTGAAGGACGAGAAAAGCTCCTGCTTCCTGCGCGTGGCGCAAGTGTGGGCTGGGCTCGGCTGGGGCTTCGTCTTCCTGCCGCGCATCGGCATGGAGGTACTGGTGGACTTCTTGGAGGGAGATCCGGACCGGCCTCTCGTAGTGGGCTGCGTCTACAACGGGAAGAACACGCCGCCATACGCGCTGCCGGAGCACAAGACGCGCAGCACCATCCGCACCAACAGTTCCAAGGACAGCGACGGCTTCAACGAACTGCGCTTCGAGGATGCGAAGGACGCCGAAGAGATCTTCCTGCACGCCCAGAAGGACTTCAACGAGGTGGTGCTCAATAACCACTCCACCTCAGTGAAGGCCAACCAGACGAACTCGGTGGACGGCAACCAGTCGGAGTCCGTGGGCGGGGACCAGTCGATGACAGTCCACGGCAAGCGCACCAAGACGGTGGACAAGGACGAGACGACCACTGTCAAGGGCAAGCGTACCGAGACGGTGGAGCAGGACGAAAAGATCACCATCCAGGCCACGCGCACCGAGGAGGTGACGGGCCAGGAGAAGCTGACGCTGCACGGGGGCCGGGACAGCACGGTCAACACGCTGGAGAAGCTGCTCGTCACGGGCAACCGGGAGGAGACGATCAACGGCAACGACACGCTCGAGGTGACGGGGGACAAGGCGGAGCACGTCGTCGGCAAGTACGGGATGGTGGGTGACGCGGAGGTGAAGTCCTTGCAGGGGGAAGTGAGCGTTACCCTCAAGGACAGCATCACCGTCGACGGGGCGAGCAAGAAGATCCAGATCACCAACAGCTCGGGGGAGATGAAGTTCGACGGCAACAAGATCGAGGTGACGGCCGTGAGTGAGATCTCCCTGGTGTGCGGCGCGGCGAGTGTGACGATCAAGAGCGATGGCACCGTTGAGTTGTCGGGCGTCAAGGAGGTCAAGGCGAGCTCGGCGGCCAGCTCCGTGAAGGTCTCGCCCACGGGGGTGGAGAGCTCCGGGCCGAAGATCGCCGCCTCGGCGCAGGCGCTCCATGAGATCACCGGCGCGATCGTGAAGATCAACTAGCGCGATGGTTCGGCAGGCGGGAGAGACGACATGGACTCGATTGCGCAGCCGCTGACGCGGGTGGTCGAGGCGGTACAGCGGTTCATCATCACGCCGGAGGTGCAGCTGCTACACGTGGCGACGGACGCCTCCTTGCGGCTGGCCGTGCTGGAGCACATCGCGGCGGGCGAGCACCACGGGGACAACCACTCGCCGTTCTTCGTGCTGGAGACGCCCACCGAGGATGGAGAGGACGGGTGGGAGGGGCGCGCGGAGGAACTGCGCGAGGACTACGAGGAGCTGCGCGCGCTGCTGACCAAGGCGGGGGAGGGTGTCTCCCTGGCGGAGCTGGGGCCGATCCCGAAGGCCCAAAACGCGCTGGCGCGCTTCTGCCTGGAGGTGGACGGAGCGCTGCGGCGCTTCACCGCGCCCTTCGATGGGATGGTGCTGGTGCTGGCGCCGATCTGGGTGCGCGATCCGAAGCGCTGGGTCTCCGACGTGAAGGCACTGCTGACGCGCGCGGAGCTGAAGAAGACCCGGTTCATCCTCGTGGAGGCGGATGGCCCCCACTGCGAGCCCCTGGCGGTGGCCCTCGCGAAGGAGGCGGAGCGCGTGGATGCGCGGCCAGATGACAAGAAGGCCGCAGAGGACATGGCGCAGATGCTCGCAGCCATGGCCTCGGCGCCCGCGGGCGCTACGGGGGCACGAGCAGTGGGAGCGGCGGGGCCGCGGGTAGCTCCGCCACCTCGAAAAGGGGCCCCCCAGCCAATGTCCGCTGCCCAGCGCGAGGAGATGGCCCGGGAGCTGAAGGTGGAGTCGGCCCTGCTCGATCCGAGCTTCCAGCAGACCCTCCGCCTCAAGGTGCTCACCGCCGCTCACGCGATGCGCGAGGGGAAGGCCGCCTTGGCCGTCAACGAGCAGCGAGAAGCTCGCGACATGTGCCTGAAGGCAGGCCTGAAGCGGGAGGCGGTGACGATGGAGCTGGTGCTGGGGGGCTACGTGCTCCAGGCGAAGCAGACAGCGCAGGCGCTGGAGGTGTTCCGGGACGCGCGCAAGCGTGCCGACGCGTACCAGTTCCCGGAGCTGGCGGTGCAGGCACAGCTCGCCCAGGCCTCCACGTTGCTGGTCCTTCAGCGCTCCGACGAAGCCGCCCGCGCCTATGCCGAGGCAGGGAAGCTGGGGATGGCTGCCTCCGCGCCGGTGCTGGCCATCGAGGGCTATCGCATGTGCGGCCAGCTCCTAGCGGGCGCTGGCAAGGTGGCGGAGGCCACCGCCGCGTGGAAGAAGGCGCTGGAGGCGGCGGACAAGGCTCCTCCAGATCAGCGCTCTGCTTCCTCGGCGCCCGAAGCGGCACGGCAGCTGGCGGCCCTCTGTCGCAAGCACGGCCTCAAGGCCCAGGCGGATTCGCTGGAGGCCCAGGCCGCTGCCTTGGAAATTCTTCCCACCGTTCGAGTTCAGGAGGCCTGAAGCGTCATGCTGCAGAGTTCCTTCTTCGATCCGGTTCTGGGCCTCGACATCCATATCGTCCTAGTGCCCACGCCTGCGGGGCCGGTGCCGACGCCTGTGCCGATGCCCTTCGTCGGCATGGTGTTCGACCCGGTAGGCTTGGCTATTGGGGCAGCCATCGGCATGGCGACAGGGGGCGGTCCGGGGTTGGTGCTGGTCAACAGCCTGCCGGTCACCAACTGCGGTACCAGTGTCACCAACAAGCTGACGATGCCGCACCTGCCGGTGCCTGGGGTGGCGTTTGCCAAGGGGCTGCCCGGCAACGACGCGGAGCTGTTCTTCGGCAGCCTCAACGTCAGCCTGGGAGGCACCCTCGGGGTGCGGCTGGGCGACATCGCCTTGAGCTGCAGCGATCCGGTGCGGCTGCCTACCAGTGTAGTGCTGGCCATTCCCAAGGGGATGCCAGTGCTGAACATGCCGGCCATGGTGCCGGACTTCGCGGGCATCGCGCAGAGCCTCTTGATGGCAGGCGCGATGAGGCTGCTGAGGGCAGCGGCACGTGGAGGCGCACGGCTCTTCCGCGCGCTTCGGGCGGCCCAGCGCAGGAGCAGCGGCTGGGCCCGGGTCAGCAGGGCACTGCGCAGCGTGACGGATCGCATCGCGCCGCAGCGGTACCGGGATCGCCTCCGGCGAGCCATCTGCTTCGTGACGGGCCACCCGGTGGATGTGGCGACGGGGCGCGTGTTCACGGACAACATCGACTTCAAGCTGCCGGGGCCTCTGCCGCTCGTCTTCGAGCGTGTCTACTCCTCTTCTCTCTCGTGGCGGAATGGGGTGTTGGGCCACGGCTGGAGTCACCCGCTCAATCAGAAGGTGTGGCTGGAGCCTGGAAAGGTGGTGTTGCTGGCGGAGGATGGGCGTGAGATCGAGTTCGACACCACCTCCCTCCCGGAGCACGTCATTCAACCAGGCCAGTCGCTCTACCATCCGCTAGAGCGGTTGACGCTTCGCGCCCAGGGACAGTTCCGGTGGCAGATCGAGGCTCACGATGGCGTTACCCAGGAGTTCTCGCCTGTGGCTGGGGGCGATCCTACGCAAGCGCTTCTGCAGGTCAGGCGCATGCGTGACGGCCACGCCATCAAGCTCACCTATGACGATCAGGGCCGGCTGAAGTGGTGCCGTGACTCGGTGGGGCGTCTGATCGGCTTCGAGCACGATGCTCAAGGGAGACTCACGTCCGTCAAGCTGCCTGTCTCAAAGGGAGAGGGCTGGTATGTCCATACGCGTTACGTGTACAGCCCGCAGGGCGATCTCGTGGAGGTCATCGACGCTGACGGAAAAGCGCAGACCTTCGAATACGTCGGGCATCTGCTGGTGAGGGAAACCGACCGCACTGGGTTGTCGTTCTATTTCCAGTGGGATGGTCATGGCAGCAACGCACGATGTGTCCGGACATGGGGAGATGGCGGCATCTTCGACCACGTGATCACTTACGACATCGCGAACCGCCGCACGTTGGTCGAGAACAGTCACGGAGACGTGACGGCCTACACGCTGGATGAGCTGGGAATGGTCGTCGCGGAGATGGATCCTCAAGGCGGCATCAAGCGCTATGAATGGGATCCCGCCTGTGGACAACAGGCGAGCGTCACCGATCCGATTGGGCGCACGACGAAGCGTCTTTACGATTCCCGAGGGAACTGCACGGAGGTCATTCGGCCCGATAAGAGTTCCGTCAAGATGGAGTACGACGCGCATAATTTGCCTGTACGCGTCGAGACCCCGGGTAGCGTCGTCTGGCAGTTCGCCTACGATGGTCGCGGGCGGCTCACCTGCCGCATGGACCCGCTGGGCGGAGCGACGCGTTTTGAGTATGACGAGGGCCAACTCCGGCGGATCCTGCGCCCCGGCGGCACAGAAACCCTCCTCACGTACGACGAGCACGAGAACCTTACGAGCGTACGCACTTCTCCGAGCGGTGAGATACGCACGTGGTTCGACTTCCTGGGCCGTCCCCTCAAGCAACGTGACGCCGCAGGAATGGTGTTGAAGTGGAGATACGACGCCCTGGGCCGGGTTGCGCAAATCGAGGACCCGGCGGGGTTTCAGCGAGAGTACGGCTACGACGCCAAGGGCAACGTCGTGCAGATCAGGGATGCTGAACAGCACATACAGTTGTCCTATGAAGGAAACCACTGGCTCGCTGGTATCGAGGAGCGTGGCAACCGCATCCAGTTGAAACATGACACGGAGGGGCGACTCGTCAGGGTGACGAATCCCGCCGGAGAGACCTACCGATATGAGCTCGATCCGGTCGGTCGAGTGAGTCTTGCGACATCGTTCGATGGGCGGACGAGCCGCTACGAGTACGATCCTGCTGGCCGCGTGGTTGCCGTTCAGCGGCACAGCGGAAAGCGGACCGAGTACGCCTACGATGACTTGGATCAGATGACGGAGGTCTACTACGCAGACGGTCGCAGCGAGCAGTACAAGTACGACGCCGCCGGTGCAATGGTGGAAGCCGCCAACGATGACGTGGCGCTGAGCTTCGAGCGAGATTTGCTTGGACGAGTCGTCCGCGAGTTGTGCGGTGAGGACTGGGTGGCCTCGACCTATGGGCTGTATGGGGGGCGGGCTCAGTACTCAAGCAGCGAAGGGGCTCGCGCTCGTCTCCGGCACGACGCGCTGGGGCAGCTTGAGGCCATGACCGTCGAGACTGACGGCTGCACATGGTCAGCGCAGTTCAAGCGTGGGCCAGATGGTCAGGAACTCGAGCGTATGCTTCCAGGGGGGATCCACAGCCAGTCGGAGTGGGCCCCCCACCGATTGCCTCTGCGCCGAGCCCATCTCCGCGGCCGGCGAGTGATCGCAGAGCGCCGGTATGAGTGGTCCCCCGGAGGGCGCCTGCAAGCCATTACGGATTCCGAACGCGGCGTGCTCCAGGTTGAGCGTGCGGCGAACGGTAGCCTGATCGGCGCTCGGCTGCCGGGCGGCCGCTACCAGACGCGTGTGCCGGATGCTGCCGGCAACGTGTTCCGCCAGACGGATCGGCGCGATCGTACATATGGGCCTGGAGGCCGACTGCTGGAGGCTGACGGCATCTCCTATCGCTACGACGAGGATGGGCAGCTCATCGAGGCACGCCGCGGCGACGAAGTCACCCGCTATGTTTGGAACGGCGCAGGCATGCTGGACAAGGTCTTGTTACCCAACGGAGACCGGGTGTCATTCACCTACGATCCGATGGGGCGGCGCACACGCAAGACGGTCTACCGGGGTGATGAGCTCATCGCCTCGACATCATGGGTCTGGGATGGTGCTGTGCCTATCCACGAGCGGCGCAGTGGCGAAGCTCCCATCACCTGGATGTTCGAGCCCAGCGGGATGATTCCATTGGCTCGACTGCAGGGCGAGCGCCGGTGGAGCGTCCTGACGGATCATCTCGGCACGCCGACCGAGCTGCTCGATGAAGATGGCGGCCTTGCCTGGCGAATGCAGATGGACCTTTACGGCGCAGCAACCGTGGAGGAGTTGCAGACCGACTGTCCCTTTCGCTGGCCGGGTCAGTACGAGGACCGCGAGACAGGGCTGCATTACAATCGTTTTCGGTACTACGCGCCGCAGAGTGGCCGCTTCCTCTCGGCGGATCCGCTCGGGGTCGCGGGGGGGCTGGGGGCCTACAACTACGTCGAAGACCCGCTGACGCGCATCGATCCGCTGGGGCTGACGTCTTGCACAGCCCAGGATCTCAAAGACTTGCCGCCCAACACGGCGGTCGTCCGTGTCAGTGATCAGCATGTCGCAATCTACATCGTGGATTCACAGGGCAACCGGACCTGGAGTTCCCTTGGAGTGACCAGCCAAGGCTCCGGCCGCCGGTTCCGCAGCGAGCAGGAGTACAACACCTTCATCCGGGACGCGACCCCGCAGGACCTCCAAAATGCGCAGCTGCGTACCCGCATCTTCAGCGGCAGCGATGGGATGGGGGACAGACCCGTGCAGGATTACATCATCACGAGTGAGACCGCAGGCCGCAGTCTCGACTTCGACGCCATGATGAACCACCATCGGAGTGTCACCGGAGGGGGCGGTGGGCAATACAATGTCCATAGCAACAACTGCGTCACGCACGTCCGCAACGTCCTCGGCGCAGGCGGGCTCCAGACAGCTCCGGGACCCAGCCCAGGAAACCTGCAGTTCTTCGGAAACAACCCCCCAGGAGCGCCGTATGATGGCAACTTCTGGACCACGGTCTACGGCGGGTGAGGGCTGGCGGCGAACTGGACCATGGGCCCGAAGTGCGCATGCAGGCTCTTTCGTGCACTCTCGCTCAGGGAAGCTGCGGGCAACTGGATTTGCTTCAGGGAACGGAAACTCTCAGCGGCGCTGAGCATCCTCTCCGCGCCCTGATCGGTCAATAAGCCCAGGGAGAGGTCAAGCCGCTCCAACTGTTTCAGCACCTGGGAGCCTATGAGCGCGGCCACCAGGATGTCCATGTCTGGCGAATTGAGAAGCCCTAGCTCTCGAACTGAAGCCAGTGCAACGCTGTTGAGGAGGCAATCGACATCGTCCGGGGTGGCGGTGGAGGTATCCTCCGGGTGCGCTCTGGCGGCGCATCCCAACCCCAGCCACAGCCTCCGCAGCCGCGGCAGGGTTGAGCGTGCGAGGCCCCTGACTGTCAGGCTGCTCAAGCTTCCGCTCAGGAGCGATATGTCTTCGAGCCACGCGGACTTGAGTTCACCTATGAGGATTGCGTTGGCTACGATCCTTAGAGCACCCAGAGAAGGTGTCATCTCCAGGAGATGGCGAGCCTCTCCCAGCCAGAAAGCGCCGCGAGATCGCTGCTTGTCGGGGACCGCATCGTGACGGAGCTCTGCAGGCAGATCCTGGGGCCCTATCCGGAGGTACCGCAGCCGAGGCAGCCCATCCACGCTGCTCAGCCCTCGGAGGACCCAGTCGAGGCGCTGGCGACCGTCTGTCCTGACGACACTGTCGGCCTCTTGAAGATAGGTGGCCCGAAGCTCGTCATCGTGCATCCTGAGAGGATGATTCTCGGGAAGGCGTGGCCATATCGGATCCGCCGATAACGCGCGCAACTGGCGCATCGACGGAGCATGTAGCAGCACGGGCAGCAGCGCGGCCTCGTCGACACCACCCCAGGTCTTGATCGGCACCACGGGCCGGCTGACCCAGGCGGCGCTGACGTCTCGCCCAGTTCTCCGCAGGATGATGCCCAACTCCCGCCGCTGCGCTACCAGGTCGACGAAGTGCTCGGCCCTGTTCCTTGTGCCCTCGTCTCCGAAAGGGCGACGGTGGATGTCTCCACGCAACTCTGCGAGGTGAAAGCTGTCGTCCGCATCCCATGGGAGCCCCCCAGTGTCAGCAGAGAGTGCTGCTTCGCCAGTCGCTCCGAGATCCAGTGCGTGGAGTTCGTCCAGGCTCTCACGCTCGGACGGCTCGGGAATGGGAGCTGTAGCGGGAGCAACGTTGCCTGGGAGGTGGCCCAAGGTATCCGCTCGGGGCACGAGGCACTCGACGCGGGCATCAAGACCGTCCGCGTCTGGATCAAAAGCGAATATCCGGTGGTCCGCGAGTGGCACGAGCTGTGCGCGCCGTGGGCGATGCCAGGAAGGGCCTGGACGCCAGAGGTTGCTTTCAGGATGGCATAGCCACACATCCAGAGAGTCCTCGCTGACGAGGAGGATTCTTCCATCCCGAAGCATGGCTGGGGAGCCTGCTCGCCAGGATGGAGGAGGTTGAAGTTCGATCCACCGGTCTTCCTCGGCGTCATAGCGCCAGGGCCCTGAGCGTGTTCCTTGAGCGACGACGAAGAGGCCTTGGCGCAGGGCAATCGGCGAACCGCGAAGGGTGAGTCCAGAGGGCGGGTATGCCACTGAGTGCCAACGGTCTTCTTTGGCGTCATAGCGCTGAGGCGGGTGCAGGCGGGAGATGCTGCGCCCGAGCGCGAGGACGCTGGAGCCTCCCAGGCTGCTCAACCAGAATCGGCTGAGCGGTTGAACCATGGGGCGGAGCATCTGCGTCTTCATGTCCCCTGGATCAAAGAGTTCGACATCTGCCAGCTCTTCGCCTTGGTCGAATCCGCCCGCGATGAGAACCCGGTTATCGCTCAGGCGCACGACCGCATGAGCGTGTCGAGCTCGGCGCATGGTGGGGCCTGGGGACCAATGGGTGCGAGCGGGCTCGAGCAACGCCGTGCTTGCTAGCGAGTGCCCATTGTCCGCAGCCCCCCCAGTGGCGAGTACCCGGCTGTCGGCCAGCAGCACGTATGCCTCAGCAGAACGATGCGGTAGGAGTTCCTCCACTGCTTCTGAGTGGAAATCCTCTGGGCGAAGTCGGCGTGTGCCTTGGCTATCCCGTACCAGGAGGCCTCCGTCCGCGAGCGCGACCCAGTCGCCCCAATCGAGCACGGCCGTCAGCCACTGCCATCGCCAGGAGGCTTCGTTGAGCTCGTGGTTCATCCTGCCCACCATATAGTCTCACCGCTGAACCTTCACAGCCTGTCAGGAGGGCTCCTACCGCAGCGGGAGTGGGTCGCCGAACGGCCAGGAGTGGCCGAGAGGCTGGGTCTGGCTGAGGGCCGGGATTTCGAGCGGACGACGCTGGGAAGCCTGTCCATGTATGACCGCTGGCCGCGAGACAAAGCCCTGCCGCCGCTCGACACGGCTGCCGGTATCCAGGCTCGGTTGGTCCGCGAAGGGTACGATCCGGGGCCTGTTACTGGAGACTGGAACGAGCGAACGCGTAAGGCGCTCTACCGCTTTCAGTGGGAGTCGAATCACCCCAATCCGGGCGAGTTGGATGACCTCACGCGAGGATGGCTGGATCAGGACTGAGGGGGCTCCCACGGGGCTGGTGACCACCCGGAATTCATGGCTTCATCCGTCGGCCCATGTCCGAACGACCATTGACCATTCTAGAGCGGCTCGAGCACCGCGTGGCGTGCACCCTCTTGCGCCTGCCACCAGCTCTCCTGGTCCGCCTCTCCGGCAAGCCCCCGGTGGTCGAGGATGGGCTTACCCTTCACCCCGAGGTGCAGTTGCTGCTCACGCTGCGTGAGCGTCTGGGGGCTGTACCGCTCTCGGGGCTGACTCCGCAGGAGGGCCGCCGTCGCCTGCGACGTGAAGCCCTGGTGCACGCGGGCGAACGGGTAGAAGTCGCAGCGGTGCGAGACCTGGTGCTGGATACGGCGAAAGGTCCCCTCAAGGCCCGCCACTACGCTCCCGTGGAGCAGTCAGAGCAAAGGCCACTGCTCCTGTTCCTGCACGGCGGCGGCTTCGTCCTGGGAGACCTGGAGACGCACGACTCGGCCTGCCGGCTGCTGTGCCGGCACGCGGGGGTGCATGTCCTGGCCGTCGACTACAGGCTCGCGCCCGAGCATCCCTTCCCCGCGGCGTTGGAGGACGCGAGCGCCGCGTTCACCTGGGCTTGTGCGCACGCCCAGGAACTGGGAGCGGATCCTGCCCGTATCGCGGTAGGAGGCGACAGCGCGGGTGGCAACCTGGCCGCGGCCCTCTCTCAGCTCGCTGTCCGCGAGGGCATCGCCGTACCCTCGCTACAGCTCCTGCTCTACCCAGCGCTGGATCGCACTGTCGATCGGGCTTCGATAGAGCGCTTCGCGGAGGGCTTCTTCCTCTCTCGGGCGGACATCTCCTGGTTCCACCAGCACTACACCGGCGCCTCCGGAGTCGACTGCTCGGATCCGAGGCTCTCTCCGTTGCTGTGCCGCGAGCTGTCCGGTTTGCCTCCCGCGCTGGTGATTACCGCCGGGTTCGACCCGCTGCGGGACGAGGGTGAGGCCTACGCCGCCGCGCTCCAGGCTGCCGGGACTCCCGTGACACTGCGCCGCTATGACGGCTTCGTGCACGGATTCATCAACATGACCGGCGTGAGCCCGGCTTGCCGGGCCGCGGTGCTGGAAATCGCCTCGATGCTGCGCCACATGCTGGAGAAGGCTCCGGCGGCCACGGCGCGTGGCAGTGAGAGCGCGGCATGAAGACCGTGAAGGGAAAGGTCGCGGCCATCACGGGAGCAAGCTCGGGAATCGGCCGGGCGATGGCGGAGGTGCTCGCGCGGCAGGGCTGCCATGTGGCCCTGTCCGACGTGAACGAGCAGGGGCTCGCGGAGACGGCCGAGCGGTGCCGGGCTCACGGCGTGCAGGTGCGGACGGCCCGCGTGGACGTCGCGAAGCGCGAGGCAGTGCATGCCTGGGCCGATGACGTGGCTCGCGAGTTCGGAGCCGTTCACATCATCATCAACAACGCGGGCGTCTCGCTGGGCGCCACCGTCGAAGACACCCGGTACGAGGACTTCGAGTGGGTGATGAGCATCAACTTCTGGGGCGTGGTGTACGGCACCAAGGCCTTCCTGCCTCACCTCAAGGCGGCAGGGGAGGGCCACGTCGTGAACATCTCGAGCGTCTTCGGGCTCATCGGCTTTCCGACGCAGGCGGCCTACAACTCCGCGAAGTTCGCGGTGAAGGGCTTCACCGAGACGCTGCGCCAGGAGATGGAGACCGAGGGCCTGCCCATCGGTGTCACCTGTGTGCACCCCGGTGGCATCAAGACCAACATCGCCCGGAGCTCCCGGACCACGCTCCGCGAGGGCTGGGTGGACGAGAACTCGCGCACGGAGTTCGAGAAGCTCTTCCACACCACCCCGGAGCGCGCGGCGGAGGACATTCTCTCCGCCATTCTCGGCAATCGGCGGCGCAAGCTCATCGGCAAGGATGCCGTGGTCGTGGATCTCGTGCAGCGCCTGATGCCCAGCCTCTACCAGCGCCTGCTGGTGTCGGGAGCCCGGCGCAGGCGGCGCAAGATGATGGGACCGGCGACCTGATTCGTCCCTCAGGCTCAGTGCATACCGCTGTCGGAGTCCTGCTCTTCCCCGGCCACCGGCAGCAGCACGCGGAACGTCGTCCCCTGGCCTACGATGCTGCTCACCGTCAGCTCACCGCCCAGCCCACGGACGATGTCATGGCTGATGGACAGCCCCAGGCCCGTGCCCTCGCCCACGGGCTTGGTGGTGAAGAACGGCTCGAAGACCCGGTCCAGGTGCTCGGCCGGAATGCCACAGCCGGTGTCCTGTACCTCCACCATCACGTGCGAATCGTTGTGCAGCCGCGTCACCAGCCGGATCTCTCCGCCCCGCTCCGGCAGCGCCTGCACGGCGTTGATCAACAGATTGACGAACACCTGAGACAGCTGCACCGAGTTGCCCAGCACCGGGGGCAGCTCGCCGTAGTCCCGCGCCAGCATGCCCCGGCTGCGCAGCCGGCCCCAGATCAGGTGGACCGAGTTCTCCAGCACCTCGTGCAAGTCCATCGGATGGGTGGAGATCGAGTCCCCGCGCGCCAGCGCCCGCAGGCTCTGGACGATGTCGCGCATGCGGTCGGCGCCCTCGCGCGCATCGGTGATGGCCTCCATCATCTCGCCGAGATCGCCCGGGGCCAGGTTGAGCCGGCGCAGCTCCTTCTCGATGTAGCAAAGGTTGCTCGAGACGAAGGCCAACGGGTTGTTGATCTCGTGCGCGACCCCCGCGGCCAGCATCCCGATGGCCGCCATCCGCTCGTTGAGCCGCAGGCGCATCTGGCTCTCTCGCTGCTCGGTGATGTCGCGCACCATCACCGCGATGCAGTCGCCCACCGCGTTGAGCTGCCGGCGGTACCAGCGGCGCCCCTGCCGGCCATGCTCGTGCTCCACCTCTTCGTCGTGGGGCCTGCCGGTGCGCCAGACCTCCTGGCACAGGCGCTCGGGGGCGATGAAGGCCACCTGGGGAAACTCCGACAGCAGCCGCCCCTCGGCCTCTCGCGCGGAGCAGTCCACCAGGGACTCGGCGTGCGAGTTGAGACTCAGCAGGCGCAGCCCCTCGGGCTCACCTCTCAGAATGAAGAACGCGTCGAAGCTGCTGCTGGCCGCTGCCCGGAACAGGGCCTCGCTCTGGTTACGGGCCGCCTCGCTGCGCCGGTGCTCCGACAGGTCTCGGCAGATGCCGAACAGCCCCAGCACCTGGCCGTCCGGGTTGCGGATCAGTCCCTTGGTCGAGAGCCACTCGCGCCGCACCC
>DASVVJ010000853.1:0-11986 GCA_036389955.1 Myxococcaceae bacterium
GGATGACGAGCGGCTGGACCGGATGATCGTGGCGCTCAGCCAGCACTACCGGCTGGCCAACGCGCGGGCCTCCATGCTCGTGCTGGAATCCGAGGGCGATTACACCCGCTACGCCATCGCCAAGGAGCAGGTGAGCCTGGAGGACCTCGAGGGCCTGCGCCGCAAGGAAGAGGATCAGCGGCGAGACAAGCTGCTGGGCATCGCCCTGGACGAGGTGCCCGAGTCTGGCCGAGTTCTGGTACGGAACCTGACCGACCTCAAGGCGGAGCTGTCTCCCCTGCTCCGGCGCCAGCCGCTGAAGGACGAGCCCTACGCCGGCGGCGACGAGCGTCTTCAGGCCGAGCTGGCCTACCGCCAGGCCCGGAGACAGAACCGGGATGACGTGCTGGTGTACGAGACCATCGCGCGCAAGCGGGCCTTCTCGGGCGACACCTGGGGAGCGGTGCGCGCCCTCTCCTCTCCCGTGGAGCTGCGCCCCAAAGATCCGGAGGCACTGCGGCTGGTGGGCTACGGCATGCTGGCGCTGGGCCAGTATCCGGCGGCCGCCGAGCTGTTCGAGCACGTGCGGCTCAACCGGCCCTTCGAGGGCCAGGCGTACCTCGAGGAAGCCCTCGCGCTGGATGCGGCGGGCCGTTACCCGGAAGCCGCGCGCAACTACGAGATCGTCCTGGCGCGCAACTGGGCACGCCACCCCAAGGAGGTGAAGACGGTAGCGGCCTACCATTACACGCGGATGCTCTCGGCGCTGGCTCGCCACCCGCGCGCGGAGCCCGTGGCCGCCCTCCTGCGTGACCGGATCACCCAAGTGTCCAAGCACAGCGACAAGTGGTCAGCGCTGGACCTCGGGCAGATCGACTACCAGCTCACCACCCACTGGAACTCGGACAGCACGGACATCGACCTCTGGGTCGTCGAGCCGAACGGCGAGCGCTGCTTCTACTCGCACCGGAACACCTCGCTGGGCGGCAAGCTGTTCTGGGACATCACCGACGGGCTGGGGCCCGAGCTGTACCACGCGCGCAAGGCCTCACCTGGGCCGTACCACGTGGTGGTGCACTACTACGGCAACAACTCCTCGCGGTACGTGGTGCCCACCGCCCTGCTGCTGGTGAGCGACCGGGGCGTCTTCGGCCCCGAGGACGCCTACCGGCGGCGCTTCCAGGTGCGCATCCTGCCCAACCGCAACGCGCTGCTGCTGCTGCGCCGCGAGGAGCTGATCGCCCAGGCCCAGCCCAAGGGCCCCACGGCTCCGTCGCACTGAGACACCGAAGCGCGGAGCGCCGGCGGCACGGCCCTCACGCCGCCGCGCGCCCGTCCAGCTCCCGGACCGCCGTCTGTGTCCCGGTGAGGGCCAGCGGATTGCGGCGCACCAACGTCTTCTCCACGGTGTCGCCGTTCCGGTCCCACCACAGCTCGGCGTCCAGCTCCGTCCAGCATGCCGCGTCCGCGCAGGTGTCCAGCGCCATGCGCAGCTCGCGCGCGTTGGCGAAGCGGGCCTCCGGGCGCTTCTCCAGGCACCGCAGAATGATGGCGCACAGATCCGCCGGCAGCTCGGAGCCCAGACGCATCTCGGGCGGCTCCGGTACCGAGTTCACATGGTGCGAGCAGATCTCCGCCGCCGACTGTCCCGAGAAGACGTGGCCTCCCGTGAGCAGCGCGTACCCCACCGCGCCCAGGGAGTACAGGTCACTGCGCCCATCCACCGTGGAGGGCGAGGTGATCGCCTCGGGAGCCAGGTAGTGCGGCGTACCGGCCACCACGTGGGACACGCCCGCTCCGGCCTCCTCGACGCCCAGCTGCTTCACCAGGCCGAAGTCCAGCACCTTCACCATGTCCGGCACACCGCGGCGCCGGCACAGGAAGAGGTTGGCCGGCTTGATGTCCCGGTGGAGCAGCCCCAGCCCATGCGCCTCCTCCAGCGCCCCGCACA
Organism: Myxococcaceae bacterium; assembly: GCA_036389955.1. Lineage (GTDB taxonomy): Bacteria > Myxococcota > Myxococcia > Myxococcales > Myxococcaceae > DATHBR01. Next base: position 1,931 of record DASVVJ010000853.1, read on the forward strand.
CCTGCCGGAGGATGTGGATGACACGCGCGGGCGGCTGCGGCCCCGCGGCCAGCATCAGCCGCTCCATGTCCATGCCCTCGAGGTACTCCATCACGTAATAGAAGAGCCCCTCGTGGGTGCGGCCGTAGTCGTAGATGGCGATGGTGTTCGGATGGGTGAGCTGGCTGGTGAGCTGCACCTCGCGCTCGAAGCGCGCCAGGCCCTGGATGTCCGTATGCGCGCGCAGCAGCTTGATCGCGGTGCGGCGGCGCATCATCGCGTGGCTGGCCAGGTACACATCCCCCATCGCCCCCGCGCCCAACTGCTCGAGCAGCGTGTACTGGCCCAGCTTGCGCGCATCCCGCACCTGCTGGCGCAGGCCGTAGATGACGCGGGTGGTCAGCGTCGCCATGATGACGGCGATGGCGCTCCAGAGCAGCGCATCCAGCGCGGGCAGCAGGAAGCCCTCCGGAGTCCCCGCCCGCAGCAGCGCGAGGAAGCCCACGTCCGGTAGCGCTCCCGCCAGGGTGATCCAAAACGTCCGGCGAACGGACGTGGGAACGATGACCGCGCGGCAGATCAGCACCGAGGTGGTGCCGAGCAGAAGCGAATGGCTATCGCCCTCGCTGTAGGCATCGAGCTTCGCCAGGTAGAGGGTCCCCAGCAGGCCCAACGCCTCCAGCCAGCGCAGCGCACTCATGGAGCGGTGGGCACCCCGGCACGTCTGCCAGGCGGCGAACGCGGCCACCACGCTGATCAGGTGGAACGAGGTGCTGGGCGCGGTGAGCACCTGCACCCAGGGCTGCTCCAGCGTCAGCAGCGCGGCCAGCGTGGTGATGACGTAGAACCCGAAGTCGAGCGCGAAGAGCGTCTTGAAGAAGAACACCAGGCGCTGCTGCAAAAACGCCCGCTCCTCATCGGAGCCGTGCGCACCGAACGTAAAGGCCGGGGGCTGGGGGAGATCGGGCCCGAGGTGCACCATGGGAGCGCTCTTTTTAGCACTATCCGTCAGAGGGCGGAGGCCCCTCGCATGTACGGCGCCAGCCCACGGAAGGGGGGCTCCACTCACCCTTCTGTCAGGTAGCACGCAGAGCAATAACCCCGGAGGTCAGCCCCCCTGGAGCTTCACCGGGTCCCGGCGCGCCCCGCGGCCTCGATGACGAGATCGGCATAGCGGTTGCGGGGGTCCTCCGGCGTGGTGCCATCCCGGAAGTAGAACGTGAAGTCATCCCACGCGTCGGGCCGGGCGTCGTAGGAGAACATCCACGGGGCGATGCCTCCGGTGCCCGCGCGCCAGGCGCAGCGCAGCCAGCCCCGGTAGAGCGCCCGCCGCTCCTCGAGGGGGAACCCGTCCAGGTTGCGCAGGCCGAACTCTCCCAGGAACAGCGGCTTGCCCAGCTCTCCCGCCAGGGCGGTGTGATCCGAGATCCAGCGCGCCCCGGCTTCGGCGGTGGCCTCGCCGGGAATGCCCCACAGCTCCGGGTAGAAGTGCGCGCTGCCAAAGTCGATGAACGGCGAAGCCGTGTTCCGCCGGAAGCTCGCCGAGGCCTCGAAGAGCCAGCTCGCGGGCACCCCTTCCCAGAACGCCTCGTCATAGCCCTGGCGCGAGGCGTCGAAGCCCTCCTCGCCCGTGCCCACCAGGTGGCCGGGGGCATGTGCCTTCACCACGGACGCCACCTCGTCCACCCAGGCCCGCATCGCCGTGCCCTGCCGGTCCAGCCCCGTGCCGCGGGGCTCGTTCAGCAATTCCCAGCCGAGTACGGCCGGGTGCTCGCCATAACGAATCCCATCGAACGTGTTGACGCGGGACAGCGTGTGGAGAACGGACTGCTTGAAGTGGCCAATCACCTCCCGCTCGGTGAAGAAGCGCGGATCCCCCTCCTGAGGCGACGGCAGCCCGGCCCAGGCCACGTACTGGCGAGTGCCGCCGTACGCATTCCAGTAGTTGCCCAGCGTCAGGACAAGCTTCACCCCATGGTGGTGGGCACGCGTCAGCACCAGGTCCAGCCCCCGGAAGCTGATCTCGTCGTACACCCCTGGCGAGAGCTGGACGGTGGTGTCTCCGTGCTTCTCCGGCGCGTCATTGAAGCCGTTGGTGCGAATGCCCCACGCCCCGAGCGCCCCGGCCTTGGCGAGCGTCTCCTCCAGCAGGGGCGACTCCGCCCTGCCCTGGCGCAGGTCCCTCGCGGCCTCTTCCTGCAGGTAGTACGCGTTGAGCAGCACCGCCGTGGAGGGCGCCGCTCCCAGCCGGACCGGCGCCTGCTCCGGGCAATCCGCGGCCCGGGCTTCGAGTTCCTCCAGGGGATCCTCTCCGCAGGCCGCCCAACCCAGCAGCACCAGGCCCAGGACGGGCAACGTCCTCACCGGATCGACCTCAGGGAGAAGCTACAGCCAGGGCCTTCCACCTTTTCCATCACGCCGCGCATCAGCTCCAAGGTCCAGATCGAGCCGTGGAAGCCGAAGCGGTGTCCCTTCAGGCCCCCCATGGTGAGCTGGGGATTGTGCTTCGGATCGAGCCGCAGGCGCGGAGGGCCCTTCAGCTGCGCCCGCCCTACCAGCTCGCACCCCGCGTACAGGGTCATCTCGCCGCGCGCATCGATCGTCGCGTAGATCATGAAGTGCTGCCGGTCCGCTTCCTTCGGCAGCTTGCCTTCGATGAAGACTGGCTGGCCATCTTGTTGCGTCATGGTGAAGCGCAGCAGCCCTTCCGAGCGCGTCTCCAGCACGAACGCCTCTTGGCCAGAGGCATCTCCGCGCCTCACGAGAATGCCCCGCTCGTTCTTGGCGGAAAGCACCTTGGCGTGCGCCTGAATGGTGAAGGGCGGCGCGAGCAGGAAGTCCTCGCGGTCGGCGAGTTCCACCACTCCCGTGGTGCCCAGGAACTCCAGGCCGCCGAAGGTCCCTCGCACTCCCGAGGCTGGCACCAGGGCATGGTGGTTATGTCCCGAGGTGTCCTGCACCCAGCGGCCCGGACGCGAGAAGTCCCATTTCGCGATGACCCAATCGAAGGTGAAGGTGTCATCGCTCGGCGGAATCGCCTCCAGCACTTCCTCCTCCCCCTCGGCGAGAACCTCCTGCACCGGTGGAGGGCGTGGCGCCTCCTTCGGACGCTCCGGGGCGACGGGCTGCGGCCGTTGAACGGGGGCCTCGACTACCTTCGTGCCGGGCTGAGACACGTACCGGGAAACCAGCGCTCCCGCCGCGAGCAGCGCCAGCGCCGCCGCCAGCGAGATCCCGAAGGCATTGCGGTGGAAGCCGGGCCGCTGGCTCTGGCCCCGCAGAAACGCCAGCGCCTCGCGGGCCGAGGCGAAACGGCTCTCGGGCTTGCGCGCCACCAGCCGCGAGAGGAACTGCTCCAGGTGCGCCGAACACTCCACGTGGCGCTGGAAGTCGAGCGTCAGGCCCGAACCCAACATCGTCTCCGGGGCCTTACCCGAGAGCAGGTGGATCAACGTGGCGCCGAGCGCGAACAGATCGCTGCGCTCATCCACCGTACCGCCGAGCTGCTCGGGCGGCATGTACCCGAAGGTGCCCACCAGCGTGGCCCGGTGCGTCTGTGCCCCCGCCAGGTTGCGTGCCGATCCAAAGTCCACGAGCACCCACCGCCCGTCCCCGCCCCGGACGATGTTGGCCGGCTTGATGTCCCGGTGGAGCACCTTCGGCGAGCGCCGGTGGAGATGATCCAGAATGCCGAGCACCTCCTCGGCGATGGCTCGCACCTGTTCCTCGGAGAAGGTGCGGCGCTCCAGCTCCTGGGCCAGCGACGCGCCCGGCACATGCTCCTGTGCCAAGTACAACCGCGTGTGCACGCCGGAGCCCTCGGTGAAGCCCCGCACGAAACGGGGGATGTTCGGATGACGCAGTTCCCGGAGCAGCGTGGACTCACGCTCGAAGGCCTCGAGCTCCGCCGTGCTGGGCAGCAACGCGAAGAGCAGCTCCTTGAGGGCCACCCGCTGCCCCGCCTCGTCCTCCGCCAGGTACAGCCGCGCGTGCGGCCCCTGGGAGAGCACCTGGAGCACCCGGTAGCCTCCTGCGTGGAGCGCGACGCCACAGTGGCCACAGCGGGCCTCGTGCGCCGCGGTGCCGCAGCCGGGGCACGTGACGGTCCCCTCCTCTGTCGCCACTTCGCTGCGGACACGTTCCAAGCACGGGCCTCCCGAGACTCGCCACTCTACCGCATGGCGCAGGGGACACCCCACCCCCCTACCCTTGGAACGAGCCTCCGTGCCGCTACCGCTCGAAGCGGATGATGCGCTCCACGCGCCAGGATCCGGCAGGCTCCACGGGCCGAAGCAGCATCAGCTCCGCGGGCTGCCCCACCTTCACCTCACAGGCGCTCCGGGGCGGCAGCGGGATGAGCGCTCCCTCCTGGATGCCCGCGGAAGGCAACGGCACCGCCGTGAGCCCGCGTCCGTCCACCAGCTCTACCACCCCGAAGACCCGCAGATCTCCCAGATCCACGATCTGGCCCGCGGCCACGGCGGTGGGAACGCCCTGCTTCAGCCGCACCACCGGGGTGGTGGCCACGCCGATGTCCGCGATGAAGGCCTCGCCCGCCTCGCCAAAGACGTGGGCCTCCTTGATCATCAACTGGAACAACCCCTTGCTCTCGTTCAGCGGAATCGAGTCGTAGCGCGCCAGGTCCGCCTGTTCCGCCGCTCCGCTCGCCAGGGCCTCCAGTGCGGACACCAGCGCCACGAAGTTCAGCCGCAGCAGCGCGGCATCCGGATCGGCCGAAGGCCACGGGCCCGTCTCGATCAACACGGCCGGAGTCCCCCAGCGCCCCATGTTGTCGCCAAAGGCGCGGATCTCGAACGCGTCGCTGTAGCGGCCCACCTGCCCCGGCGCCAGCGGCTCGACGGCATCCCGGATGACCGCGCACACCCGCTTCGCCAGCAGGCGCCCGGCGTTGTCGCTGCGCGCCTCGTCGAAGGCCGGCGCCAGCAGGGACATGGAGGCGGGCTTGCCGCTCCCGCTCACCGCCGTGCGCCAGTCCTGGTTGTGCAGGTTGAAGCCCAGCGAGGGCTGGAGCCGATCCCGCAGCGCCTTGAGCGTCCGGCCCTCGGGCGTCTGCAGCCGCAGCGCGTCCCGGTTGATGTCGATGCCCTGCGCGTTGACGCGCTGGAAGCGCTCGGCCCCATCCGGGTTGAGCATCGGCACCGCGTGCAGGGTGAGCCCGGCCAGCAGCGCCGTGACGCGGGGGCTCTCACGGTGGCGCCGCACGTACTCGAACAGCTCGAACAGCGCCGTCGTCGCGGTGGGCTCGTCCCCGTGCATCTGCGACCACAGCAGCACATGCCGTGGGCCCTGGCCACACCGCACGTGGTGAATCGCGCGGCCCTCCACCGAGTGCCCCACCACCTCCACCTGGAACAGCTCGGGCGCGGCGGCCTGGAGCCTGCGCACCCACGCCTCCACCTGCGCATGGCGGACGAGCGGCAGCGGGGGCCGCTCCTGAAGTCGGACTTGCTCCCAGAGGGCGGAGAGCGTGGCGGAGGAGGAGATCGCTGTCATGAGCCGGGGGAGTCAAAAACGGGCAATGAGAACAGTAGGCACTGACACACTTGTTTTGCTATGGGCAGTCGGGCCTCGTGCCCGTTCTTTTGAACCGCAAATTCTTTTCATCACATTCGCTCGCGCGAGAGCGAGCGGGAGGCACCACACCCATGAAGAAACTGTTCAGTCCCCTGATGCTCGTCGCCGCGGTCGTGCTGGCCACCGGTTGCACGAAGGTGGAGCGCATCGACGTGCAGCCGACGTCGCTGGCGATCAACGAGACGGGCAAGAAGAGCCCGCTGAAGGCCACCGCGATGACGGCGGACGGCAAGCCGGTGCCGGACACGCAGCTCACGTTCACCTCCAGCGACCCCCAGGTGGCCACGGTGGATGGGCAGGGCTCGGTGGTCGGATTGAAGAGCGGCACGGCCACCATCACCGTGACGGGCGCGGAGAAGAGCGCCAAGGTGCCGGTGGAGGTGGTGATCCCCGCCGCGGTGGTCGTCAAGGGCGCGCCCTTCACGCTGACGGGCTTGGGCTCCACGACGGCGCTCGAGGGCCAGGTGCAGGATGACGCGGGCCGCCCGGTGAGTGACGCCAAGCTCGAGTTCACCAGTGCCGATGCCAACATCGCCGAGGTGAGCGGCACCACGCTGACGGCCAAGGCTCCGGGCTCCACGAAGATCACGGCGGCCTCGGGCACCCTGCGCCAGGAGTTCGACGTGACGGTGAAGCTGCCCGAGGTGGCCTCGGTGGCCATCGACGCGGCCCCCGCCACGCTGAAGGTCGGCGAGACCGCGCAGCTCAACGCCGTGGCCAAGGCCGCGGACGGGGCCGCCATCAACGGCGCCGCCGTCACCTTTGCCAGCAGCAACGAGAAGCTGGCCACCGTGGACGAGAAGGGCACCGTGACGGCCGTGAAGCCGGGCGCGGTCACCATCACCGCGAAGAACGGCGACAAGACCGCCGACGCGAAGATCACCATCAAGAAGAAGTAGTCCCACGGCTCACTGAGTGAGCCTCGCGAGGGCTCGGGATCCGGAGGCACTGCCGCCGGGTTCCGGGCCCTTCGCTTTTGCCGCGCTCACTTCCGGGCCTGCTGGGCCTCGCGAACCGGGAACAGCGGGCCCTGGACGAGGAAGCGCTGGGGCGAGAAGACGTCCTCCGGCACTTCCGGGAGCACCGCTCCGGAGCGGGCCATTTCCACGGCGGTGTATCCGGCCTCGACGCAGTAGCTGCCGCCGTAGCCGTTGAAGCCCGCCGCCACGATGACGCTCTTCGGGTCGGCGCCGCTGCGAGGGAAGAAGCCGATCACCGGCACGCGGTCCGGAGTGAAGGCCATGGGGCCGGTCCAGACACGCGAGGGAGGCTGGCCCCGGGTGTCCGGGAAGCGCCGGTCGGTGCCCGCCTTCACCAGCCCGAGCACGGCGGCCGAACGCTGGAGATCCTCCGGCGGAGGGGCGGGCCGGTCCAGGCCTCCTCCCACGTGGAGCATGCCGCGCCGCACGCCCTGGGCATCCACGTACCGCGTGGCCTGCGGGCAGTTGTAATAGAGGTCGCCCTTCTTCTCGGTGACCGTCATCCCCTTCAGGCGGTCCTCCACGTGCTCCAGGTTGAGGATCTGGCTCTGGTAGCACTCGATCTTCTCGAGCTCGGGGAACAGGTGCGAGGTGAACGCGTTCGTGGCGACGATCACCCTCCGGGCCCGGATGTCTCCCTCGGCGGTGCAGACGATGGGGTCCGGGCCTGCTCCCGTCACCACGTTGTCCACGCGCACCCGGGTGTAGAGGCTCACTCCGCGTTCGAGCGCTTTCCCCAGCACTCCGCAGACGAACTTGCGCGGGTGGTAGTTGCCGCTCTTCGGCGCGCACCGGCCTCCGAAGTAGGAGCGAAGCCCCAACTCCTCGAAGATCTTCTCCTTGCTCCAGTACACCAGGAGTTCTTCGTTCCCGACGAGCGCCACCTCGCCCCGGAGCGCCTCTTCCTCCTCGGCGGTCTCTGCCGTGCGCAGCCAGCCGTGCGGGGAGTAGTCGCAGTCGATCTGCTCTTCGGTGACGAGCCGGGCGAAGCGCGCGCCGTTGCGCATGCCGAAGCCGAGGATCAGCCTGGCCTGCCGGTCCGCCTGCTCGGTCAGGGTCTGCTCGTCACAGCCCGGATAGACGGCCTGGAGGAACTTGTACCGCTCGCGCACGAGCCCCTCGTAAGGGCCCAGGAAGTTCTCGGGGATCAGCTCGAAGTTGCCGCCATTGCGGCCACTGGCCTGGCTGGCGGGATCCGCCATGTCGATGACGGCGACACGCTGGCCCGCCCGCGCCAGGGCCGTGGCGTGGTAGGCCGCCGAGGCTCCGGTGAGCCCCGCGCCGATGATGAGCAGGTCCACCTCCTCGGGGAGGCTCGGGGTGGAGCGAAATCCCGCCAGAGGGTTCGGCTGGAGCTGCCAGAAGGGCGTCTCCTCCTCGGGCATGGTGATGGGACCGCGCATTCTGGCGCCCACGTGGGCCACCCAGCTCTGGAAGGCGGCGGCGGCGCTCCGGTCGAAGCGCGGGCGGAGCGTGCTCTCAACGGTGTAGAGCGCCTCCTGAAGCGCGGGAGTCACACGCCCATGGGCATCGACCAGGCCCGCGGCGGCACCGCGTAGCTCGTCGATGTCCAGGCGGCTGACTTCCCGCTGTCCGGCTTTCCGGTGGGCAAGATCCAGGAGCTGTCGCGCGGCGTCCGAGGTCATCAGCACGCCATGGTACTACGGCACCTCGGAGCCCAAAGCCGCGGTCCACACCCGAGGTGATGCGCTTGAGGTGCATGATCAATGGTGGTAACGCCGCAATCGAGGCACGCCTGGAGCTTCGCCAGCACGCGCTGGACATCCGCTCCGTCCGGATCCTTCAGCAGCCGCCACACGCCATAGGCCAACCGCGAAATCTCGGGGCCGCCAGGCGCCATCTTCACACGCATCTCGGAGTGCATTGCGGCGCGAAGTCTTGCACGGCCGGGGCTCGCGCGCGTCTATCCTCGTCTCCAGGAAGGACCCCGCATGAAGAACGCTCTCTGGTACTGGACAGCCCTCGCCGCCTTGTTGCTCCTGCCCTCACCCGCCTCCGCGCAGGACGCGAGCCACGAGATGGAACGCGCACCGTGCAGGACCCCGCTGGGCCTGTTCTCCGTCGTCATCCGCTCTCCCTCCGGTGAGCCCGTGGAAGACGACATGACCGTGTGGATCGAACGCGAGGGCAAGTCACCGCTCCAAGTGGACTTCGGTGGAAACACCGCCTGGTTCGAACTCCTGGGTGGAAACAGACAGCATCCCTCGGTGTGCGTGGGGACGGTGGCGTTCCTGGCAGGGCCCGGACAGGTGGTCGTGCTGCTGGACACGGATGATCGCCCCGCTGCCCAGTCGCTCTCCGCGTTCGTCTACGACGTGGCCGCGCACACGGTGAAGTCGTCGGTGTTCAAGATCGCGCCGTTCATCCGGCCGCTGGAAGTAGCGCCTGGGCGCGAGGGACTGCTGTTCCATTCCACGTTTCAGCTGGACAGCCCTTTTCAGTGCCAGGGCACCTGCCCACCGGTGAACGGCGTGGCGGTAACGAAGATCGAGCAGCTCCCGCTGAAGCCCTGGTACGAGCTGCGAGTCGAAAAAGACCGGCTGGTGCCGCGCCTCTCCCTCTCGGAGACGCGCCAGCGGGAGAGCCTGAGCCCCTTCTTCAAGGATGACCGGGCGTTCGGCAAAGCCATCAGCTTCGAGCCCAGGAAGAACGCCCTGCGGGCGCACGGGTACAAGCTGGCGCTCCGCGCCGATGGCTCGAAGTGCATCTCCCTCTCGAGCTCGGCGAAGCCACACCAACAGCCGTGGCAGTGCGCGCCTGCGGCCCGCCAGTGAGGCCTACTCGCCGAAGACCTTGCGGAACAGGCGCAGGATCGACCGCGACAGTGGCGTGGCCACGGGGTTGACCGTCTCCTTCATGGCCAGGTCCACCATGGGCTTCTTCGCATCGGGGTCCACCGAGAACACGCTGAACTCATCGTCCCCCTGGAGCGCAGTGAAGACCTTCTCCGAACGGCCTTTGGGAGGCGGCTTGTGATTCGACATGGGCTACCTCGGTGAACAGCGAACCCCGGACCATTATGCACTGCCTCAGGGTTATCGTGGGAGGGGGGGGTGGGAGTTTCCAGTACATTTACCCTCCCCCCTCGAACTCTAGTCCTTGACCTGCTTGACCACCCAGTCGGTCATGCCGCGCGGGTCCGTGTACAGCGGGACGCCAGCGAAGCGGGACGCCTGCTCGCCCATGGGGGGCACCAGGCCGATGAGGCCCAGGTCATCCGCCTTGCCCGGAGCGCCCTGGAGCGGCGCCATGGGTCCGGCGCCGAAGTAGCGGCCCAGGGACCAGTCGGTGTCATGGCCCATGGCGATAGAGGAGATGACCCCTGGCCAGGAGCCCTGCTGCAACACCTTGGGGCCAGTGCCCGCCGTACCGCCGAACGGGTCGAACTTCATCCAATACTCGGGGGAGATCTTCCCACCGGTGCGCGCCGAGGCCGCCTCGGCCCACGCCCGGTGCACGTCCGAGCCGTAGTAGCCCGTCT